>CAWVZP010000205.1:0-5736 GCA_963934675.1 uncultured Gammaproteobacteria bacterium | reverse complement strand
AAAGCGCCTGAGTCGAGTCATATTCTCGGGGCCATGCCCGGTTCTGATGGTTGATCGGCCTTCATCGCATATCCAGTCGATAATATAATGGCATACTTCAACAGCCCAGTGGCCTCTTACTCGGTGTAAAATCGTTTTGGGGCCTGCCTGCTCGACTGTTCTAATGGTAATGCCGTAAGTGGTCTCAATAGTGGTTGGGCCGGTTTTCTTGATAGTCACTTCTCTTTCTATTCGGTAAACCTGTGCCATGTGGGGGAAATTGACCTATTCATTCAGGTCAGTCGTTACCCATATTCTGCGCGGCTCGATTCGATCGTGACTAAGACAAACCTCATCTTCATAATCGGCCTGTCGTCGTTGATCACAGTAATAAAAATCTATGTATTTAAATAGTGCGGGTTGATTCTTTTTCACAAAAAAGTAGTCATACGCTTGTCGCTGCTCAGCCAGTTAGTGCGCTAATTCAATCTGCGTATGTAAGGCATCGGCGGTAATACCTTTATCCTTTGTTTTACTTGGTCAGATCCATCTCCACTCGGCAAAGCACCTACTTTTTTTGGGTGTAACCAATACCGGTGTGATGCCCCTCCGCACTCATGATTTGTGTTTGATGTCCAGAGGCATCAAACCCATTGCACCTGACTTTGCCATCGATTGCCAACGACTGATCATCTTCTGCATAGGCTTTATTCCAGCGCATAAAGGCCTTGTCCAGTTCGATTGGATCGACCCGTATCAACCGGTTTCTGATGCTATTGAGACTGGGTGCCTGATAACAGCCTAAATCGTACTGGCAACGAAAGTGCGCTCTATTATTTTGGCTAAGACTGCTGGCCGATTCGGCGGTGGGTTCATGGTTTTTCATCCCGCACAGTGCCGCTCCTGCGGCAATGCCCAGTATTGTCGCGAGTTGATGATATCCGCAGGGTTGCCTCGCCTAAATGCTAATTACTTGCCATCATATCCATTATCGGCCTATCTGAAGGCTTAGATATATTTAAACTATATTCAACACGCAGATTAAGATTAATTACCTCACCGGCTCGACACATCTATATCAACAATGACTAATAACCGGCACAATGAAAAATCTGACTTACCCAGTCGAAAAACTCGGACAAATGCCGTGAAAGAAACTACTGCAACCAATGAAAACACAATCACTATTAGCTTTTGGCAACTTCTTTCGAGCACCTTAGCGGCCTTTATCGGCGTTCAAAGTAACGCTAATCGAGAGCGTGATTTCAAACATGGAAAAATCTCTCACTTTATCGCAATAGGTATTTTATTCGGCATAACGTTTGTTCTTACCATTATTACTGTGGTAAAAATAGTAATGGCCTCTGTAGGTGCTTGAATAAGTCAGTTCAAGCTTAAATTCCAACTTTATTTCAAGAAAGATATAACCGAATAACGATTCTGGCGTAATGATCCAGTAGTAAGAAGCCAAATAAAACGCTTAGATAAAAAATAGAATAGCCAAATGTTTTCATCGCAATGACATTTGGCTCATCATCACGATAAAGTTTGACTGCATAGTATAAGAACCCAATACCAAGAGACACTGCACCCGCAAGGTATATTAAACCACTCATTTGAATCAAAAATGGCACTAGAGTGACGATAAACAAAAGTATCGTATAGAGCAAAATTTGAATCTTAGTAAAGTAGACGCCATGCGTCACAGGCAGCATTGGAATATCCGCCTTTGCATACTCTTCTCGTCGCCGAATTGCTAAAGCCCAGAAATGTGGTGGTGTCCAGATAAAAATTATAAGGAATAGCAGCAGCGCTTCAGTTTCAACCTGCCCGGTTACCGCAGTCCAACCTAACAATGGTGGCGCGGCTCCAGCGGCACCACCAAGCACAATATTCTGAGGTGTCGCTCGCTTTAAGTACATGGTATAGATCAACGCATACCCAACTAAAGAGAAAAAAGTTAATATTGCCGTTAGTACGTTAATAAAAACCAGCAGCATCGCAATGCCGATTGCGCCAAGGGAAAGCGCAAATACCAACGCTTTACCCTGCCCTATATCGCCACTCGCAATAGGACGATCCTTTGTTCTCTCCATCAGCTGGTCGATACGCTCATCAACCACGTGATTAATCGCTGCACCAGAAGCCGCCGCGAAACCGATCCCAAGCAAACCAAAAACAAAGATGTCGAGAGGCACTGCGCCATCAACCGCTAGCAGCATGCCGACCATTGCGGTAAAAACAATGAGGTAAACCACTTTGGGTTTAGTCAATTTATAATATTGCGACCAAGTGGCCATTGTTAGAGCAGTCATTTTATATTCTGGCTTTTGAAGGGCGAACCCAGTGTAATTGGCTGAACATCATATCAAAGTCAACCTATCTGGGATAACTTTATCAGCTTTCGAATATCTTCCAAGGCTTTGTTCTGATCGTTCTCAGCCGGATAATGCATCATATAGTTTTGGTCGGGGTCGACTAAATATTGTTTAGGCGACACACCCACAGCATCCTCGCCTTCTATCTGAAACTGCTCAAATAGTGGGAATTCATTAACTTCATCAATAACAATAAGATTGGGATAATCGACAAAAAAAGCCTTTAGTTCTTCACTGAGGGGTTGTGTACTGATAAAAACATTTGAAATACGCTGTGTATCACGTCCGAGCAAAGTTCTTAACTGGCGCATATAGTATAGATTGGATTGGCATAATTCAGCACAAAGCCCCTGACTAAACATAATAAAAGACCATTGGCGCCCCATTCCATTTTCATAGATATCACCTTTAGTACTTTCCATTACAGGCCAACTCAGCCTTTTAACGGGCTGAACAAGCGTGCCATAATTGCCACTGGTTGGCCTGACTTCAAAAACATACAGCGCCATCCAGCCACCAATAAAAGGCGCTAAAAAAACGCCTATAAAGGCAAGCAGTTTGGCTCTATGCCAAAACAGGCTTTTATTCTCTTCACTCATTTCAATTTCCGTAAGTTTAAAAACAAATATAATCCGACTGCAATCAGTGCGAAGATAAACCACTGCAAGGCATATGCCCGACTTTTTTCAGGATCAGCCCAAACTGGATTCCAACTTCGCTGATAGAAACCTGGCTGATCTGGCGCAAGCCATAACACTAGTGACGACAGACCACCTGGAAAGGCCGCCTGCATCGCCTTGATGTCTATAAAGGGTATTACTTGTGGCCAATTTTCAGTCAAGGACACTTCCCCCATACGAAAGCCCTCCGTATTCGGAACTGAAGCAATACCTTTAATTTCTTTTTGCGCTGCTGGCAGCTCAATCACCGGCAACGTGTCTCGACTATTGCCCAGCGCAACCCAACCTCGATTGACCAACACGACCTTTCGGCTGCCAGCCAGAATAAATGGCGTTAGCACGTCATAACCCACTTGCCCTTCAAATAATTTATTGTCGACTAAAATTGTCCGGCTAACGTCAAATTTTCCGCTTAAAATCAAGTTTCGATAGTCAATATCGGTTAATGAATCTGCTGCCGAAAAACGCTGATAATCGGTCGCAAGCCTAGACTCAAACTTAGATTTAACCTGATCTTTAAAATCAGCACGATCCAACTGCCACAATCCTAGCTTCAGAAATAGGGCCACGACTATCAAAGTAACAGTCGTCATGGTCCAGCTGGGCTTAAAATCCCAGTTCAGAATAATCATATCGCAGTCAAAGCCCCTATCAAGTACACTATTGCCTCAGTTCTTTTGCGCAACTCTATCTAAAGACGACTATCGCACCTAAATTTTTAAAAATGATATCGCTTAAATTGTGAATATAGAGTGCGCGTCGACTACGCATAGAATCTATGCTCATATACTCAAGCTCCTAAAATTACCTGCCTAAAATTATGTTTATAAAATTCGTCATCTTAATACTCTTTATTCTAATACTAGCCAGCCTGGCTGCTAGCCTGTTCACTTACATTAGAGATAAAGAAAACAAGCAACGTACAGCAAAATTACTCACTATTCGAATCACTTTATCCATCATCCTATTCATTGTACTTGGCCTATCTTTTTTAATGGGCTGGATACAGCCTCACCCACTGCTGCCCCCTATGCAGTAGGTGGCGCCTCATTAATCCAAGCATGACCGTAGATGACTTCATAGCTGGCAATGAATTTACCATCCTGAAAACCTTTTTCACGATAAGCCGCTTCTAGCTTTTTCAACCGACCCGGCGTCATCAAGCCTTTGCTTCGATTCTTATCGGCATTACTGGCACCAATGTTTTTCAAATCATTGAGTAGCTGACGAAAGTTGCTGTATTCAAGTTTGATCACCTCGGCATCAACTACCGGCTGCGAAAAGCCTGCTTTCATCAGAGCATCACCAATGTCGTGCATATCAATAAACTGGTGCACGTGCGGACGCTGATCGACTTCAAACCAGCTGTCCTTGAGCTCGATAAGTGTCGACGGCCCAAAAGTGGCGAACATGAACAAACCACCAGGCTTGCCAATGCGAACCGCCTCTCGAAACACAACATTAAGATCGTTGGCCCACTGTAGCGCCAAACAGGAAAACACGAGGTCGAAACTATCACTCGCAATCGGCAAACGCTCCATATCGGCATTAATCATCCGCCTCTTACTGAAGAACCGGAATTGTTTTTTAGCCTCTTGCAGCATTGTATAAGCCATATCAAGACCGATGACTTTAGCGCCAGAATAAATCTTCTGTAAACCAGTAACACCTCGACCCGTACCACAACCAATATCGATAATTGACGCTGGTTCGAGGCGCACATATTGTAATCGGCCTAACAGCCTTGAAAGCACCTCGTCTTGCAAGACACCAGCATGATTGTAAGTTTTAGCCGCGCGATTAAATGATTTTTTAACCGCAGCCTTATCTAGCCGAGGCAAGTTCAGCAAATCCAAGAGTGAAACCTTAATTAAGTATGAGAGGGGTGAAAAATTCAAACATTATTCGATTCATTATCGTGTAATGACCATCGAGGCAATTTGTGCCGTGTGCGATAAAAAAGGTGCGTGTGCGGCATCGAGCAACAAGTCTACCTGAATATTGGAGTTAACTTCACTAATTTCTTTCGCAACGCTTGCAGGAACCAATGCATCCAGTCGTCCAAAAATCATATCGATAGGCAAATCTAACCGGGATAGAACTAGACGAGTATCTGCAGTCTTTAATAGATCAAGCCCGAAACGTAATGCCGCGTCGTCGGGTTCACCTGCCTGCTCAAGCTTAACCATTAAATCTCGCACCAACTGACGAGCATTAGGATTGCCGAGCATTTGCAATGATAAAAATCGCTTTATTGTGCTTTGCCAACTCCCCTGTAATAACTGAGAAAAATCGTCGAATACTGATTCATCAACCGCAAAAGGCCAATCCTCTCGGCGCACGAAACAAGGATTACAACACATCAGAATTAAACGATTAAAACGACCTGGGTTTTGCCTTGCCATTTCAGTCGCATACAAACCACCCATTGACCATCCGAGCAAAATACCTTCCGGTATTTTTTCGCTAATCAAAGCAACTTGATCTTCGAAACACAGCGACTCATCCCACTGATTCTGCCCATAGCCGGGCAAATCGACAGTGATGACTTCACGCTGATGAGATAACACATCACGCAGCGGATCAAAAACAGAGGCACTCATACCCCAGCCATGCAACAAAATAATCGGTTCGCCTTGATTAACTTGATTAACTTGATTAACCTGATTAACCTGATTAACCTGATTAACCTGATTAAC
>CAWVZP010000204.1:0-5757 GCA_963934675.1 uncultured Gammaproteobacteria bacterium | reverse complement strand
TATCTAAGGAGTAAGATATTGTTAGTGCTCTCGATTAAAAAATTAGATCTTCAACCCTACTTAGGTGTGTGAAATGAACATAACACAAACGCAGTTTTCGATTGGACAAGTAGTTAAACATCGGAAATACCCTTTCCGGGGTGTCATTATCGATGTTGATCACAAGTTCAATAATACCGAAGAATGGTGGCTATCAATCCCAGAAGATATTCGCCCTCGAAAAGACCAACCTTTTTACCATTTACTGGCTGAAAATGAATTGACGGTTTATGTGGCCTACGTATCAGAGCAGAACCTGCTGATCGATGATTCGGGTAAACCCATTAGTCATCCTAAAGTAAACGAGATATTCGGTGAATTCTTGGGTGATAGTTATGCCGGCCATGTCGGAACTCGGCATTAAATAACTAATATATAACTTATCGGTAGGTAACCTTTAAATTAGTGGTATTTATAAGAATGCACTATTTCTGAGACTTCAGCCGTCGACTCGTGGTCGTTGCAGGGGTGCAACTAATTGGAACAACCTTCTAGAACAGGCGCAATTGCCTAGGAACAAAAAAGTCATGAAAAACTTTTTTATTGACGCCCTTACGTCATTAAACTCTCTCCACCAATAGGCTTGAGGCCAAGGACTGTCGGTATCGATTCTTCGCCACTGACAAATGTCTCAATTCAAATGAGTTATCGACATGGATGTCGTGTATAGCTTGAAACTCTGAAGCAAGGCTGCAACTTCAATATCGGCGATATCGGCTTCAAACGTTGACGATTCAACATATTCAGGATCTAACAAGCAGTGCAAGGAAGAGAGCTTTGCTGACTTGATCGATCCTGTAACTAAAAAAGTCTCGATCATAGCTTTAATACGTCGGAGAGTAATATATACGACTGTCCTGCATTGCTAGGAGCCTGTCAGACTTAAGGTGAGTTTACTCGTCAATCACTCCTCGATAACTGCTCCTGCGTTATTCTAATTAGTGATATCCCTGCAACGATGCTTTGCTCTACTTTCAGGGCGCCGAACCGCTGCATCCATACAGTTCTGCGGAAAGGCCATTTATGGCCAGATTTTTTTATCCAATTAGTTGAATAGAGCAACTATTCGTCTCATTCGATCAAAAAAATTCAAATCAAAATAAATTTTCCTCGCTACGATTTCCTCAGCCCGACAGACGCCTAGTGTTAATCTATTCTATCTGGCTCAGGCTATATCCTCGCGGGGCGCTATCGAGTTGCAACCAAAAATACAAGGCCATATTGCCCATGCTATGCTCCAATGGCTGCGATTCAGTCGCCTATCGTATTTCATCATAATTTCAATATAGTTTTAAAAAAAGGTGTCCAGAAAATGAGTTTCAAAGTGCTTACCGCTGAAGTTTTTCACGAGACAAATACATTCAGCAACCATCAAACCGACGAGGCCGCTTTTCGCAACCGCTTCTTTTTATCCGGCGAAACAGCGCTCAAAGAACGAGCTAATGCCAATACCGAGCTGGCCGGATTTGTGGATTCTAGCCTTGCCTATGACTGGTACATGACGCATGTTTTGAGCGTCAATGCGGGGCCAAGCGGCAGGGTAACTCAGGCCGCTTTTAACTGGTTTTGTGATCCAATCGTCGAAAGAGCTAGTGAGGGCTTTCTTAATGGGGAACTTGATGGGATTTTGCTGGCGCTGCATGGCGCGATGGTGCCGGACTTTTGCGAAGATGGTGAAGGCGAGCTATTGCGTCGCATTCGTCAAGTAGTTGACCCGTCTATACCCATCGCCATCACGCTTGACCTTCACGCCAATGTCACAGACGAGATGATTGAGCTGGCTGATATTATTATCTCGTACAAAACCTATCCCCATATAGATATGCGCCAGATCGCTCGTCAGGCAGGCGATATTCTGCAACAAACAATGGCAGGCACGATATCGCCGCGGACTATCATGGCGCGTGCACCGATGCTCGAAGAAGTGAATGGTGGACGCACGGATACCGGCCCGATGCTGGCGCGAATCGAAAAGGCTCTCACGTATGAAATGGAAGAAGATGTCTTCGCCGTCAGTATCAATGGCGGTTTTGCGAGTGCCGATATCAGCGAAGTCGGCCCAACGGTTCTGGTCACTGGGCAAGGTGATTTTGATGCTCATCGACGCTTTGCAAAGTCACTGGCTGATGACATTTGGGACAAGCGTCATATTGTGCTCAATCGCTATTACAGCGTAGAAGAGGCCGCACATCATGCCACTAGTTTCGAATCCAAAAACGGGCCACTTATTATTGCTGATTATGCTGATAATCCTGGGGCTGGTGCCTATGGTGATTCGACCGCATTGCTAAAAGCCCTGTTGGAAGTTAATGTCGGAAATGCCTGTTTTGGGCCCATAGTCGATCCAGCTGTGGTAGAACAACTTCAGCTGTGCAAGATAGGATCTTCGGTTCAAATTGAGCTCGGTGGCAAGACGGACCCAACGTTTGGCGGGGGCCCACTAGCAGTCAAAGCGACGTTGCTACTGCTTTGCAATGGGAACTTTGTCGGTGACGGCCCGATGATGGCTGGTCTGAAAGACAGTTTTGGGCCCTCGGCAGTGATTCGTGTCGGAGAAATTGATATTTTGATTACCACGCTGGCACGGCAGATGCTTGACCTTCAACAATTTAAGACGTTTGGGATCGAACCCGAGAAGAAAAAAATCGTAGCGATTAAATCGATGCAACACTTTCGAGCCGCTTTCGAGCCAATAGCAGGTCAGGTTATCGTCTGCGACAGCGGGGCACTTTGTACACCACAATATAATCGCCTGCCCTATCAGAATGTTCCACGCCCCATTTTTCCGCTGGATGTCGATAGCTGAGATAAACGCAAAACTCTCCAGATAGACATAGGCATAAACAGTCGTCGACAGACTCCTATGTTTCAGACAACCCCTTCGCGCGATCATGAGCCATGCGCATTTTAGCCAGTGGCGAAAAAAAACATTTTGGCGGAATCCAGCCGGGTTTGGCGAGTGATCTAGCGAGGTTGACGAGTTCAGATGGTTGGCCGAGTGCATGCTCCGCAATTAACTTCCCCATGATATTGCCTTTGGCGATTCCTGAGGCGTTATAGCAACCGGATGCGAATACATTTTTCTCCAGCTCACCAAATACTGGACGTGAGTTACGACTGACACAAATTTGCCCCGACCAAGTTGTTTCGATAGCGTCGGCAGCTAACCAAGGAAATCGTTTTTGCAAGCCAGACTGATGCAACTGACGCCTTTTTTGTAGTCGATTGCTATCGATGCCGGGTAAATATTCAGCCGTATTGCGAATCAACAGTCGTTTGTCGGCGGTAAATCTTAAGGTCGCTCCGAGTGCTTGCGGCGACAGCACGCCCCAGGGTTCGACCCCCTTCATTTCCTTTAGCTCATCATCATTTAGACAACGGGTAAGACTCGCTGTTAACGCGAGTGGGAATACTCGATTTTGCGCTAAGCCCAATCGAGGTAGAAAAGCATTCACGCCGACAATTACTTTTTTAGCCTTTATCTCGCCAGTCGCTAGTTGTATGGTTACTGAAGAATCCAGCCCTTGCTGAATGCCAATAATGGGTGATTCGGCATAAATTTCAATCTGCTCCGGTAACGATTCAAGCAAGCCTTTTACCAGTGTGGCGGGTTGAAGCAAAGCACCACCACCGCAATAAATGCCAAGACCATAATGATCAGTACCCAACCGAGCCTTCAGCTGTTGCTGGTTTAATAATGACGATTCAATACCCATGTCCAAAAAGCATTGTTGGTGTTGATTAATGGCATCGAAATTTTTTGGATCTGATGCTGCATGGATTGACCCCGTTCTGCTCCAGTCGCAAGCTATTTGATACTTATTCACTAGCCTTTCGACCTCGGCAACGCCGGCACTATCGATGGTATGCCTTGCCATATAACTGTCACGTCCAGCTTTAGTGTGAACTTGAGCATGGCCCGGTGACTCATAAGCGACCGCGAAACCAGAGTTTCGAGCGCTCGCGCCCTGCCCCGGTTGTTTACCATCAATCAGCACCACCCGTTTGCCAGGGTCGAGTTCTGCGATGCGCCTGGCAGCTGCAATGCCAGTGAAACCTGCGCCAATAACGACCCAGTCAGCCAGATGGTCATTGCTTAGTGTTGGGTATTGTTTCCATCGACCGGCAATTTCGGTCCAGCCACAAGTATCATTTATCGACATGGCGTTAGCCTTTCTCCTATTTGTTATGGTGATTATTATAACTTTAGTCTAGTTGCTGCTGGCTAACTGGTTACTGAAATTAGTTTTAAGCCTACAGCGCATTGACTATTGCAGGAACCAAACTCAAAACTTCGTGTAATCAAGATGCCGAAACAAACTCAGCCAGCTCGATAGTGTCACCATGACTATATCCTGAGTAAGTTCAATAATGTATATAACGGCTATCACAACCCAATCAATTTTATATTTACAGTCTTTAATAATTACAGCTTAATAGATCAAAGCCAGTATATTTTCATCAGTCCAGTCATTCGTTATACTAATCACTGACAAGAAGTTCCAAGCATTCGACATTGATCAACTTAACTCAAACAATTTAGTTCAATCAAATGAGTTCAGTCATCAAAAGTAATCATGCGTTGCTTTATTATTCTAAAAAAACTCAACAAATAGGACTAATGAATGGACAACATAACAAACTGGATCACCAATAACGGGGCCGACTGGGGCATTAAAATTGGTATCGCAATTACGATATTTATTGTCGGTAAAATCATCGCTCGAATCCTAAGCAACCTACTCAAACAGGCTCTGCGCAAGTCTAGTACAGATTCGATGCTAGTCGATTTTATGGGTAGTATTTCTTACGGCGTATTAATAGTTGCAGTGGTACTTGCCGCCGTAGATTCTCTCGGTGTGAACGTTACCTCGCTAATGGCAATTTTAGGTGCTGCCGGTCTTGCTGTTGGTTTAGCGCTGAAGGATTCGTTATCTAATTTTGCGGCTGGCGTTATGATCATCATTTTTCGGCCATTCAAAATTGGTGACTTCGTTACCGCTGGCGGCGCCGCCGGTATGATTGATGAAATCGGTTTGTTCGCAACCTTAATGCATACCGGTGACAATCAACGCATTATTATTCCTAACTCAGCCATTCTGAGCGGCAATATTATCAATACCAGTGCCTTTCCGACGCGTCGTATCGACCTAGTTATTGGTATTGGTTATGACGATAACATTGGTCAAGCACGGGACATTATTACGAGCATCTTAGAGTCGAACTCGCTTATTTTGAAAGACCCCGCTCCAGGGGTTACCGTTGCAGAGTTAGGTGATAGTAGTGTTAACTTGAATGTACGCCCGTGGGTAAATTCGACTGACTACTGGGGCGTTCGTGCTGAATTGCTCGAAGGCATTAAGGTTAAGCTCGATGAAGCGGGTATTAGTATCCCTTACCCACAGCAAGATGTTCACATACACGAAGTTAAAGCAGCATAGAAAACACACCAAGCACGGCTGAGGTCGTGCTTTTTTTATACAAATATTATTCTCAACTCATTTTTTGCGCGATCAGCTAGGGCAGTTTAGAAAAGTAAGCAATCTTTTCGTGCAAAACACCCTCTTCGGCAACCTTAACTAAGGCACAGCCTTGCAAATCAGTGCCATTCGCCTGCCACCAGCACCAGACAGTGACTGGGCTAGTATTGTAGTCGATCACAATATCGCTATAGATTAAAAACGGATTGGCGTGTTCTTCTGCCCCCATTGCTACCAC
>CAWVZP010000203.1:0-5777 GCA_963934675.1 uncultured Gammaproteobacteria bacterium | reverse complement strand
GAAGTTGAGACTGAGATCTTATTCAAAGTCGTAGCTGACTTACGCGATCAGGGTAAAGGCTTGGTATTTATTTCTCACCGACTTAATGAAATTTTCACTTTATGCGATGAAGTTGCCATTTTGCGTGATGGTGAAGTGGTGCATCAAGGATCAGTTGTTGATATCGATGAAGATACCCTGATTCGACATATGGTTGGTAGAGAACTTAGTAAACAATACCCTTATATACCCGCTAAACCTGACAAGGTTCGGTTAACAGTTGAAAACCTATCAGCCGATGGGGTTGACAATGTTTCGTTTGAAGCCAAAGTCGGAGAGGTGGTTGGTTTTGCTGGTTTGGTTGGAGCAGGGCGAACTGAACTTGCCAAAACTATTTACGGTGCGAATCGATCGAGTAATGGTTCAATTAGAATTGATGGCGTTACGACAGACATAAACTCACCATTGGACGGTGTCAAAGCGGGTATCGGTTATGTAACCGAAGATCGCAAGCTTGAAGGGTTAATACAAAGTCATGGCCTGCAACAAAATTTGTCGCTCACGGGTCTATTTAAGTTTTCGAATAAGCTGGGTGTCATTGATAAAAAGGCTGAGCGAGCGGAAGTATCTAAATACATTAATGCTTTTTCTATCAAAACGCACGGTGTCGATGCGCTGGTTTCTCAATTGTCTGGGGGTAATCAACAAAAAGTGTCAATCGCCAAGTCATTGGTGCCCGAACCGCGTATTTTGATTCTGGATGAGCCGACACGTGGTGTCGATGTGGGGGCCAAAAGAGAAATTTATGCACTTATTAATCAATTGAAGTCACAGGGGCTTTGTATCCTGCTGATGTCGTCGGATATGCCTGAGTTACTGGGGATTTCCGACCGTATTCTTGTCATGTCTCAAGGTCGATTGACAGGATCATTTTCTCATGACGATGCGGATCAGGAAAGTATTCTGCGCTGTACCGTGAGTGATATTCAAATGGAGACGAAAAATGCCGATTAAAACCTTTATGAGCGATAACAAGTCGCTGATAGGCCTTCTGATCCTGATGGCGTTGGTCTCGCTTGCGAGCCCAAGTTTTCTTAGTGTTGATAATCTACTGAATATTTTACGCCAAACGTCAATCAACGCGATCATCGCGATGGGCATGACATTTGTTATTTTGACCGCTGGTATAGATCTTTCGGTTGGTTCGATTCTGGCTTTGGCTGGTGCTATTTGCGCCACCATGATTGCAGCAGATATGCCTTTAATTTTTGCACTGGTCACCACCGTTATGATTGGAGCTGCACTGGGTGCTAGTGGTGGCGCGGTGATCAGCTTCTTTGGTGTGCAGCCATTTATAGCGACACTGGTAGGTATGACGATAATACGTGGTCTGACGCTGGTCTATAGTGATGGCCGCCCAATATCGACGGGTGACTTGGACGTTGCTGAGGCATTTTTTCAGTGGGGTGGTGGCTATATCCTTGGCATTCCTGTGCCGGTCATTATTGCCTTTGTGGTTTTCACTTTGTGCTGGTTTGTCCTCAATCACACCAAAATGGGACGTTATGTTTATGCCATCGGTGGTAACGAGCAGGTCGCTCGACTTGCTGGTATTAATGTGTCGAGGATAAAAATTGGTGTTTACGCGATTAGCGGTGCGCTTGCTGCAATAGCGGGCATCATTTTAACTGCAAGGCTGGAGTCAGCGCAGCCAACTGCCGGGCTCTCTTATGAGTTAGACGCGATTGCGGCCGTTGTATTGGGTGGTACCAGTTTGATGGGTGGGCGAGGCCGGATCAGCGGAACCCTAATTGGTGCACTGATCATTGGTGTTTTGAACAATGCGTTAAATCTTATGGATGTGTCTTCTTATTATCAAATGATCGCCAAAGGAGCGGTCATCTTATTGGCTGTGGCTGTTGATAGCCGTGGCAAATCACAGTAGTTCATTTTAAATGTAAACAGGAGAGAGAAGTGAAAAAAATATTAAAAGTAGCAGCCGTTGGTTCGGTGATGATGGCAATGTCGGTTACGGCTTCAGCGGCTGAATCAATTGCGTTGGTGGTCTCGACCTTAAACAATCCCTTTTTTGTTACACTTAAAGAAGGAGCGGAAGCGAAGGCAAAAGAGCTGGGGTATGACATTTTGGTGCTGGATAGTCAAAATGATCCAGCGAAGGAACTGGCCAATGTTGAGGACGTTTTGAATAAAAACATTTCATTGTTAATGATCAATCCTACCGACTCTGATGCTGTACGCAGCGCCATTAAAGCGGCAAATCGCAAAAATGTGCCAGTGGTTACGCTCGATCGTGGTGCTAATGGTGGGAAGGTAGCGTCACACGTCGCCTCTGATAACGTACTTGGTGGTGTAATGGCTGGAGATCTGGTTATTAAGAAACTGAGCGGCAAAGGTAAGGTTGTTGAATTGCAGGGTGTACCCGGTACGTCGGCAGCCCGTGATCGTGGAAAAGGTTTTCATCAGTCAATAAAGACGGCACCTGGTATCGAAATAGTCGCCAGTCAGGCGGCTAACTTTGATCGAACCAAAGGTCTCAATGTGATGGAGAATATACTGCAGGCTCAATCGGATATCGACGCTGTTTTCGCCCATAATGACGAAATGGCTCTGGGTGCAATTAAGGCAATTCAGGCTGCAAAACGTAATATTTTAGTGGTCGGTTTTGATGGTACTGATGATGGTGTCAAAGCGGTGAATGACGGATCAATGCTTGCGACTGTCGCCCAACAAGCTGGAAAGATTGGTTCTGATGGTGTTGCTGCTGCGCATAAAATTTTGACTGGTGCGATGGTCGAGGAATATACGCCGGTTGCATTGAAATTAATAACCAAGTAGATCAGGATAAAGAGTTAGGAGCGCAATACTGTTAGGTAATGTCGCTATTTTTAGGGGTAGGGTGGGTTAGTGATAGACTAACCCACTCGACCTAGAGCTCTTTAGGTATCTGTGTCGGGTAACGCGGTAAAGTTGCTAGTCCGATTTCCTCTAATCTTTGGTATTACAAATATGGTTAGCATCAAAGATGTGGCTCGTTTGGCTGGCGTGTCGGCTTCTACTGTTTCACATGTTGTTAACAGTACTCGAAAGGTGGCAAAAGCGACTCGGGAGAATGTTGAAAAAGCGATAGCAGAACTCGGTTATCAACCCAGTATGTTGGCGCGTGCTCTAAAATTAAAACGCACCCAAACCATCGGCATGTTAGTGACTAATAGTACCAATCCTTTTTTTGCCGAAGTCGTACATGGGGTCGAAGAAGGCTGCTATAGAAACAATTTCAGTTTGATTCTATGTAACTCGGGTGATCAGATCGATCGACAAATGTCTTATCTAACAACTCTCGTGCAAAAACAAGTTGACGCATTGGTAATCATGACCATTAACAATGACGCCGTATTTTATCATGAGTTAGCAAAATTAAACCATCTGCCAAAGATCATACTTGATTCTGAGCCTGGTTTAGAGGCCGCGACCATCGAAGACGATTCAATATTTGGCGGACGTTTGGCGACGGAGTATTTGATCAAACAAGGGTTTAAAGACATTGGGTGTCTGACTGGTCCGGACAACCATCCAAGGTCAAGAGATCGATTTTTAGGATTTAGTGCCGCAATGGAAGCTGCAAACTTGAAGATTAACAATCGCGGGATAGTGCCAGGTGAACTTTCAGCACAGGGCGGATATATTGCAATGAAGGCAATAATTCAGTCCGGCTCTATACCAAAAGCTATCTTTGCCTTCAACGATTTAATGGCAATGGGTGCTTTTCGAGCACTTGCCGAGAATGGTCTTTCGATTCCAGATGACGTATCGATTATTGGTTACGATGATCTTGAGCTTGCCGCTTTCTTAATGCCTGCACTGACCACTGTCCGCCAACCGAGTTTTGAATTGGGATTAAGTGCCGCTGAGAGAATTATTAATCATCTGGGTACAGGAACCGAGATACCATCTGACTTACAGTTGACGCCTAGCCTGGTGGTTAGAGATTCTGTTCGACATTAGCCGGAAAATATTATGACTATAACTGTTTTTGGTAGCATTAATATCGATCTGACTACTTATAGCGAACGCTTACCAAAATCTGGAGAGACGTTACACGGTCAACGCTATGCGATTGGGCTAGGTGGCAAGGGTTGTAATCAAGCGGTCGCCATTACTGCCTTGGGCGCTAAGGCAAATCTTGTAGGCCGCATTGGTAATGATGAATTTGGTAACAATGCGCAAAAGTTACTCTCTAAATTTGGGGTCAACACTGCGAGCGTTCATGTCGATCCGTCTGATGCCACCGGCATTGCCGTCATCAGTGTCGATGCTCAGGCAGAAAATAGCATTACTGTGATAGGCGGTGCCAATATGGCAGTTGACCAAAGCGATGTTATGCGTCATAAAATAGTTTTTGAGCAAACAAAAGTTCTGTTGCTACAAATGGAAATTCCGCTGCTAGCGGCTTTATCCGCTGCCGATATTGTTCGCTCTAATAATGGTGTTGTGGTTCTTGATCCTGCACCCGCACCACCCGATGGATTAGATCCGGCTATTTTGAAACGAATTGATATTATTACTCCGAATGAAACCGAAACAGAAGCGTTGTGTGGCATAAAACCAAAGGATGCAAACCAAGCTGCTCAGGCTGCGACCTTATTACGTGCGCAAGGCGTGAAAATCGCAATTATTAAACTTGGTTCTAAAGGTGTCTACTATCAAAGCGAAACTGAAGACGGCTTTGTTTCAGCGTTTAAAGTGGATAGTATTGATACCGTCGCCGCAGGCGATTGCTTTAACGGCGGACTTGCCTATCAATTATCACTGGGGGCATCACTTGGTAAGGCGGTTGAATTTGCCGCCGCCTGTGGTGCGCTATCCACTACTAAAGCTGGTGCTGCCGAATCAGCACCGAGTTTGAGTGACGTGCTCGAACTAACTTCCTCGGTTTAAATAGAAGTTAAAGCGAATTAATCGCTTAACCTGTATTTCGTAGTCCAGCTGCAATTGCATTAATCGAACTCAGTAATGCACCTTGCCATTCCATCCGCTGCTCTTCTGTAGTTGACTCGTCTCGATACTTTTTTAACAGGTTGATTTGCAGGTATCCGAGCGGATCCAGGTAAGGATCACGACGGGCGAGAGATAGCATTAGCACGGTGTCATTCGATAACAATTGTTTTACATTGGCGATATTTAAACAGTGCTCAACCGTCTGTTTATGTTCCTTTTGAACCTTGCCAAATACAGTTTTTCCTAGAGTCTTGTCTTGGCAAAGTTTGCTGTATTCGAGTGCTGTACGCATGTCACATTTGAATAGTGACATTTGTAGATTACTAATCATGGCGGCAAAAAAAGGCCATTGTTGATTCATTTCTCGGAGTAGCTTTAGCTTTTTCGGATTTTTCTCCAACCATTGGGACATGGCGTACCCTACGCCATACCAGGCGGGCATCATGTGACGTGACATGCTCCAGCCAAATACCCAGGGGATGGCGCGTACTGAGGACTTGGACATATCACCTTTTCTTCTATGTGAAGGTCTCGACCCAATATTCATCAAGCCTATTTCACTAACCGGTGTCGCCTCATAAAAGTATTCGAAAAAACCGTCAGTTTTGTCGGTTAATTCTCGATAAGATAGTTCCGATAAATCGGATAGTTCCTGCATGATGGGCAGGTATTTGTCGTAGCTGGTTTTGTCTTCGCGCACAATACACAAGCTTGCTTTCATCAAACCAGTAATGCCCATGGCCAGTTCGTAATGGGCCGTTTCAACATTACCGTATTTGTGG
>CAWVZP010000202.1:0-5835 GCA_963934675.1 uncultured Gammaproteobacteria bacterium | reverse complement strand
CCTCCCCTTAAAAAACGTTATGATGTGATCATAATTGGTGCTGGTGGACATGGGCTGGCGACCGCTTATTACCTGGCAAAAAATCATGGTATTACTAACGTGGCAGTGCTGGAGAAAGGCTGGCTTGGGGGTGGTAATATAGCGCGCAACACGGTAACAATTCGTTCAAATTACATGCGTGATGAGAGCATTCCGTTTTACGTCAAGTCGGTCAAACTCTATGAAGGACTAACAAAAGAACTCAACTACAACTTAATGTATTCGAAGCGTAGCATGATCGACGTAGTTCAAACTTACCCAAAGTTGCGTGAAATTAAGCGTCGAATGTTTAACGGTGATCTTCATGGATCGGCTTATGAACGCATAGAGGTCGATGAATTACGCCGCCGCATTCCGCCCCTAACCGGTGGTGGGCCAGAATCACGTTTGCCAATTCTGGCAGGTATGGTGCATCCTTCTGCAGCAGTCTGCCGCCATGATGCAGTGGCTTGGAGTTATGCGCGGGCTGCAGATGACCGTGGTGTAGAAATTCATCAGAATACAGAAGTCCTCAAGCTTTTACGTAATTCGACAGATGGCAGTATTAACGGCGTTGAAACCAATCGTGGCACGGTGTACGCCGACAAGGTTGCCGTTGTGGTGTCTGGCCATACTACGTCAATTACTGACACTATTGGTTTAAAGTTACCTCTCAAATCCTTCAACCTGAGCGCTTTTGTCTCAGAGCCAGTGAAACCGATCATCGATGTCATCGTTAACTGCCCAGACATTGGCGTTTATCTCAACCAATCAGACAAGGGTGAGCTGGTAATCGGCGGCGCACCCGATGCGGGTCAATCCTTTCGGCGCGACATTAAACAACAGGTATTTGAAGATGCTGTTTGTTCAATGCTGGAATTATTCCCCTCTTTCAAACGGCTCAAGCTGATGCGCCAATGGGGCGGCACACTCGATATTGCCCATGATGCGACCCCTATCGTAAGCCAAACAGATGTACAGGGGCTCTATGTTTCTGCAGGCTGGTGGGGTGGATTCAAGGCTGTGCCAGCGGGTGGCTATACGCTGGCACATTTAATTGCGAAAAATGAACAGCATGAACTGACGGCGCCCTTTTCACTGAATCGTTTCAAACGGCTCGATTTCATACTCGAAGCCGGCACGACGACAGCAACCTGATGTTACAAATATCTTGTCCATTTTGTGGCCCACGTAACGAAGTCGAATTCGTCTACGGTGGACCATTAAAAAATCGTCGCCCTGACGATATTTCTCAAATTGATGACACGACTTGGATCGACTATCTGACCGTGCCAAAAAACCCACTTGGACCGGTGCAAGAACGCTGGTGGCATGTTCGCGGCTGCGGTTGCTGGCTTACTATTACACGTGATACTCGCAGTCACGACATTATCGAAAGCGAGATCGAGTCATGAGCAAAGACTTGTTTCGTCAGACGAAAGGCGGTTTGATCGATCGCAATCATACGATTACATTTCAATTTAACGACACCACTTATCAAGGCTACTCGGGTGATAGTCTTGCTTCAGCGCTAATGGCTAACGGTATTTATTTAACCGCTCGCAGTTTTAAATATCATCGTCCACGCGGTATTGTTGGCTCTGGTTATGAAGAACCCTCATCACTGGTTGAACTAGTTGGTGATGAAGAGTCGGGCAACCAACCAATTACGCGGGTACAAATTCGTCTTGGCCTTAATGCCCGCTCTGTCAACTGTTGGCCCTCACCCAACTTTGATTTGATGGCAATAAATCAGTACATCAGCAAACTAATCCCGGCTGCATTTTATTACAAAACCTTTAAATGGCCGAACTGGCACTTTTTTGAACCATCAATTCGCCGTGCTGCAGGGCTCGCATCTGCACCCAATAAAACTCATCATCAAGGACATTATGAAACGCGCAATGCTCATTGTGACCTTTTAATTGTCGGTGCTGGACCCGCAGGTTTAATTGCGGCACTTCAGGCGGCTCGTAGCGGTGCTCGCGTGATACTCGCTGACGATGGATTAGAATCCGGAGGCAGCTTACTATCACAGCATCTTAAAATAGGCGGAAAAGAAGCCATCGACTGGGCTCGAGAAACAACAGCCTCACTGGATGCAATGGACAACGTCACACGTTTGACTGAAGCCACTGTCTGGGCGTATCGCGAGCATAATTTATTAGTTATTACCGAACGCTCGCCCGCCACCCCTAATGTTTTTCAACGTAGTTGGAGGGTTAGAGCAAAACAGGTGCTAATTGCGACCGGCGCCATAGAGCGCAATCTAGTCTTTGCCAACAATGATCGTCCCGGCGTCATGATGGCATCAGCCATTCAGTCCTACGTTAATCGCTATGCAGTAAAACCGGGCAAACGTGCCGTCCTCTTCGCAAATAACAGCAGCATTTATGCCGTAGCGCGCGATTTAAAGGCTTCTGGCGTCGAGCTAGTAGCGGTTATCGACAGCCGCAGTAGTGTTAATGACTTGCCCGAAGACCTACAGGACATTCATGTATTCAGAAATTTTGTCGTCGAACAATGCCACGGTACAAAACATTTAAGTGCTATCACCATAAAGAATGCTGCAACAGGTGAAACAACCAAAATCGTTTGCGATCTGCTCGGTGTTTCTGGTGGATGGAACCCTACGGTGCATTTATTTTCGCAATCACGTGGCAAAGTTAAATACGATGCCAATCTTGCCACATTCATACCTGGCGAAGCGGTGCAGGCTTGCCAATGTATTGGTTCAGCCTCGGCTATTTTTACTTTGCAACAAGTAATGGAAGACGCTGTTCAAAAGACTTTGCAAGCGCTCGATTTGGACCCAGGCAATGCGATTCTTTTGCCACCCTTAGAACCTGAAGCAGAATACTCAATAGAAGCTTTGTGGCATGTTGATCTTAATGAGTCGCTTTGTTCAAAAAGCTTTATCGACATCCAAAATGATGTCACATTATCTGACGTGCATCTTGCCATGCGCGAGGGTTTTGATGCTGTCGAACACGTCAAACGTTATACGACTGCAGGCATGGGTATCGATCAGGGTAAAACGGGCAATCTCAATGTGATCGGTGCAATTGCACTCAAAAATGGTTGTGAACCGGATGAAGTCGGTACCACGACATTTCGATCGCCTTTCGTGCCAATCGAATTTGGTGCTTTGACAGGCATCCGAGAAGGCAGTGTTTACCTACCTTATCGGCATACATCGATTACACAATGGAATAAAGATCATGGTGCTAAAATGTATGAGTCGGGGGCACGTTGGAGAAGGCCAGGTTATTACCCACGCTCAGACGAATCATTTCAAACAACAGTCAATCGCGAATCACGACTGGTGCGAGAAGGCTTAGCCGTTTATGACGGGGCACCACTCGGTAAATTTGAAATTAAAGGTCCAGACGCCTTAAAGTTGATCGACATGCTTTACACCAACAATTTCGACAATCTCAAGGTTGGAATGGGCCGTTACGGTCTTATGCTGAATGAAGACGGTATTATTTTTGACGACGGCGTAACCTTTAAGCTGGCTGATAATCATTACTTCATGTCGACCTCGACCGGGAATGCTGACGCCGTTAATCAGCATATGGAATCTTTTCTGCAAACGCATCGTCCCGACTGGCGAGTCAAAATTACTACAATAACAACGCAATGGGCTAATGCCACTTTATGTGGACCAAAAGCACGCGAAATGATGCAGGCACTCGGTACTGATATTGACTTGTCCAATGAAGCTTTCCCATTTATGGCTATGCGTGAAGGTAAAGTGGGTGGTTTTCAAGCACGCGTATGTCGGGTTAGCTTCACGGGTGAGCTCAGCTTCGAAATTAATGTGCGTTCGCGTGATTCGCTTGCCTTGTGGGAAACGATCATGAAAGTCGGCAAACCTTTTAATATTTCACCCGTCGGGTCTGAGTCAAATCATGTGTTACGTGTTGAGAAAGGCTTCCTATCGCTAGGTCACGAAGCTGATGGCACCACGACGCCGCAAGACCTTGGTCTGAACTGGGCCATGTCAAAAACCAAAACCGACTATATTGGCAAAAGAGCCAATGAGATTCGTTTGGCAGAGAATCCATCTCGCTGGCAGTTGGTTGGACTGCTGCCAGATGATCCAAAGGAATTAGTCGATGAAAGCGCCCCTATTACACCCGGAGGCCGGCGAGAGTCTTCAGAAGGTTTTGTTACTGCCTGTGTTTGGAGTGTGGTGCATAATCGCGTGATTGCACTTGCACTATTGGAAAATGGTCAGCACCGGATGGATGAAACTATTTACATTAGACGTAAAGATCACGTGGTAACAGCCAAAGTGACTGCGCCCTGCTTTTATGATGTTAAAGGCCAATTGTTGCGGAGCTGATATGGGATACGACGTAAAAATACAACAGCTTGCACTGAATGCAATGATTGATTTGCAAGGTGACGCAGAGGCCATAAAAAACTGGATCAAAGACGATGATTTGCCAGAATTCCCCAATAAACCCAACACTTCGATCACAAACCAACAGTTCAAAATCTATTGGGTTGGCATAGAGCATTGGTTAATGCGCTCTGAAATTGAACTTGAAGATCATTTGCTCGAGATGACTAATCCCAGTGCAGCACCTATTGAAATCAGTGTTGTACAGGTAAGTGATGCCTTTAAATTCTTTGAAGTGAGTGGCCCTGACGCAGCTGAGATTATTAGTATCGCCAGTCCAATCGATCATCATCCGACAGCATTCCCAGAAAATGGCGTCAGCTTCACCAACATTTTTGGCATAAAAGGTTTATTGATTCGAGTCGATAACGGCTTCGAGATTGCGGTCGAATCGAGCTATGCTGATTTGATGGCTGACTTCCTTCAAAAAGCCAACGCTTAATTTAAATCGTTAGATCATTAAGCTGTCGATCAACCCATTTGGCTGCAGCAAGCAGATCATCATCAGCACCCATGCGTGCCACCAGCTGAACTGACAGAGGCAATCCGTTCGGTCCTTTACCGTAGGGAATAGAAATACAGGGTACTTTTAACAAATTCCATCCGCGACTGAACAATGGATCTCCTGTTGCATCAAGGCCAAGTGGTGCTTCCCCAGGCGCTGCAGGTGTCAGAATAATGTCAGTATCAATAAACATCGTTTCTAGAATTCGGGCAGCGCGGTCACGTGCCGTACAGGCTGATTCAAAATCACTTCGACTCACGGCAAGACCCGATTCGACCAGCTGTTTAAACTGCAAACTTAACTGATCTTTATAATGGCTGTATTCGTAAATTCGGGCATGTGCAACTTCGTAGGCCATGACAGTTTTCTGGGCTTCAGTTAATAACTTGAATACTTCCGGACAGGCCAGCTCACCTGTCTGTGCCCCAGCGACTTTTAATTCACTCATGGCGCGACTGCAGACATCACGCATTTCTAATGAGCCGTCATGCCAGTGAGGCCCTCGAAATAAGGATATTCGCAATGGTGCGGCTTCAAGATCTATAGATTTAGCTGGCGTACTACCGCATAAAACGCTGCGCGCGAGTTCAAAATCTTCTATATCACGAGCCAAGAACCCTAAGGTATCTAAACTGGGAGACAGCGACATCACACCTTGTAAATCAAAACTACCGTGACTTGCCTTATAACCTGCCACACCACAATAAGCAGCCGGTCTTATTAATGAGGCTGCAGTTTGCGAGCCAAACCCAAACGGTAGCATGTTGTCCGCTACCGCTGCGGCAGAACCGCTGGAAGAACCACCCGGTGTATGGTTCAAGTTATGTGGGTTACTGGTTTTACCAGGTTTAAAATAGGCAAATTCAGTCGTCACTGTTTTGCCAAATGGAATAGCACCTGC
>CAWVZP010000201.1:0-6071 GCA_963934675.1 uncultured Gammaproteobacteria bacterium | reverse complement strand
TGCAGACAAACAGCCCGTGAAAATTAATAATGCGCCACGAACAGAGGGCAGTTGAATGATAGATGTACTGGTAGTTGAAGATGACGCAGGCCTACGCGAAGCCATTTGCGACATGCTTGACATCAACAAGATAAGTTTTAAAGACGTTGAAAACGGGCAGGCGGCGGAACAGTTCTTATCAACTGATAGAGTCTCTTTAGTATTAAGTGATGTACAGATGAGCCCTGGTAACGGTTACGAATTGCTCGCTTCAATTCAGAAAAAACAGCTCAACATACCGGTCATTCTAATGACTGCTTATGGCTCCATACCTCAAGCCGTGGATGCGATTCAAGCGGGAGCAGCTGATTACCTAGTGAAACCATTTGAAGTAGGCAGCTTGTTAAACACCCTAAAGAAACAAATGATTAAACCGGGTGCCAGTGATGAAGCACCGGTTGCAGTGGATCCTATTAGTATCGATACTTTAAAAATGGCCGGTCGTGTTGCCAATACAGAAGCCACCGTTTTGCTTAATGGTGAAAGTGGTGTCGGTAAAGAAGTTTATTCGCGTTATATTCATCAGCAATCTGAGCGACGAGGTCAACCGTTTATTGCGATCAACTGCGCCGCTATACCCGAGAACATGTTGGAAGCCGCCTTGTTTGGCTATGAAAAAGGTGCCTTCACTGGGGCTGTTAAATCAAGCATTGGCAAATTTGAACAAGCACAGGGCGGCACATTATTGCTCGACGAAATTACAGAAATGGATCTGGGTCTGCAGGCGAAAATACTCAGAGTTATACAAGAGAAGGAAGTTGAGCGCCTCGGTAGTTCGAAAACAATCAACCTTGATGTCCGAATCATTGCTACCAGTAATCGGGATTTGAAAAAAGAAGTCATTGAAAAAAGGTTTCGGGAAGACCTTTATTACCGACTCAATGTTTTCCCCATCACTGTATCGCCATTACGTCAACGTCCAGGCGACATTATTCCTTTAGCTAAAAAAATACTCGAACAATATAATCGAGCGGCAGGACAGAAAATTCAAATATCTGACACAGCTTGTGAGTTACTTAGCGAGCACTGGTGGAGTGGCAACGTACGTGAACTCGATAATGTTATTCAGCGCGCGCTGATATTAAAACAGGGCAGTGAAATCAGTGCGGCTGATATCATGCTCGAATCACCGTCACCGGATGCCACTAGGATTCCATCGAATACGACCTTATCCAGCGACGACAGTGGTATTTTGCATAATGATTTGCGCGATAGGGAAACTGAAGTCATCATTGAAACGTTGCGTGAATTAAAAGGCAGTCGCAAAAAAACAGCTGAAAAGTTAGGCATTAGCCCTAGAACTTTACGTTATAAACTGGCCAGATTGCGTGATACGGGTGCCTTGATTACCGAGAAGCTAACCTAAAATGACTTAAATAAATGCTAATTCAGCGTCTTATAACCAATTGACAGGTGCTGAATACACCTTCTTGTTTTATGCCTTTCTTCTCTAAATCCTGCATAATGCCCGTACTCCATACGGTTTATAAAAATAACTATAAACCGTATTACCTGTCCATTAGTGACTTAGAGCAAGCCAGACTTTAAATCTGCACGCTAAGTATCTAAATTTCAGCTCCAACCAATTGGCATTGAGTTCTAACCTTCAACCTTACCTCGACAATTAAACTTGGCTTGAATTTTGCTAAATACTATTTATGCGTTACCAAACTGGCTATATATAAGGTCAAAATGTCAAAAATATTACTTTTAACAACGATATTGAAACTGAGTAGGCAATCGAATGTTCAATTCGTCAAGAAGATGACTGTAGGAGATAGCGATGAATAATATTAGCCAAGCTAGCCTGATTAGCCAAATGCAAGCCCTTGAGTCTATGTCGCAGGGCAAGATGCAACCGCTTGAACAAAAAGTCGATGAGGGCACAAGCTTCTCAAGCATGATGGTGAAAGCCGTTAACCAGGTCAACGAAACTCAAATGGAGGCGAGTGGCATGAAGAAAGCATTCGAAATGGGCGACGACTCTGTTGACTTGTCGGAAGTGATGATTGCTGCTCAGAAGTCAACAATTTCATTCGAAGCTTTGTCTCAAGTACGTAATAAGTTAATGAAGGCGTACCAGGACGTTATGAATATGCCGGTATAAAACGATGGCTCAAACACCGTTAAATCAACAATCAGCCGCTCAAAATAATGAGGCAGCAACCGGTTCAGCAATGAACCCAATTGATGCGTTTGCGCAATCTCGTGCAGTTCGTCATGTTGGGCGATTAATCGGTTTAGCTGCTGCAGTTGCTATTGGTACAGTAGTTGCCTTATGGACATCAGAACCAAACTATGCCCCTTTATATAGCAATATGTCTGGGCAGGATGCAGCTCAAATTGTTGATGTTTTAACTGCCAGTGATATTGACTTTAAGTTAGATGCAAGTTCAGGTTCCATCATGGTTGATCAGGCAAAGTTGCCCGCAGCAAGATTAAAGCTGGCAGCCCAGGGATTACCGGGCTCCACCGCAGCACAGGGTATGGAAATGCTGCATGGAGACCAGGGCTTAGGCACCAGTCAATTCATTGAAACAGCTCGATATAATCATGCGTTAGAAGCTGAGCTTGTGCGATCAGTTGAATCTATCCGCAGTGTCGAAAAGGCTCGCATACATTTAGCTATGCCGAAACAATCTATTTTTATCCGTAATCGTATTAAACCGAGTGCATCTGTCGTCATCAAGCTCTATCCAGGTCGAGTTTTAAGCCCAGGTCAAGTCGATGCAATAGTGCAAATGGTTGCGTCCAGTATTCCTATGCTTGAAAGCGGCGAAGTCGCCGTTGTAGACCAGTTTGGTCGGTTGCTAACGCAGGATGACGATGCCGGCATGGCGCAGACCAGCAAACAATATGAATACTCTCGTTTGCTCGAAGACAACATGGCTGATCGAATTATCAACTTGCTACAGCCAATAGTTGGCATTGGAAAGGTGAATGCTCAGGTGGCAGCACAACTTGACTTCGCTGAGGTAGAATCAACGAGAGAAGCATTTGATCCTGAACGTAGCGTTATTCGAAGTGAACAGTTATCTGAAGAGAAAAGCACTAGCCTGTCGAAAATACTCGGTATTCCAGGCGCGTTAACTAATCAGCCACCTGGTGAAGGGACTACTGCACCCAATGCTGAAGGAGACGCAGACGGTATTGAGGCACCCATACCGACCAGCGAAAATAGTTCGTCAACCCGTAACTTTGAAGTTGACCGAATCATCAGCCATACCAATAGTCAGGTAGGATCGGTTCAACGGCTATCAGTCGCCGTTGTTATTGATAATAAATCAACCATTGCTGCAGATGGTACTATTGAAAAAGTGCCCTATACAAATGAAGACATTGCGCGCTTTGTGCAGCTGGTCAAAGAGACAATTGGCTTTGACGAAAATCGTGGTGATTCAGTGAGTGTTATCAACACTTCCTTCCTCCAAATAGAACAAGAGGTGGCCACCATAATACCTTGGTGGCAGAGCCTGCTAAGTGAAGCCTGGGTACTTAACCTTTTAAAGCAAGTGTTTGGTGCTATTGGTCTGCTCATCTTATATTTAATGTTTGGTCGACCTTTCCTCCGAACGCTATTGCCAAATAGAATCGAAGTGGATTCCGAATCTCAGGCGTTAGCCGCAAATAATAACGCAGCAGTGAGTGGTTCGCCATCATCAGTTTCTGGAGGTGGGGCAGGCGATAGTGCCATGGGGCTCCCTAATTTATCTGATGACCCTAATAATCCAGCAGCAGCGATGCGCCGAAAAGATGCCACTTATGATCAAAAAGTAGATATGGCGCGATCACTCGTATTAGAGGATCCCGCTCGTGTTGCAAATGTTATGAAACAATGGGTGAGTGAATAATAATGGCTGAATTAGATGCTCAGGGCGGGGCCCTAAAAAAGATGTCTGGCGGTGAAAAAGCAGGCATATTGCTGTTAACCCTTGGTGAAGAGGTTGCTGCTCAAATACTACAGCATATGAATCCGAAAGAAGTGCAGTTGGTCGGTTCCACCATGGCAACCATGGACGATATATCCCGTCCTATGGTTGAGCATGTCATCGATAATTTTTTTGATATGCTCGAATCGAAAACAGCACTTGGAATCGGTAATGACAGTTATATTCGGGGTATGCTCGAGAAGGCTCTGGGTGATAAGGCCGGTAACGTCATTGATCGTATCTTAATGGGGAGCGGCAGCAACGGATTAGAGTCTCTGAAATGGATGGACCCTAAATCGATTGCTGAAATCATACGGTTTGAACATCCTCAAATTATTGCGATCGTGATGTCTTATCTTGAATCTGATAGTGCGGCTCAAGTATTAACTCATCTACCTGGAAATACGCGTTCAGGCATATTAATGCGCATTGCAACCCTTGATGGCGTTCAACCAGCGGCTATTAAGGAGCTGGACTCAATCATGGAGCAGTATTTCAGCGATAATGAAAACGTTAAGTCATCGATGGTAGGTGGTGAGAAGACTGCAGCCGATATTCTAAACTTCATGGACTCTTCAATAGAGGGTAAATTAATGGAAGAACTGAGCGCCGAAAATGAAGACCTAGCAACCAAAATTCAGGACTTAATGTTTGTGTTTGATAACCTTAGAGGTGTTGATGATCGTGGTTTGCAAACAATGATGCGCGAAGTGTCGACTGATTTACTGTCGTTGGCTTTAAAAGGAGTTGACGATGAATTTCAACAGAAATTTCTCAAAAATATGTCATCACGTGCAGCAGAAATGCTAGTTGAAGATATGGAGGCTAAAGGCCCCGTTAAGCTAAGTGAAGTAGAGGCCGCGCAAAAAGAAATCTTAACCATTGCACGCAAGTTAGAAGAGTCAGGAGAAATCACACTCTCCGGCGGTGGTGAGGAAATGGTTTAAATGAATCAAACCGAAAAATGGCAAGCCCCGAGCATGACAGCGGATCCTAACAAGGTGCTTCGCAATCGTGTAGTTGAGCCTGATCCTGAACCAAAACCTGGTATTCCGACCGCTAATGAAATTGAACAATGGCGCAAAGATGCACAGGATGAAGGATATCAAGAAGGGCTAAAACTGGCGGCTACAAAGGCATTGTCAACCCAAAAACGACTACTGAAGTTGATTGATTTTTTTGAGCATCCACTCAAATCACTCAATGAAGAAGTAGAGCAACAATTAAATCAGGTTGTAGTCACACTAGCGCAACAGCTAGTGAAACGAGAACTCAAAATTGATCCAGGTGAAATCATCGGCTTGATCCGAGAATCTATTGAGCTATTACCCGGTAACGCTCGCGGTATTCGCATATTTTTGCATCCCGAAGACGCGAGTCTGGTTCGTTCTGCACTATCGATAGAAGCTGACACTGAAGAGCAAAGCTGGAAACTCATCGAAGATCCAATGATTACGCAAGGGGGTTGCAAGATAAAATCAGAATCTTCAAGCATCAATGCAACATTAGAAAACCGGTTATCAGCACTGGCAGCATCTGTGCTTGGTGGTAAGCGTGAAGAAGATTAGCTAGCGGCTCTATATGCAGAAAGATCTTACTAATGAAGAAAAAGCCGATCCGCTAATTGCGAAGGCCACCGCACAATGGTGTCATTCACTCAATAGCGCAGCTAAACGCAGTCAATTAATGGATGGGCTGGTCGTTGAAGGCGTACTAACGCGCATGGTGGGTTTAACCTTAGAAGCCGTTGGCTGTCAGGCGCCGATTGGGGCGAAATGTGACGTGATTACTGAAAATGGTGGTCGAGTCGAAACTGAAGTGGTTGGATTTTCTGATGGAAGCCTTTACCTGATGCCAACTAATGATGTCAGGGGGCTCGTGTCAAATGCTAGAGTGATCCCTATTAAAAGCTCATCAGATGTTTCGGTCGGTGCAGAATTATTAGGCCGAGTCATCGATGGTCAGGGTCGGCCACTCGATAATAAAGGTCCCATTGGCTCGAAAGATAAAACTCCCTTGGAAGGACAACAAATTAATCCATTAAATCGTAGCCCTATTCGAGAGGTATTGGATGTCGGTGTTCGTGCTATCAACGCTTTGTCA
>CAWVZP010000200.1:0-6125 GCA_963934675.1 uncultured Gammaproteobacteria bacterium | reverse complement strand
AATTTTGGCATTATCCTTATCCATAAAGGCGAAGAAATCGAGACCAACAGCGAAATTCACTCAGTTGGAACCATCGCCAAAATTTATGACTGGCAAGATAGAAAAGATGGATTGCTGGGTATCACAGCACTTGGCGTGCATCGTTTCGAAATTGAGAAAACGCGTACCCAGTCCGATGGGTTAACCATCGCCACCGTCAATATACTAGATGAGGAAAGTAAAAAAGAAGCGCCAACGCAGTATCTTTATATGCAAGAACTGCTAGCGCATATCAGTCAGCAGGAGGCTATAATTTTCAATCCAGATGATGGCTTCGCTGAAATACTCTATCAGCTTATTTACCTTCTGCCTTTAGACAGCAATTTAAAACAACGCTTACTCGAAGTACCCAAATGCCTCGATCGGGCAGTCGTACTGCATGCTGAACTCATACGCTTGGGCATCATTCAGTATCACAAGCCGGACCCTGAGGACTAGCCGTTAATGTGGCATAACGTCGTTGTGTATCAATAAACCATCGTTAGCGTTAGAATGAAATAAGTCAAATCACAAGGGATCAGTTCGAATGAAAGCATTAATAATGGCATTAGCTTTATTACTCGTCGCCCCACTGGCTCATTCTGAGCTAACTGCAGGCATTCATATCGACGAAGAAATCACAGCCGAAAACGGCGAAATATTGCAGTTAAACGGGGTTGGGTTGCGTGAAAAATTATGGGTTGATATTTATGTTGGCTCACTTTATCTGGCGGAAAAAAACAGCAATATTGCCGAGATTTTATCTACTTCCACTGCCTATCGCCTGCAAATTGATTTTGTATATAAAGAAGTCGCAAAGCAAAAACTGCAGAAAGCTTGGCGCGATGGTTTTGAAAAAAACCAAGATAAAGAAACTATGACCCAACTAAAAAGTCGTACCGAACTATTTTATAGCTACTTCGAGACAAACGCCGTCAAAGGCGATCGCTATTCACTCGACTATATTCCCGGCACAGGCACAAAAATAACCAAGAACAAAAAACTAAAAGGTATTATTCCCGGTGTGGACTTTAAAAATGCGTTACTTGAAATATGGTTAGGCAACTTTCCTGCCGATAGTGATTTGAAAAAAGGTTTACTGGGGCTTTAGACCAATGGCGCTAAATTAAGCTCAGGTGGCCGGACGACTGAGGAGATAAAACCGCTAACCCGACCTTTATTTTTTTATAACTTAACCCCATCATGACTTTAACTATCAAATCAAAAAGAAGCAGTGAATAACAGGAAGCGCCTGTTATTCACTGAGCTTTTAAGGGCTAACCAAGCACTAATCGGCAATCTGCGATAACGCTTTATCCGCACAGGCAATGGTTTGCTCTATTTGCTCATCAGTATGAGCAGAACTAACAAAGCCGAGTTCAAATGCCGAAGGTGCCAAATTAATACCCTGTTCAAGCATTAAATGGAAAAACTGTTTAAAGCGATCAATATTGCACCTATTCACCTCTGCAAAACTAGTAACCTCTGACTGATCAGTGAAGAACAATCCAAACATAGCGCCAGCCTGATTAGCATGCATTGGAACATTATTTGATTTTGCTGCTTCAAGAATACCCTCAACTAATCGAGTAGTTTTTGGGATAAGCGCTTCGTAAAAACCAGGTCGTGACAGTATTTCCAGATTTTTTAATCCAGCTGCCATGGCCACTGGATTACCGGCTAATGTACCCGCTTGATAAACCGGACCAACAGGGGCGATGTAATCCATGATGTCAGCTCGTCCACCGAAGGCACCAACCGGCATTCCACCTCCAATAATTTTACCCAACGTTGTCAGATCAGTCTTAATATTGTAATGCCCTTGGGCACCCGTTAAGCCAACCCGAAATCCGGTCATGACCTCATCCAGAATCAAAACACTGCCAGCTTCATCGCAACAACGTCGTAACGTCTCAAGAAAACCAGTCGAAGGCAGTATACAGTTCATGTTTCCAGCCACTGGTTCGACAATAATACAGGCGATTTCAGACCCTATCTCAGCAAATAATTGCTCTACCTGCTCAACATTATTAAATTCAATGGTCAGTGTGCATGCAGCCAAAGCTGCTGGAACGCCGGGCGAGTCGGGCACACCTAATGTCAGCGCCCCAGAGCCAGCCTTAACTAATAGCGAATCGGAATGACCGTGATAGCAGCCTTCGAATTTGACAATTTTGTCGCGACCAGTAAAACCACGTGCTAACCGAATCGCACTCATGGTTGCTTCTGTGCCAGAGCAAGTCATTCGCACCTTGTCCATATTGGGCATAACCGAACAAATCTTTTCAGCCAGCTCTACTTCAAGTTGTGTTGGCGCACCGAAACTCAAACCCTTTTTTGCCACATCACAAACAGCGTCAGTGATTTCAGGATTAGCATGCCCACAAATCATTGGCCCCCATGAGCCAACATAATCAATATAAGATTTGCCATCGACATCGAATAGACAGGCTCCCTCAGCACGTTCGATAAAAACTGGAGATCCGCCGACGCCGTTAAAAGCACGTACTGGAGAATTAACACCCCCTGGAATAACCTGAGTGGCGCGTTGCATTAGTGATTCGGATTTAGACATATCTATTGGTTCCAAAATAAAAAATTATGTTCCCTGAATGAGAAATTATTCTTCTTCATGCATCCAGTAAAGTCGCGATGGTTGATACTGCCCCATGCCATATCGAGCGCCATGCTTTAGGCTTTGCCAACAATAATTCTGCGCTTCACGACAAGCACTTAAATGATCCAGTCCCTGAGCCAACAAAGCGGCAAGACTCGCCGATAAAGTGCACCCAGCACCATAAAACTCATTGTCCAGACGCGGCCATTCAAATTGCTCAATTACTCGATAATTATGATACAAAGAATTCACCACCGCTGTACCCGTGTCTCGCCGACCACTCAGCAATATATGCTCGCAGCCTTTTTCCATCAAGCCCGTCATCATCGCTGCTAGATTATCTGCCTCTGGAATCAAAATGCCTGCCTCAGTTGGGCTAAGTGTTATAATATCGGCATGGTTAATTAATAGTTCTCGAATCGATTTAACCACATCGTCATCCGCCAATTCCATGCCGTCGTTGCCAATTAAACTCGGGTCGAATACGACTGGGATATCAGGATAATCGTTCAAAATACTATGAATGCCCTGCACACCTTCATCGCTGCCAATTAGACCAATTTTGATTACATCAACCGGCGTGTCTTCGAGAACAGCTCGCGCACTTTGCACAATAATATAGTCATCAATGGGAATCAGGCTCGACACCATTTGTGAATCCTGCACAGTCAGGCAGGTAATCACCGTACTCGCATGACAACCCTGACTGACTATCGCTTCAATATCGGCTGCGATACCGCTCGCTCCCGTTGCATCATGTGCTGAAAAGCACAGAATCACAGGCGAATTAGATTTACTCGTCATTTCAACCGCTTCGCTTTAACTAATGAAAAATTAATTATAACTGCAATTCTGTTGGGTTTAAATTACTTAAAAACTCTGACTAAAGTCTTTTTTATTATTAAAGCTATAACAGTTGAATTCCAAAAAAATCAGAGGGGCTGGATTAAAAAACCATTGAAGCAGTTGACCTGGCAAAAGTCAGTGTCTCCCTGTTGAACGCAAATCAGCCAATACTTGTCTTGGGATGGTTTGCCAAAAGCGCCTGTTACTAACAACCCAAAGGTGGCTTATGCATCATTGTGAGGCCATCAGGAGATATCTGTTTACAGTCTCAAAATGAGCTATCAATTAAAGGGCATTTCATCAGGCGCTTAGTTCTCAGTTCATATTTGACTAACCGACTAAAAGGCACCTCTATTAATGGCTAACTTCTAATGTTTAACTTCATCTTTTAGTAAATTATACGTTATTAAATTAATTGATATAATCCTGTGAAACAATTTTTAAAGCAACTCTAAAATATACCTCTGTGAATTAACTGAGCTAGACTAAACTAAGGCTATTCAGGTGACTTGTTTATGTCGATAACGTATCAATCAAGTTTTATAATCAAGTCAAGCATCGCTCATTAACATGTTGGTGACATGTCGACGACTAATAATATGGAGCTGCATTTATGAGACTTATAAAAAAAATCCTTTTCATTCCGATATTGGCTGTTGTTTTCGGCGCACAAGCGACTACGTCAGCGCCGACTACGCCCCAGCTAGATTCACCCCTGAATACTCTGGTGATCTATTCTGGCGCCGCTATAACAATGGGAGCGAGTTCAGTTGTTGGTGGTGATCTTCACGTAGTGGAAGGCGCAACGCTCGGTGCTTCTGCAGAGTTTGGTGGCAATATTGAGGCTGGAGCAGCAGTAACGCTCGGCGCGTCTTCTAAAGTCGGTGGCAATATTACTGCTGGTGCCGCCGCAAGCCTCGGCATGGATGCAAGAGTCAGTGGCAATGTTACGGCCGGAGACGCAGCAACGCTCGGAGCAACTAGTGCTATCGGCACCAATGCAAACTATATTATGGTCGGAGGCAACCTAAAAGCCGGAGCCGCCGTACTCCTCGGCGCCAAGTCAGTTGTCACCGGTAACGTTACGTCTGGAGCTGCGACACCTATAGCCCTCGGCGACTCGGCAGAAGTCAGGGGTTACGCCAAGGCTGGAACCGGCCTAACGCTTGGAGCCGACGCAACGGTTGGCTTTAATCCAGATCCAAATGAACCCAATTTGAACTACGGGCTGGCCGGAACAGGGCCTATAGAGCTAAACGATCGCGCGCAAGTAGCCGGTGATGCAACAGCCGGAACTTCTATTACACTCGCCCCAGGTGCGAGTATTGGTGGTACAGCTCGTGAAAACGAATCTATGCCGCTCACAGACGACCCCAAGCCCACCGTAGAAAATGCAAAAACAGAACTTACGCAACTGCAAGCGACACTGTCCGCGGAAGTAGCGCCCTTAGAAAATCAGCTCATTGCAACAATGCCCGCAGATAGAACCCTGAAAGCTGGCGTTTATCATGCGGCGGATCTAACAACAACTGCTGGCATAACCCTCACGTTTGATGGCGAAAACAAAGACGGCAATTGGCTTATTAATGCCGACACCTACATTGCCTTTGGTGCGGAGATGAAGATGGTGTTGAAAGATGTCACGCCTAACAGCACAATAACTTGGAATTCAAAAGGCTACATAAGTATAGGTGCAGGCTCCGCAACCGTAAAGGCAGAAGTCTTAGGCACTTTTTATGCTGCTAACTACATCACCACTGGAGCACAGGTTTTGCTAAAAGGCACTCATGATCGCTGTGGTGGTCTTTTCACCACTAACGGATACATCACCTTAGGCGCCACTAACACCATGGGATTGATTGGTTGCACTGTTGGCCCGTATGTCCCCATGGCCCCAGATCATTTCCTAATCAGTCATGACACTAGCGGCATTCATTGCGCCCCCGAAACAGTTTCGGTCAGCGCTAAGAATTTAGATAGTTCAACCACCACTGGCTACACTGGTACTATCACGCTTGATACACAACTACCCAGTAGCACCGGCACTTGGAGCCTGCTGACAGGCAAGGGTGTTTTTAATGATGCTACCGATAACAATGGTGAAGCCACCTATACATTTGACGCAGAGGATCAAGGCGTTGCTGTATTTTCACTTTATTATCCTGACGGCGCAGCTACCTTTAATATCGATGTGTTCGATAACGCTAACAGCACTATTCGTGATAAAGAGCTAGATCCAAAACACAACATTACTTTTGCTGCCAGTGGTTTTACGGTAACTGCGGTGGCCTTAACGGACCTATCATCCATCAACAATAACATACCGACACAAATTGCTGGTTCAGCATTTAATTTACATCTCACAGCCTACGGTACTTCAGCTAACGATCCACAATGTGGCATTATCGAAACCTACACCGCTGATAAAGAGCTCACCCTGGTAACCACGTACATCAATCATTCAGATGGTACGGTTGCAGCAACCGGTGGCGGTAAGATCGAATTCAGCGATGGGCGAGCAGTTATCAGTACGATCTATAAAGATGTCGGTCGAATTCAACTGACTTTTAGAGACGACGGCACACCAGCCATTAGTGGCACTAGCAATAGCTTCGTGGTGAAGCCACACAGTTACCTAATAACC
>CAWVZP010000199.1:0-6133 GCA_963934675.1 uncultured Gammaproteobacteria bacterium | reverse complement strand
TCATCTGGGTGACCTATGCAAGAATTTCAATCACGTTTTCTCGACTATTGCCTGCAACGCGGCGCACTTAAATTTGGTGAATTTACTTTAAAATCCGGGCGCATCAGTCCTTATTTTTTTAATGCCGGTATTTTCAATACGGGTGCCGACCTCGCTGCGTTAGGTTCTTTCTATGCTGAAGCAATCCAGCATGCCAACATTGATTTCGACCTGTTGTTTGGCCCAGCCTACAAGGGTATACCACTCGCTGCTATTACTGCCAGTAGCCTGTACAAAGACCATCAACGTGATATTCCGTATGCTTTTGATCGTAAAGAAGCAAAAAACCATGGAGAGGGCGGCATTACCGTTGGCGCTCCCATTCAGGGTAGAGTGATGATTATTGATGACGTTATTACTGCAGGCACCGCCATCCGCCAGTCACTCAAATTAATCGAATCATTAGGCGCCACGGTCTGTTCAGTTACTATTGCGCTTGATCGTCAGGAAAAAGGACAAGGTGAATTATCTGCTATACAGGAGCTCAAGGCACTCGGTATCCGTGTCGTCCCCATCATCCAGCTCGCAGACATTCTGCAGTACCTGCAAGCCAACAATCAAACAGAACATTTAGAAACCGTCGGTGAGTATAGAAATCGCTACGGTAGTGATTGAACATTGTTTGACCGATCTGCCTCATTTTGCACATCATAGAAGGCATTGGCGCCGTATTCCAAAGTGAACTCTAACTAGTGCCTCCGGTCTATCAGACCAGAAATTCTGGAGGCACCATGTTTCAACTACTTCTCATTGCTTGCTTGGCTACGTTACCCGCATTTTCAGCATTTTCAGTAGAGAAACTAACCGTGTATAGCGGCACAAACCAAAGTACCGTTGTCGAACTCTATACCTCCCAAGGTTGCAGTAGTTGCCCTCCAGCAGACAAATGGTTCGCGGCATTGACCGCAGCACCCAGACAAGAACTCAACATTTTGGCATTAGCGTTTCACGTCGACTACTGGGACTACACCGGATGGAAGGATCCCTTTGCAAACCCTAAACATACCAGTCGACAGCGCCAGCTAGGTATCAATAATCAACAACGATCTATATACACACCTGAATTTTTCGTCGATGACGAGGAAGCCCGCGGTACCCGAAATGTGCTTTCTAAGATCCATCAAAACAGAAGTAAGAAATCGCCCATACACTTAAAAATGTCGGTATCTAGGAATCAACATTCTTTGATGATCGAGTTAGAAACCACTGCAATTGGAGCAGAAACAAACGGTTTACAGCACCGTTACTTTGTTTATGAAAACAGGTTATCAAGCGATATTAAACGTGGAGAAAATGCGGGTAAAGTACTAAACCATGAAAAAGTTGTTCGATATATGAGCACCGTATTCAAATCGGTAAGAAGTGACCGCCATAGTATAAAAATCACCCCTGACTGGCAGCTTAGCTATATCGGCATTGCTGCATTAGTCACCACAGCTGCTGGAGAACAATACCTACAAACGGTCTATACGCCGATCAAGTCTTTATTAGAATAAAGTTCGGTGAAACTTACTGCTGGCGCCAGGCACCGTAATAACTAATTATGAGCTTGGTGATTAGCCAAAAGGCTCAGCTGCTTAATTGCGAAAGTCACGCCTTTACAAATCATTTTAATTGCAGCCCCCAAACCAGTATCATGACATGATTAGATAACTTATTTTACCAACTGGAGCCCTGCTTTCACCCGTAGCTGAACGATGCTGGTTATTACGATCAACTTTTATCACAATGAGAAACTCAAGTCCCTTTAATTAAGGTGCCCACACCCGTATCAGTCAACAATTCAAGTAACACCGAATGTTTAACCCGACCATCAATAATATGACTGGTTTTCACGCCAGACTTAACCGCGTCTAGTGCACAGCTAACTTTAGGCAACATGCCGCCTTTAATCACACCCGATAGTATCAACTGATCAGTCTCGGCCGCATCGAGACCCGTCAGTAAATTACCATGGAGATCTAGCACACCTGGCGTATTCGTTAGCAGTAGGAGCTTTTCAGCACCCAATACTGATGCCAATTTCCCCGCAACCAAATCAGCATTAATATTGTACGAGGCACCATCTTTACCCACACCGATGGGTGCAATTACGGGAATGAAACGATCATTATCCAACATCTTCACGACAGATGGATCGATGCTTTCCACTTCACCTACCTGGCCAAGGTCACTTTGCTCAACATCGCCACGCGATAGTTTCATTTTTCGGGCGCTAATCATGCCACCATCTTTACCGGTCAGACCGACCGCTCGCCCACCATGGCGATTGATCAATGATACTATTTGCTTATTGACCAAACCGCCTAAAACCATCTCAACAACATCCATGGTCTCATTGTCAGTGACTCGCATACCTTCAATAAATCGGCTTTTTTTGCCTATTTGTTCGAGCAATTTACCAATTTGAGGGCCGCCACCATGAACGATAACGGGATTCACCCCGACTTGTTTTAATAGCACGATATCCTGTGCAAAGCTGCTTTTTAACGCTTCGTCGACCATCGCATTACCACCAAATTTAATGACCACCGTTTTTCCGTCGAGCGCCTGAATATAAGGCAATGCTTCAATCAGAATATCGGCGACGTTATTCTTATTCATAGTACTGTTGGCGATCATTTTTTTACCAGGCAGGTTTATTAGCATGGCCAATGTGTTTATGGCCAATTTTTTAGAACAATAGTTTAAAGTTTAGACTCAATGATTTCAGCTTTCGTTAATAGCCATATAGCGACCTGCTATCAAGTCTATAAGCTGGCTGGCAATGTCATCTTTACTAGCAAAAGCCAAATTTTGTTTGCCATCTGGCCACAGCACCAGCAACTCATTGCTTTCTTTGTCAAAAGCATTCCCATCACTGACCAGATTAGCAGCTATCATATCAAGATTTTTACGCCATAGTTTGTCCTCAGCATAGGCAGCTAAGTTTTCTGTTTCAGCAGCAAAACCAACGGTGAATGGTTTGTTTTCAAGATTAGCCACTTCACTCACAATATCTGGATTTCGGGTCAAATTGATTTGCATGGTTTCAGATTTTTTTTTGATTTTCTGGTCAGACACCTCAGAGACTCGATAATCGGCAACCGCCGCGCAGGCGATAAAAATGTCAGTCTGTTCAACACGTTGAATGACTGCATCGCGCATATCTATTGCACTAGACACGTCGACTCGCTGCACTTGGTCGGGTGCTGTTAAACAAACGGGTCCACTTATTAGAATCACTGAAGCCCCCGCCTGAGAGGCCGCTCTAGCCAATGCATACCCCATCTTTCCAGAGCTTTTATTGCTAATATAACGCACCGGATCAATCGCTTCTCGGGTTGGGCCTGCTGTGATTAAAACTGTTTTACCCATCAGTTTTCCAGGTGCAAAATGTATATTCACCTGCTTTACTATAGCCTCTGGCTCAATCATTCGACCTAGGCCATTATCACCACAGGCTTGCTCACCTGAGGCAGGCCCCCAAATCAATTTCCGCTGTTTTTTAAGCATAGCTATATTGCTGTTAGTCGCCGGGTTAGCGTACATCTGCTGATTCATAGACGGTGCTACTGCGACTGATTTTTTACAGGCCAGGCATAGCGTTAGTAACAAATTATCAGCATAGCCACTGGCTAGCTTTGCCAATGTATTAGATGAGGCCGGTGCTATCAGCATCAAATCAGCCCAACGTGCGAGCTCGATATGGTCCATCGCCGAATCAGCTTCACCATCGAAGGTATCGGTGTATACGCGATGACCGCTCAACGCCTGATAAGTCAGGGGCTGCACAAACTCGCGTGCTGATTTTGTCATCACCACACGGACTTCAAATTCTGCTTTGATTAACAACCGAACCAGCTCGGCAGATTTATAAGCGGCTATACCGCCAGTGATGCCAAGCAATATTTTTTTCTTGCGAGTTGAGTTCATATCCTCTATTTTAATGACAAAGGTGATTACGTAAAGACCATCTTTCATAATAATGCAACCTGACTAAAGGATTAGACATGGCAATTACTGACTGGCCCATTGAAGAAAGGCCACGCGAAAAACTTCTGCTGAACGGTGCATCGAGCCTTTCTGATGCTGAATTGTTGGCAATTTTTCTTCGTACTGGCATAAAAAATGTTTCAGCTGTCGGACTCGCCCGCAAACTTCTCACAGACTTTGGTTCATTGCGAGCGCTACTGAATGCCTCTAAAACAGAATTTTGTACTCATAAGGGGCTCGGCAATGCTAAATTTGCCCAATTACAAGCGGTGCTAGAAATGGCTAACCGTCATTTATCTGAAGGCATGAAACGGGATGACTGCCTGACTAACCCTGCCCAAACTATCGCCTATTTACACAGCCAGCTTAGAGACAGACAACAAGAAGTGTTCGCCTGTGTCATGCTCGATAACCGAAACCGAGTGATCATCTATAGAGAAATGTTCTACGGTACGATCGATGGTGCGAGTGTCTATCCTCGCGAAGTGGTCAAACAGGCTTTGACCGACAACGCAGCCAGTGTCATTTTTGCTCATAATCACCCGTCCGGTATTGCCGAACCAAGCCAATCGGATATTCAGATAACCGAACGATTAAAAAATGCCTTAGCACTTGTCGATATTAGGGTTTTAGATCACGTCATTGTTGGTGATAACACCACGTGCTTTTCCGAACGTGGGTTGATTTAAGATCAATTTCAGGATATTACTGCCAATCCAAAATGACTCGCGCTGACAACGACTAACTGTTTAAAGAACCTTTGCACTTTTCTCCACCGCTTCACCATACCAGCTGGCAATGTGATCAGCTTCGATCGGGCGACTAATATAATAGCCTTGCACATAGTCGCATTTCATTTTACGTAGTAATTCATACCCCTTAGCGGTTTCGACGCCTTCAGCAGTAACGGTCATACCAAGTGTATGCGCCAGATCGATGGTCGCTTTGACGATTAATTGGTCGTCAGGATCTATTTCGATATCACGCACAAATGATTGGTCAATCTTGAGCTTTTCGACTGGTAGTTTTTTGAGGTAAGTGAGTGAAGCCTGCCCTGTACCAAAATCATCGATCGAAAGTGACAAACCCATCAACGCTAGCTTGGATAAAATCTCGATCACATCATCAGGCTTTTGCATGATTTGGCCTTCAGTAATTTCGATCACTATCTGTGATGGTTTAATTTGATAGTGCTCTAAGTACCCTTCGATCCGTTTCGGTAGTTTTTTATCATGCAAATCAATCATCGACAGGTTAATACCTATCACTAAATTATCAATACTCAAGGTCTGTAGATATTGACAAACCGCGACGAAGATCCAGTTGGTGAGCGGCTTTATCAAGTTATTTTTTTCAGCGAGTTGAATTGTTGTTTCGATTGATGTCTTATGGTCTGTGTTGTCCTTCCAACGTAACAGGGCTTCGAGATACACTGTCTTATGATCGCTTAAGTCGACCACTGGCTGAAACACTAATTTGAATTCTTCGTTATCAATCGCTTTTCGCAGTGATTGAATCATGGTTAAAGACGTGAAATCGTCCTTGTCATCGCCTTTGTAAAATGCAATAGGCCACTCATCATCACTAGCGTCCATCAGCGAAAGACTGGCATTTCGATATAATTCGGTCGAGTCATGACCATGCTCTGGATAGATTGCATTGCCAATATTGAGTGTAATGTCCAACTCACGACCATAGAGACTAAATTGCCTCACTAATGACACATACAGTTTCTCAACAAGGCCAGGAAACTTATCGTTGTCATTCACTTCTATAAAAGCGGCGAAAATATTTTTATCAAAACGTGATACGTTGTCCGTCTCTCGTAGAGCGGACAGCAACCGAAGACCAAACTGTCTGATTAGTTCATCAGAAATATACTGGCCTAATCGATCGCTGATATCATCAAGGTTGGTGATATTCATCAATATCAAAGCATATTTTCTACCCGATCGCTTACTTTCAGTCAGCGCCTGGGTCAGTCTATCTTCAAAGATGATTCTGTTGTTGAGGCCAGTCAACGCATCGTGTTTTGCTATGTTTTGCAAAGCACTAAAGTATCGATATAGCACCAATAGCCCTGGCTTCACAGCAGACTGCTTTAGGTCACCACCATCAT
>CAWVZP010000198.1:0-6147 GCA_963934675.1 uncultured Gammaproteobacteria bacterium | reverse complement strand
ATAAAGACTTTATGGACAAATTATGAATGCTGTTCGGATGACTTCTTAAGATATAGTTTTGTATAAGTACGTCTTTAAAAATAATGATTTATGATGATTAGGTTTTAGCTTCGGCAAAACAGACTTGGCATGCCACCCATGGAAATAAGTGCAAGGAGCTGAAGTGAAAAAAACCACTGGCTAATCTGCAGAGCGAGGAGCCAAGCAAAAATAATATCAACGCGAGACTGCATTAATACGTAACATAAAGCAATTGTCAAGAATAGATCGTTACAAACAGTGCTTGAGGATTCAAGCACGAAATGTAACCGAAGCGGCCTTGTTACAATTACTTTTTACAGCCTCGAAAATTTTATTTTATAAATCCCAAACAGTTATGCATAGGTATCAATGATGTGCGCTGAATCTTTTTTATTTGCCTTATTTTTTTTAACGGCTTTCTTCTGAGATTTATCGCGCTCAGGCTTTTTTAGTGCCTCTTGCACCACTAGCGTCTTTGTCACAATACTAATTAAGGACTCAGCCATTTACACATAAACATCTCTACATGTTTGAGATGCTCCCCCACTCTTCTTGACTCAAAAGTTTATCTAGGTCGATTAGTATTAACAGATTGTCAGTGCGACTGACAACACCATCAATATATCGGGATGATTCATCGTTACCAACATTGGGCGCTGTTTCAATTTCAGACAGTTTAACGTCAACTACCTCAGCGACACTATCCACCAAGATCCCGATGATTTGTTGCTGAGCTTCTATGACGATAATTCGGGTCATATCGGTCCGTTCAACTGTCGGCAAACCAAATCGAATGCGCGCGTCAATCACACTAACCACGTTACCGCGTAAATTTATAATACCAATCACATAATGAGGTGCGCCCGGTACTGGCGCTACTTCTGTCTCACGCAAGACTTCCTGCACCTGCATGACATTGATCCCGTAAGTTTCATGATCGAGTTCAAATGTCACACATTGCATTTGACTGCGGGCATCAGTTGCAGGTTCTCCAGCCATTTTATTCTCCACGAATAGTGTCTATATGAATCATGAGTATATATACGATATATTTATACAACAGTAATCGACTGCAGCCGTAAAATATTAAGTTATTTTTAAAAAAAAATGTTTATGTTTAAGTTAGATCATTGTTCAGTCGTTAAATTCAAGGAGTCTATAATAGCCTCAGGGCTAAGCAAATAGCCGAGTGTTTCTCGGATAATGCCGTACATGAGAGGATTACCTGCCTCAGGTTGCCATTGTATGTCGTTATACTCTAATGTCACCACATCCTCTAAATTATCACAGGTAATAGCCGACACGTTGTCTGATAATATTAAAATATGGTTTGCTTTTATTCCTTTTGTAGCAGAAATCCCAAGCAGCTTTGAACTATCCAATACGCGAAGGTTGGTATCCCTGTGTTTCAGGATTCCTAGAACCCAGTCGGGTGATTGAGGCAACCGAGTTAATTTATCCGTCCACTGCAGGACACCATTCATTTTTACTAATGGCAGTGATAACAAGTTAAGACCAACACGAAACATCAGACATTGGATAGGGAACTGACTGATATCGAGCTGACAAAATGACTTGCCTGAATATAAGCCCTCCTTTAAACCAACGTCTGCTTTAGGTTCAATCTCTATAGAAAAACGATCAGCTAACTCAACTTCTTCTGTTTTATCTAGTGCAGTTACCTGCTGGTGCCTAGGTACTGCGTCTTCTATTGCGGCTTCTTCTGATAAGGCATCTAGTATCAGTTGCTGTTTAATGGGCTGCTCAACCGGCTGATCGATAATCTCACTAGCTAACCGAGTTGCATCATGCAGCATATCATCTAGATAGCTGCCAAGTGCATTGGTTTGTTTAAGCAGACTGATGGTTTCTGATTTCTTCATCTTTGTCACTTTTATCCATAATACCCATCAAAAAATTCAACAACTTAAGATAGGCCTGGCTTCCACGAGAATTAGGTTCTAACTCAGATAGTGGAACACCCGCCTTACTCGCATCCCGAAACTTGGTATCAATTGGAATGACTGACCCCCATACCTGAAATTTGTGTTTTTTTCTCATTGCTTCTAACGCATCGAGAGAAGCCTTTGTTCGTTGGTCATACATGGTGGGAATTATCAGGTAGGGTGTCTTTTTATGTTGCGACTTTTCGACCATATCCAAAGTATGTATCATTCGATCCAAACCATTCAGGGAAAGGTAATCAGTTTGCGCAGGTATCAATAACTGGTCGCAGGCAGCCAGTGCATTAATCATCAATATCCCCAGCATCGGCGGACAATCGATAATGCCATAGTGAAATTTACTTGCAACGGCTTGAATAGCTTGAGACACAACGAGCCCCTTACCCATTCCAGCACCCATTTGGCGATCTAATGTCGCCAGTGCTGACGACGCCGCGAGTAAATAGGTATTCTTAATGGGTGTCGGTAATAGCATTTTAGCTATTTCAGAAGGGTTCGTTGTGGGTTTCGAAAACAAAGAATACAACCCTGTCTCCATTTGGTCAGGATCATAACCAAGATAACTGGTAAGTGAGCCGTGCGGATCTAAGTCAACCAGTAGTAAACGCTTGTCTGTGTCACATAAGTGACCCGCAAGCGATATGGCTGTCGTAGTTTTCCCAACACCGCCTTTTTGATTAATAACAGCCCAGGTTTTCATTTTTTGAACGTGTACCGTTTTTTAGTGAATCCAGACAAAATAATCATTAACACCTAAAACTTGACTATCGGATTAACGTCATTTTAAGAGAATCGTTTCAGTAAACCCTGAACATCTAAAATAATAGCAATGTTGCCATCACCCGTAATGGTGGAACCAGCTATACCTGGTAAACCGTGCAACATGGCACCAAGTGGTTTGATCACGACCTCCTCCTGTCCAATCACATGATCAACCACCAGACCGACTTGGGCATTAGCGATTTGTACCATGATGACTTGAGATTCTTTGAGATCAAATTCGGTAACATCAGCATCATTGAGTAACCAGTTTCTCAGATAAAAAATTGAAGGTGCCTTTCCTCGATTGAGAACAACTTGTCGGCCATCAACAACACTCATCTTTTTCGAACTTATTTTAAATATTTCACTCACATTCGATAAAGGTAATGCGAATTTACGAGCGCCTAGCTGAACCATTAGGGTCGGCAGAATTGCTAATGTCAACGGTACCTTGATCGTCAAAGTTGTTCCTTTACCTAAGGTCGAATCAATATCGATCATGCCATTCAATTGCGTAATTTTGGTTTTCACCACATCCATGCCGACACCGCGTCCTGAAACATCGGTAATTTCCTTCTTTGTGCTGAGGCCAGGCATAAAAATCAAGTCAAAGCAACCTTTATTATCTAATCTGGAGGCGCTTTCTGCATCCATTAAACCTTTTTCGACGACTTTACTTCTAAGAATCTCAGGATCCATACCGGCGCCATCATCTGATATTGACAGTAGTATATGATCACCCTCTTGTTGAGCTGCTAGGATAACGGTGCCTTCTCTCACTTTTCCAGCGGCTTCTCTTACACCTGGGGCTTCGATGCCATGATCGACAGAGTTGCGAACAAGGTGAACAAGTGGGTCGGCCAGTGCTTCGACCAGGTTTTTATCGAGGTCGGTTTCTTCACCCTTCATTTCGAGTGAAATTTCTTTGTTGAGGTTGCGAGCCATATCTCTAACAACCCTTGGGAATCGTCCGAAAACTTTTTTGATAGGTTGCATACGTGTTTTCATAACAGCCGTTTGAAGATCACCTGTCACGACATCGAGATTCGATATCGCTTTATGCACACGTTCGTCTTCGAAAGAACCCTTTAGAGTATTGAGCCGATTACGCGCCAACACCAATTCACCGACCAGATTCATAATGTCATCTAATCTAGCAGTATCAACTCGAACGGTTGTCTCACCCTGCACTACTTTCGGTTTTGCCACCAACTTTGACTTATCAACCGACTCTGCCGCAACAACACCGAAAGCTTTTACCACTGCAGACTTTTTAGCTAGCTCATTTTTCTCTGAATTGATTATTTGCTGATCTTTAGTTACTTTTGGCCCTTTACCTTTGCCGTGTAAGTCGTCGAGTAAGGATTCAAATTCATCGTCAGATATGTCATTAGCTTTGGATTTAGGTTTTGCTATTGTTGGAGCTTCTTTCTTTTCTTTTTTAACTGAGCTCACCTTGTCAGCAGGCTCTTTAGGACCTGTACTTGGGCCATGTAAGCTGTCTAACAAAGCCTCAAATTCTTCGTCACTGATTTCATCACTATTGTTCGATTTGCTTTTCTTTTTGCTCTCTACCTTCTTTGGCTTAGACTCTTTTTTAGGTTCACTCTTAGATTCTTTATCTTGTTGCAAGCTATCGAGTAGATTCTCGAATTCTTCATCCGTTATTTCGCCGTCACTTGCAACGAAATCCCTTGCAGCATTCTCAGCTGTTAGGTCAGTCTCTTCGTCGTTATGCTCTAGCTCTTCTTCAACTTTACTACCATCGTCATCATTTACTTCTGAATTCAGATCAGATATTTGCATATCGATTAGGCTTTGTAATAGCGCAGAATCTGCAGGCGTAGGATCTATACCATGGCGAACTTCATCGAACATTTTATTAACTTCATCAAGAACGCGAAGAAAGGCGTCCATCATTGCAGAATCGAGCACTAACTCTCGATTACGGAGCAAATTAAACACATCTTCAGCTTGGTGACACACTTCGACTAGATTCGTCAACGCTAGAAAACTGCCCCCACCTTTGATCGTGTGAAATCCACGAAATATGGTATTGAGCAAATCATAATCTTCGGGCGATTGCTCAAGATCAACTAACTGCCCATTCAATTGCTCGAGGATTTCTCCTGCTTCAATAAGAAAGTCCTGCAGAATTTCATCGTCTAAGTCGATTGCCATATTTCTAATTACCTACTGATCGATCCTAAAAGCCTAAACTAGCGAGCAGATCGTCGACATCACCTTGTGAAGACGCGACCACTTCTTTATCGGCGGTGGGTAGCTGAGGCCCCTCGGCTTTCTCACCATCAGATGATTTACTAATGACTTCTTTTTTTGTCAATGAAACATCACCTAATCCTGAAATAGCGACGAGTCGAACGAGTTTTTCTTCAACTTCTTTTACCATGACCACAACCTGCTTGATCATTTGACCCGTAATATCTTGATAATCCTGTGCCAACATTATTTCAGTCATCTTGCTATTCACAGTCGCACTTTCTGGTTCGACTGAATCAAAAAACTGAGTGATTTCATTACTCAACTGAATAAAATCGTCCTTTGACAATTCGCGGTTACGAAACTGTGCCCAGCGTTCTCGAATGGCATCAGCCTTACCTGAAAAACTATCCATAACTTCCATTGTTTCTTCAGCAACTGTCATGGTTCGGTGAGCGGCCTCATCTGTTTTAGTCACAATGAAATTCAGTCTTTCCTTTGCATCTGGAATATCTTCGGTGGCTAATTGGGCAATGCGCTCATCATTTCCAAAGGTAGACATGGCGTCGTGAATCTCACGAGTTAACATCCCTAGCTCTTGATACAGCGAAGATTCGCGCAAAGTCGTTAATTCACCAACTATTTCGCTAATTTGGGCTTCATCTCTCGATTCAAAAGCGACGGTTAGTGATTGCAGTCGCTTCATATAAGCTTCAGTTAAATAACTACTTTCCGATATTTCTAACGTCTCTTTACTACTCATTTCTCGAGACGCTCAAAGATTTTTTCAATCTTTTCTTTTAACGTGATTGCAGTGAAAGGCTTGACGACATAGCCATTCACACCGGCTCCAGCAGCTATCACTATTTGCTCCCTTTTCGCTTCCGCTGTTACCATTAATACGGGCAGGTTACAAAGATCTGGATTAGCTCTGACTGACTTAAGCAGGGTTAATCCATCCATACCAGGCATGTTCCAGTCTGTCACCAGGAACTCAAACTTACCGGTTTTCAGCATGGGTAGCGCTGTATCTCCATCATCGGCCTCAGATGTATTGTTATATCCAAGGTCACGTAATAGATTTTTAATAATACGTCGCATGGTCGAAAAGTCGTCCACGATGAGGATTTTTAAATCTTTATCCATGCAATTAAACCTCCTCGATTGCACTGATGTGTAA
>CAWVZP010000197.1:0-6149 GCA_963934675.1 uncultured Gammaproteobacteria bacterium | reverse complement strand
TGAGGCGAATAGTTGTTCTATTCAACGAATTGGATCGAGAAATTTGGCCGAAATGACTTTTCCGCAGTAGATTTATCCTAAGTCTGACAGGCTCCTAGCTAACTGAGTTTCTCCTCCAACTTTAACAGCAATTCTCGCACCAGCTATCGATTGTACTTTGTCAGGCCTATCTCAATATTGGAGAAGACAGGCTTATTACAATACTTGCTCGGTGTAATCTATATTTAGCATTACCTAACCTGAGATATACAACAATGACGATTGGAATAGGCGGCAGCAGTGCCGAAATAGAGTTAGCCAAGCTAACTACCATGCGAGATACAGCAGTTCCCATTCAAATGGATGAGTATCAGGCGCGTTTAAAAAAAGTGCGGTTGCTAATGGTTGAGGCAAGTGTTGATGCGCTCTACTTGGACGCCACTAGCAGTTTACATTATTTCACTGGCATGCGATGTCATGCCAGTGAGCGATTACACGGTGCAATCATAACCGCATCGGGTGATTTAATTTACGTTTGTCCAACTTTTGAAGAACAAAAAACTAAGGCTTGCATGGTCATTGAGGGTGAGTTTCTGCTGTGGGAGGAACACGAAAACCCAATGGCTGCGGTTGCAGAAACGGCTTTAATTCGATCCAAAGCCGATTCTGTTTTATTAGCAGTCGACCCACAGACACCGTTTTTCATCGTTGATGGGTTGCAAAAAGCGTCATCTAAATTAACCGTTGTCAATGCGGACAGTTTAATATGGCCCTGTAGGCAAATAAAATCTCAGGCTGAAATTTCATTACTAACCCAAGCTAAGGCAATCACGCTGAAGGTGCAACACGCAGTAGCGCGTATTCTTAAACCGGGTATTGATACTCGTGATGTCCAGTCGTTTTTGGATGCGGCGCATATTGCCAGCGGGATGGACGGCCGATCAACCTTTAAAATTGTTTTGTTTGGAGAACCGACAGCTTATCCACATGGCGTGCCCTATCCGCAAACTTTGGCCGAAAATGATATGGTTCTAATTGACACCGGGGCTACCTTACACGGCTATAATTCTGATATCACTCGAAGTTATGTATTCGGTGAACCCAATATGCGACAAAGGGAAATTTGGGCTCTAGAGCATGCGGCCCAGCAGGCTGCATTTGAGGCAGCGCAAATTGGTGCGCCCTGTTCAGCACCCGATGCAGCTGCTCGCGCTGTTATAGCAGCTGCCGGGTTTGGCCCAGGGTATAAGGTGCCTGGATTACCCCATCGTACCGGGCATGGTGTAGGGCTTGATGTTCACGAGCATCCCTATATTGTTAAAGGCAATGATTTGCCGTTAGCGCCCGGTATGTGTTTTTCAATAGAACCCATGATTTGTAGCTACGGCGAGTTCGGCGTTCGACTAGAAGATCACGCTTATATTTCAGAGCAGGGTCCCCGGTGGTTTACCGAACCCAGCGAATCAATTGAGAATCCATCAAATTCATAACTGCCGATTTGATCGTTATTAATCTAATCCGATGGGTACATGTCACCAATCGCTGTGATCAGTTGGGACTCCAGTTTATCCAGCGTTGATTGTTTGGTGATGTTACTGCCTTCGCGATTGGTCAAATAAAAGATATCGTCAATTTTTTCTCCTAGAGTGGACACTTTTGCGTGGATTATATTAATCGAATTGCGCGCAATGACGTTAGCAACGGTAGAGAGCAATCCGGGCATATCTTTCGCGCTAATTTCCATCACTGTTCTCCGGTTGAAATAGTCTTGCTCAAATTGAACTTGAGTTGGGTGATGGAATGCCTTTAGGCGGCGATTGATGCGTTTGTTGGTGTTGGGTTTAAATGCTTTTTTTGATTTAAACGCTTTAATAAGCGCCACTTCTATTTGTTTTACAATAGATGGATTGGTGATCGATTGGCTTTCGTGGTCCTGAATAATAAAGGTATCCATTATTTTGTCGTTTTTTGTTGAGAAAATTTCTGCATTGAGAATACTCAATCCGAGCGATCCAAGGGCGCCGGTTACCTGAGAAAATACGTTGGGATTTTCGTCGCAGTAAACAAATACTTTAGTCGTTTTAGAGTGGGAAGCCTGACGTACTTTGACCAGCGTCTGTTGTCCGGGGTTGCCTAATATAGTGTCAACATGCCATCGAATTTCAAGTGGGTCGTGGCGTAAAAAATAGTCGCCAGGTAACTGATTACATTGATCGATAATAGCCTGCTTTTCGTAAGGCATGGCTATCATTAATTCAAATGCCGCATCTCTACTTTCCTGGATTATTTCATCGATATCAGGTGCGTTTTCAATGCCGCGCCGAATGACTTTTTTGGTTGCGGTATAAAGTTGCATAAATAATGCATCTTTCCAGTTATTCCACAGCTTCGGATTGGTGCTACATATATCGGCGACCGTGTGCAGGTATAAATAATTGAGCATGTTCATACTGCCAACTCGCTGCGCAAATTCGCGGACCACATCTGGATCACTAATATCCTTTCGTTGTGCCGTCATTGACATTAACAAATGATCGCGCACTAGTTGCGATACTATGCGGGTTTGTTTTCGGTTCAAATTATGCTGAAAGCAAAATTGGGTGGCGATTTCAGCACCCAAGATGGAGTGATTACCTCCTTGCCCCTTGGCAATATCGTGGAACAATGCTGCTAGATACAATAAGCGTGGATCTTCTAGCTTACTGTAGACGAGATTACAGAATGGAAACTCATCTGCATGTTTATCCAGCGCAAAACGACGGAGATTACGAATAACAAATATGGTGTGTTGATCGACTGTGTAGGCATGAAATAAATCGTATTGCATACGGCCAGTAATTTTTGCAAAAGCGGGTATGTAAGCTGCCAGAAAACCATAAGAGTTCATTCTTCTCATCTGGTGCGTTACCCCATTGGGAGCGCCCATCAATTGCATAAAGAGTTGTTTAACTTCATTGTTGTTTCTAAAATTATCATCGACCAAATAAAGATGTTCTCGGATCAATCTGATGGTCGATGCGCTAACGCCTTTGCAAGCTTCATGGGTTGAAATTAATACAAAAAGCTCAATTAGAGCTGGGGGGTGTTGTTTAAATACATCGGAATGCCTGACTTCAATAAAAGAATTTCTCAGTTGAAACCGGTCATTGATTATACTGGCCTGTTTTTTGGAGTCGGCAAATAAAATCTCTTCTTTGAATATCTGAAGTAGCATTTCATTTAATCGCTCAAGTTCCATAATAGTTCGATAGTATTGCTGCATGAACTGTTCAATCGCGAGATTGTGTGGGCCGGCCTCAAATCCAAAATCAGTTGAGATTTGATTTTGATAGTCAAATAAGAGCCTGTCTTCTCTTCTTTTCGCCAAACGATGTAATGCAAACCGTACCTTCCACAAATGACGCTGGCCTTGAACTAACAGTTGGTACTCATCAGACGTTATAAAACCGCGATCAATTAGTTCAAGATAAGTTCTTGTACCAAAATGACGTTTAGCGACCCAGCCGACGATTTGAATGTCGCGCAATCCACCCGGGCCTTCTTTAATATTGGGTTCAAGATTATAAGCGGTATCGTTATAGCGCAAATGACGGCTTTGTTGTTCCTTCAATTTAGCTTCAAAAAACTCGCGAGAAGACCACATTTCGCTAGGGTCAATTGCTTGTTGAAATCGTTCATATAAGTTTGTATCGCCGCAAATGAGACGGGCTTCAATCATATTGGTTATGACCGTAACATCTGCCTTGCCTTGTTCGATACAGTCTTCAATGGTCCGTACGCTATGACCCACTTCGAGGCCAATATCCCATAGAAAAGTGATGAAACATGATAATTCTGTTTCCAGCTGCTTGCCGGGTTGTTGGCTAAGCAGGATCATTAAGTCGATGTCCGATCCTGGCAGTAACTCAGATCGACCATAACCACCGACGGCGACCAGGCTGCATTGACACTGTTCTGAATTATCCATTAAAGTATTAACAAAACTATCGAAACAAAAATTTAGTACATGATCGATGACTTCGGATTTTTGACGAACGAGTACCTGAATTGGTGCGCCTTGGTCAAAGGCTGCAAAAATTTGCTCATTCGTTCGATTAAGGCCTTCAGTCACTGGTTTTGCAATAATGCCTTGCGGCGTTCTTATTTGTGCCAGGCAGCGATCTATATCGATCACCAGATTGTTCAGGTTGTCATTTGACATTTTTCTCGCCACCGTTATAACGGCTTTTCTGGATGCTCAGTGAGCACTTCAAAACCATCCTCTGTTACTAAGTTAGTATGTTCCCACTGGGCTGACAGGCTATGGTCTTTGGTGACAACAGTCCAGTCATCAGGAAGTAATTTAACGTGACGTTTACCGAGGTTAAGCATTGGCTCAATGGTGAAAATCATTCCAGGCTCTAGCACTAGGCCGGTGTCTGGTTTGCCGTAATGCAAAACCTGAGGGTCTTCATGAAACACATTGCCGATGCCATGCCCGCAATATTCACGGACGATGCTAAATTTATTTTTTTCAGCGTGGGTTTGAATGGCATGGCCAATATCGCCTAAACGAATGCCGGGTTTAATCATTTCTATACCGAGTTTCATACACTCGTAAGCGACACGTGACAAACGCTCACCCTGTATGCTGGGTTTACCCACCATAAACATGCGGCTGGTATCGCCGTGATACTTGTCTTTTATTACAGTTATATCTATATTAATTATATCACCTACCTTAAGTTTTTTTTCAGCAGGAATGCCGTGACAGACAACATGATTGACCGAGGTGCAAATTGAGCGTGGAAATCCTCGGTAATTGAGTGGCGCAGGGATACCTTGTTGATGGTTGACGATATAGTCATGACAGATGTCATTCAGCTTTTGAGTTGTGACGCCTGGCACCACATAAGGCTCGATCATATGCAAAACGTCTGCCCCAAGCCTGCCTGCAATACGCATTTTTTCGATTTCTTCACTGTTTTTGATGGAGACGCCCATAAATTATCACTTGTTTGTTGTTGAGAAAGAGTGATTATGGTATAAAGCGCGCGCTCTCGGCAACCGCCAGAGTAAATTTAATTACACACACGTATCAACACTCGATTATGGGTGCTTGTTTTTTACCAGAGAAACAGGTCGTAATCGCTGGATGCGTGGAGGCTTAACCCCGAGTAGTCATAGTGAATAGCCGACTACTCAAGACAGCTATCTGGAGATAACTATGTCTAACGTCACTATGCGTGAAATGTTGGAAGCGGGCGTGCACTTCGGTCACCAAACTCGTTTCTGGAACCCAAAAATGGCTCCTTTTATTTTTGGCGAGCGTAATAAGATTCACATCATCAACCTCGAAAAAACAATGCCGCTGGCTAAAGATGCGCTCAACTTCTTAGGGAAGGTTGCATCAAATAAAGGCAAAGTAATGTTCGTTGGTACCAAGCGCGCTGCCAGTGAATCGATTAAGGCTGAAGCTGAGCGGTGTGGTATGCCTTTCGTCAACCACCGTTGGTTGGGTGGTATGTTGACTAATTTTCGTACGGTTCGCGCTTCGATTAAACGTTTGAAAGAACTAGAAGACATGGCAAAAAACGATGCCTATGAGAAAATTGGCAAAAAAGAAATTCTGCAGTTGTCTCGCGAGCAAGAAAAGCTCGAAAAGACTTTGGGTGGCATCAAGGAAATGAACGGCCTACCCGATGTGCTGTATGTCATTGACGTCGGTTACGAAAACATTGCAATTCAGGAAGCGACTAAACTCGGTATTCCTGTTGTTGGTATCGTTGACACAAACAACTCACCTGATGGCATTGATTATATTGTTCCAGGTAACGATGACTCGATGCGTGCAATCAAGCTTTATACCAGAATGGCAGCTGATGCTATTTTAGTGGGTAAAGAGAGTATTGCTGGTGAAATTAAAGCCAGAGAAGTGGCTAAAATGCCTGTTGAAAACGAAGCAGCAGCTGCTGAAGCCGCTGAGTCAGTCGAAGCAGTAGTAGAAGCGCCAGTTGAAGAGACAGTAGCAGATGCGCCAGAAGTTGCCGCAGAAGCGTCAGTAGCTGAAACAGCACCAAAGAAAGCGGCTGTAAAAAAGGCGGCAACTAAGAAAGCTGCCACTAAAACTTCAGCAGAGCCTGCAGCAGAGAAAGCTGAAGGCGAAGAGTAATACCAACCTCATGACCAGA
>CAWVZP010000196.1:0-6204 GCA_963934675.1 uncultured Gammaproteobacteria bacterium | reverse complement strand
TTGTATGTGAAGCCGCATCTTGATCACTGGTATTACAGCATCCATCACGGAAAAACCCGGTCATAGGGGCTTCACTGCAAGAAACTAGTTTTTCGCCAAAAACATTAAGCGATGGGGCCATTGGTATGCTCATATTTCAATATCCTTAATAGGTTTATATCTGTTTTTACAACCCTGTAATTAAAACCTATTTGAAACCATAAAGGAATTCACTTAATACACTCACGACAATGATTTTTGCTCTGAAATAATCAACTAGATTGGGAGAATAAATCATAGTAAACATTCGTCATGAATTAAATTTATCATCACGGGTTAATCTTAACGCTGTTAAACAAAAAGAATAATCAAGCCGGCTAGCACCAAGAAAATTCTAAACAGAAAAGCTTTCGGCGCTATGATCCCAAAAGAGATCATACCTAAGGCAAGCGCCATCTTCGCTGCTGCCAGTAGGGATGGGACAACCGCAGACCCGAGCTCAATTAAAGCCGGATTAGCGATCATACCCAGTGGGATCAGATACAGCCCTATGCCCAATGACATCGCAATCCCAGCTACCTTCAACCAGTTTTCCTGGACCATACCAGCAGCAATAAAGACAGCCCCACAAACGGGTGGCGTAATGGTGCTCAACAAGGCAAACCAAAAAATAAACAGATGAGTCTGTAACGGCCCAAGTCCCAGTTTAATCAGCGCCGGACCCGCAACAGAAACACAGATAACATAAGCCGCAGTCGTAGGTACTTCCATTCCCAAAATAAGACAAGCAAACGCAGTTAGCAATAAAGCTGGCCACAGCATCCCACCCGAACCAGACAGAATTAATGAAGTTATTTTGACTCCCAGGCCAGTAATACCCAGTACACCAATAATAATGGAAGCGCATAAAATAATAGATGCAATCGTGGCGATTTGCACGCCGCTATTAAGGCACACACTTTTTATACGTTTTAGGCTACGCTTAGTATCAAACGTTAAATTTCTATCAATCCATAATAAAACTGCACCCACAATAATAGCCATGCAGGCCGAATACTGAGGTGTTAATTCGGCTCCAAACATACCCCACAAAAGGACTGAAAAAGGTATTAAGAAAAAGGCTGAGGTAATGATGACTTGTTTGAGTTCAGGTCGCTCATCCAGCGGAACTGCTTTTAAGTCATAGCGACTGGCAAAGGCATCAATTCCGACCCAAACCGCGAAAAAATAGAGTACGGCAGGTAGCAAGGCGGCGATCATGATACCGCTATAAGGTATGCCCGTTAGTTCGACCATAACAAACGCGCCGGCACCCATTAAGGGCGGCATAATTTGTCCTCCTGAAGAAGCAACTGCCTCAACAGCAGCGGCAAAAGGGCGGGGGTAGCCTAATCTAGTCATAGCAGGTAACGTAATAGCACCGGTTGAGGCAACATTAGCGGAAGCCGAACCCGAAATTGAGCCAAATAAAGCTGACGAAATGACGGATACTTTCGCCGCGCCTCCACGTAAACGACCAGCGGCGGCGGCAGCCACATTCATAAAGCCCTGCCCTGCTTCGCCTGCATTTAGTACTGCACCAAAGATAACGAAGATGGCAACAATATTAACTGAAATCCCGGTTAACTTACCCCATATACCACCTTCTGCAATAGTCAAGGTACCCAGGAAGCTAGCTGTTGGCGTACCAGGATGGCCGAATTCACCCGGAATATATTGCCCCCATAAACCATAGGCCATAGCAATGAGCGCTACCATAGGGAGTGGCCAACTGATGGCACGTCTGGCCATTTCTAACGTCACTAGTAATAAGCAAATTGCGATAGCAAACTGGAAAGAGTTACTAAGATAAGCATACTGGTCACCCAGCATAGACTGATTGGCTGCGATCCAAAGACAGCTTGTAACTCCAACAACACAGAGCACACTACCAGTCAGCCGTTGAAAGCGTGATTTCGCTATATAAATAAACACCCAGGGTAATGCGAGGGCCATATGCAGTGGGCGGCTGATGAGATTAGGGATCAGACCAGAGAAAATCAGCCAAAGATGAAATACGATAGAAATGGCCCCAAGCACAGGCCAAATCATTGAACGAAGATTAAACATGTCAGATATCGAAAATTAAAGGGGCATAATCAACTATTACAGCCCCAGTCTCAAACTGCATTTATTGCTGAGCAGCGGTCAAAGCGAATCCTATTTCGTTATAGTATTTCACCGCACCAGGATGAATCTGCCCGTTAATGTTAACCAATAGGTTTTCATCAACAGCGCTCCACCAGCTGGCAGAAGCACCCATATCGGCCTTCTGCTGCCAATAGGTTTTAGTTAAAGCATAAGCAGTGGCATCATCCATTTGTGTAGTGGTATAGGCAACCACTGGTAAAGAGGTTGTTGTAATGTCTTTATCTTGCCCCGCATACGTGCCGGCAGGAATAACCAATCGGGTTCGTTTACTGGCTTTGATTTGTTCATCGTTCAACGATAAAACATTAACGCCAGTTCCGGCTGCCGCTTCAATTACGTTTGGTGCAGGATAAGAACCCGCCGTAACAAAACCATCAATCTGACCGTTTTTAAGTGCAGGAACCGCATTAGATAGTTCGACTTCAGCTAGGTTAACTTTACCTTCAAGGCCAAACAGTTTCAGATATTTAGCCCCTTCTTTAGCGCCAAAAGAACCTTTACCTAACAAGATGGTTTTGCCTTCCATTCCAGCAAAATCTTTCACGCCACTCTTATCACTCATTACAAAATGCATGGTCAAAGAAGGGATAGGAAACAATGCTCGAATATCGTTGAATTTCGGATTCTGCCTAGTCTTAAACATTGCTTTGCCAGCTTTGGCCAACTTTACTAATACTGGAGGTGTGGTAAATACATAATTGCCAGAGCGTACCGCCGACTCCATAACATTCTGAACTGAACCCTGACTTTCTTCCACAGTTACAATTATGTCACCCTCTGACCCAGTCTTCACGGCTTCGGCAATTTGTACTGCCATTTGATAGTAGGATGATGTTGTTTTTGCCGATTTATAAGTAATACGGGTTTCTGCGGACACAGCCGTTGTCATCATGAGGACGACTACAGCCAATCCGATCCGATTAATTTTATTCATTTTTCAGTCTCTTATTAATGTTTTTTATTTGAAATAAATTTGTCTATAACTATATGATTTTAAATGGTGACAAAGCCAGTGTATATTTTTCAGGATGCCAAATTGTTATTATTTTTTTATTTCGAGTAATATCAATACGATTATGATGGAACGCACATTGTAGCGAGGTTTAAAAGCTTTTGTCTTTTATAATAAAATTAACAAACAAGGTTATTTAAAATTTAACATCTGAATCATATAAATTGAAGTATAAAAGGCCTTTTACTCAATATCAATCTACCAGATCAAATCCTGAACTCATCCCTATCTTGATTTATTTAATGTAATGCCAAAAGGACGGCTCACCCTGTGGATATTAAACAAAATAAATTACGGTCCTACCGAATTGGTGGTTAATATTCCAAGAAGTCAATGTGCAGAAGCAAAGACCCATAACTGAATTTTTACCACAAAATAATAAACAGCAATCGTAACGAGAGTTGCAATGGTAACAGACGATAACATCGAGAAAATCGATGTCTTTATTGATCCTTTTCTCACAGTCGTTTCTATGAAACCCAAATAGTTTAACTCGGCAGATAGAGCTTTGATGTTAATATATTTCAATAGTTATCTATGTTAGGGTATTTTAAAATAAAATTTATGTTCAGTAGTTAACGTCAAGATTGAGACGTGGAACGCCCATCGTCCTTCCATAAGGGCTAACAAATCAGCCATATGGTTACTTGGAATAAATTCATTGTGGTGGACAATATTGACAACTGCTGCAGCTAACTTAAATTCATTTTAAAAGTAAATAAGCCATAAGGGATTTACGACATGTGGACGCGCAGTGTTACTAGACTATGCTAACAATATCACTATTGACTGGGTTATTAGTTCTAATGTCCTAGATTAAAGTCGGAAATTTTTTCGAACGTTGATAACAACTAATGATATTAAATGGATCATAAAATCATGAGTAAATCTGCCCAAACTATCGGTATTAAATTGGCGCTGATCAGTGCCACACTGATTATCGCCATTTTAAGTGTCGGAATGGTGGGTATTAACGCGTTAGACACTCTTAAAAAAAACCTAAACAATATTGTCGATATTTCTGCTAATAAGGTGCAGCTCGGAGACAAGATTCAACAAGATTTATTAAAGATCACGCGTGCAGAACAAAATATTATTGCTGCTCCAACCCAGATTGAAATGGATGGATATGCAGCATTTATCGAACAAACATATCGCAATCTAATTCAACGCTTGGATTTATTTCAAGCACTCGCAGGCCAAGAGAACAGAGTCACAATAGACGAATTTCGTCAAAAACTGACAGAGTACATGGCCGTTAACAACAAGGTTCGTGAATACGCGCGATTAAACTCAAATGCACAAGCCAGAAATTTATCTGCGACCTCGGCGCGAAAAGCTTTCGACAAAGCTGAAGTAGCACTAGGTAATATTGTATTAGTGAACGACCAAATAGCAGAAAGTCACAAGAAGCAGGCGGCTGAGGCTCAACTAAAGGCTCTTTATGGCACCCAGATTCAAAACGGTATGTTGTCAATACTGCGGGCGGAAAGAAATATCATTCTATCAACCAGCGTCGAGGGAATGCGTAAATATGCGAACAAAATTGAAGCCTTACAAAGTGATTTATTCACCAAACGAACGTCTTTAAGAGAACTCACGGGAGAAACGGGTACTTTCAATCTGGACAAGTTTTCTCGTAAATGGGAGCGCTGGACCGATGTTTACAATCGGGTACTAGAACTAACCCTGCTCAACTCCAATGTTCGTGCACTCAACTTGTCTACTGGAGAGGCACAACAATCTTTCGTAATTCTTGAAGAATCACTAATCAAAATTGGCGCTTTTCACGAAGACCGTTTTCAGGAGGCCACTATTACTAACGATCCGGTCAAGCTGGCTCGTTTCGGCCTAATTATTAAGTCGTCTGCACAACTGTTGCGTAATGTAGTGGAATATCAGCGCGCAGAAAAAAACCTGATTCTGGCGCCATCCCAGGCTGCAATGGACATCTACATGCAGGTAATGTCGGATCTAGACTCAGAAATCGATAGGCGCTTCGTTCAGTTGCAGATGGCACTCGAAACAGTCAATGGAAATATTGATGCGCTCCAAAAATCGAGACTAGCTTACAAAATTTATCGCGCACACAATAGTCAAGTGCGTAAGCTTTCTCGAGAAAATGGAAACCGGCGCGCATTTGATCTAGCCACGGGTGAAGGACGCCAGTTGGCGGATGACGCTGAACTACAGCTGGATATTATCGTTAAGGAAAATATCCTACTCAATACCAAGAACGCAAGACTGTTGGCGCTGGCACATGACCACAGGTTGCTCACTTCGCGCATGATCCAGATCATGTTAGCAATACACAGAGCTGAGAAAAGCCTAATCCTCGAAAAAACGCAGGTAGGTATGGATGGTTTTGCAGACACAATAGAAATCTTCAAAGTTGACTTGCAAGCAAAGCTCAGCCGCTTCAAAACTATGGCCAATGATGAGGAATTAGACGGGTTGATATTTTTTGAACAATTCTGGTTAAAATATCTGGTACTAAATGAACAGGTCCGAGTACTTTCGAGGCAAAATGGCAATCAATTCGCATACGATCTGGCCTCAAGTCAAGGTCGAAAATTATCGGATCAGGCCGAAGTGCTGATCAGCGATTTGGTTACCAAAAATGAACTATCAAGTGCCCTTGATCGAGATCTGAGTAACCGGCTATACAACAAAAATTTCTTTATGATTCTCATTGTATTAGCTCTGAGTACATTTTTTGGCGCGATTTTTTCCTTTTTTATGATTCGCAATGTGCTTAACGTCATCATGAGTTCCACTAAGTTAAACGAACGCTCTCAGTGGACCAAAAATGGTCAGGCAGAGATGGCGGATGTCATGGGTGCGGGTCGAGCATTAGATGAGCTAAGTGACAGTATAATCATCGGTTTGGCAAAATATGTGGGGGCTTCCGTGGGTATTATTTATTTAGCCAATGACAACGATGCCTACACCCGGACAGGTAGTTACGCCTATTCCCGCCACAAACAGGCCCTGAGGACGATTAAGGCCGGAGAAGGCTCGGT
>CAWVZP010000195.1:0-6225 GCA_963934675.1 uncultured Gammaproteobacteria bacterium | reverse complement strand
TGGTCGCTGCTTCATGAGCTTGAATGGCGGCTTTTTTTGAGGTATCTAAAACGACTTCTAAAGCCGTAATTATTGTTTGGTGTAATCTAGCTTTATCCATATAGTTGATTCTAAGCACCTTAATTATTAGTAAGAGTAGTGAAAGCCCATCAGTAAATAGTTCGTTAGCAATACAATTTGTAAAAGCATGACAGGGGCCATAGGCTAGAGGCCTTTCCAAATCGCATTTCAATGCTCTTCACAATCAAACTGATGGCCGTCTAGTGCTTTCCATAGTGCTCACCAATCGTTTTCAAGGTATACCCATCCGATCGATAGGCTTGTTCGATCGCCTGCTGTTCATTTTTATATTTCGGTTTAACGATTTTTATAATGTGCAACATCAGTCTGTCGTCTAACGCTGCCTTGTTTAACCATTTGTTAAGCCCTGGAATGAATTTATCGCTACCTCAACAGTTTTGACCCGACAGCTTATCCCTGATAGTCCCAAGTCCAATGCCATCACGCATAAAGTTGAGAACCTTCATTCTGGCTCGTTTACAAAGCTGGTTAACGTGATAATTACTTTCCCTAAAACCATACGCATCAACATGCCTGCTAACGCAGATATATTTATGAGACAGAGAATCCCCCATCCGGTTACTTTAAACTTAAAGTGATTCTTCGCTTATGATTTTCCAGCCTGAATTATTTTGAACCATTTCGAGCGTTTTCACAATCTGATCGCGATAACTTTCGGTACGATAGACTTGTCCAAAAGTGGCCTTAAGGTTTCCACTCACTAGTTTTGTGACTTTGAGATCAGAGATACTGACTTCGATGAACTTAGGTTGAGATAGCCGCTTGCGACGAAGTTGCTTCCATTGCTCATAATTCAATCCATCGCCAGGGCGGAAATTAGACCCATAAAACGCAAAATAATTAGACACATTTTTCTGCGACCAGCTTTTCGCCCAGTCTCTCACAAACCTTTCAATTTCGGCTAAATGTAAATCGTCAGCCGATCCACCATTCAGACTACTAAAGGCTAACGGCTGGAGTTCTTCCTGTACGTTTATCGACATTAGCTGATCGATTAGCAGTACGACACCTGAATCATTGAGTACGCGTTGAATCGTCGCGTTCGACACATTCGCTGCTGACTGGCCGAGTAGATTAATTAGCTCAGCAACGCCACCCTTATAATTATCAAGAAGCTTTTCCAATTCAGAAATTTCATCATAGCTGGCAACTAACATCGATTCTGACGCTTGATTGTCAGACTGAAGCAGTGCCAGTTTGTCCTTGAAATTCACTATTTTTCCCTGCCACTCAGCATATTCAATCAATAGGCTATTGTTCTCGGTCTGCTCACGCACCAGATCTGCACTGAGCGTTTCAATTTGAACCGACTGGTTTTGCTGGTTACCGCGTAAGCCGATAAGAATGCCCGCATCCAGCCTATGGGCATTTTGTGACTGCGTTAATGATTTTTCGAGTTTATCGGCCCGTGTCTGACTCGCTTCAAGTTTTTCACTGAGATTATTTTTCTCTAACTCGGCTGACGCGAGAGACGCTTCGAAATGGCTTATGCTAGCCTCATTTGTAGCCAGACGAGTTGAAAGCTGATTTTTCTCAACGCGGGTTTGCGACAGGTATTTTTTAAGATTCTGGATTTTTTTCTCACCATCATTTAGCGCCGCTGTATCAAATTGTTGTTGGTCCCATACTGCAGTTAAAGATTTTTGTAATTTTTCGCTCCAAGTCCGACTCGCTGCTAATTCTGAGACCCTAAACTTCATATCAAGCTTTAATTTGACTAACATTTCTTCGAGAATGACATTCACTCTATTACTTGCCTCAAGGGAACTGGAGACGAATTGATTTTCTAATTTTGCCTGGGACAATTCATTTTTGAGGCTACCCATTTTTTTCTGATTCGACAATTGTTCGATCGCAGTCAGTTGATTAGATGCCCGTAACTTTTCAAATGATTGTTCCAGCATGCCTACCTGCGTTTGACTATTTTCAAGTTTGCTAACGACTATTTGCAAATCGCCATGAGTTTGATCTAGCGACTCTTCAAGTGATGCAATGTGTTTACTATCAACCTGCATCTTATTACTTATCGATTGATTTTCAGCCTGCTCATCCGCCCGAATTTTCTCAAGCGTGACTATTTTAGCCCAACGTATGTCCCGTTCAGTAATTAGGGACTGCAGGTTAACCTGGTTTTCGTAAAGAATATTGTCGAGCTGTGTTATTTGAGTGGTGGCAACAGTCAATTCGTCTGCAATCAACTGCTTTGTAACCAGCTCATCGTCCAGCGTTTGATTCAGGTTTGCAATACGCACCTTGTTCTCAATGAGTTCATCAGCAAGCTGTTGCTTTTCCGTTTGCAACGCACCAAACGACTGTTTAACGTCATCAAGTTCGACATGACTTTTATTATATCTGGCCACTATTAATTGTTGAGCAGAACGCAATTCAACCAGAGAAGATTTTGTAATATTTAACTGCTCTCCACTCAGCGCCAATTCAGCGCTAATGAGCTTTTCACTCTGCTGTGCGGCGGTAACAGCCTTTTGCAACTGTTCGGTCTGTGTTTGACTCTCAACCAACTCATTTTGGGTCAATTGTCTATCTGACTCTACTTGGAGCAACTCAGCCTTAAGCCTGGTGACATCTTGCTGATTAAGCTCAGCCGTTGCTACCAGATCGCCATAACGGGCAGCAACTTGCGCCTTTTCAGTTTCATAGTCCGAAATCAGCTGGCCTTGTGAGCCGTTTACCAAACGTAGTTTTTCAAGCTCGGTCTGCTTTTCGACGTATTGAGTTTTTAACTGTTTAAACTGACTACCCTTTGCTTCAAGGTTTAACGTATTTTTTCTTTTTACTGATTCTAGTTCAGTCAACGCCTGATTAAGCCCTACAATTTTGGCGTTAAAACCAGCGAATGCTTCTTCCACTCTGAGCTGCCTATTATCGGCTATCCCTAATTTTTGTTTGAGTTTGATCATCTGTCGACTCTTACCTTCAGAAGCCTCAGATAAACTTATTAATTCATCTTTCGATTTTCTATATTTCGTTTGTACTAATTGCTCAGCAGAACGTAATTCAGCCAGAGAATCTTTTGTAATATTTAACTGTTCTCCACTCAGCGCCAATTCAGCGCTAATGAGCTTTTTACTGTGCTGTGCGGCGGCAACAGCCTTTTCAAAGTTTCCGGCCTGTTTTTGACTCTCAGCCAATTCATTTTGGGTCAATTGTCTATCTGACTCTACCTGGAGCAACTCAGCCTTAAGCCTGGTGACATCTTGCTGATTCACCTCAGCCGTTGCTACCAGGTCGCTATAACGGGCATCAACTTCAGCCTTTTCAGTTTTATAGTCAGAAATCAGCTGGCCTCGTGAGCCGTTTTCCAAACGTAGCTTTTCAAGCTCGGTCTGCTTTTCGACGTGTTGAGTTTTTAACTGTTTAAACTGACTATCCTTTGCTTCAAGGTTTAACGTATTTTTTCTTTTTACTGATTCTAGTTGAGTCAACGCCTGATTAAGACCTTCAATTTTGGTATTAAAACCAGCGAATGCTTCTTCCACTCTGAGCTGCGTATTCTCGGCTATCCCTAATTTTTGTTTGAGTTTGATCATCTGTCGACTCTTACCCTCAGAAGCCTCAGATAAACTTATCAATTCATCTTTCGATTTTCTATATTTCGTTTGTACTAACGAGAGCTGGTTTTCAAAACTAATCACCTTCGTTCGACTGTCACTTAACTCGATTTCAAGAGACTGTTTCTCCTTAAGCAATTGCAATAGCGAATCTTTTGGCTCCGACGCTACCGCCACAGTTGAGGCCTTCGCAGAAGCAAGTTCAAGTTGATCGATAAATTGAGCGTGTAACCAGCCTGAATGCTGTCCGACGCGGCCAAAAACCCATTGCGTATCGCGCTTGCTCAGCAAGACTCGGGTTCCAGCCGAAATTGCTCTGAGCACTTCTCCCTGCTTGCTGGGAATACTTCGCAGATTAACCTTGGTTGTAGTCACTGCCGCTATAACCTTAGGGGGCATCGACGGATCAATTAAACTACCCAAAATGCCATAATTGAGGAGGTCAAAAAGTTTTGTCTCCCAGAGATCACCTTTCGACTCCAGTTCAGATATAACAACCATCACCGTGTCGTGCTCCGGCGAGACCACGACATACTGTCCACCATAACCCACTGCCGCAAAACTACCCTGATCTAGCGGTTGTGACCACCATAAGAATCCATAATTACCGTAAGTCTCATGCTCGCCATTGTTCGAGGCCGCAGTGGATGCATCGACCCACCATTTAGGTATTAATTGACGTTCTTGCCACCGTCCATGATCGAGGTAAAGCTGTCCGAATTTAGCCATATCGCGGGGCAGTATCGACAGGTTATTGCCACCAACGTGAATTCCATCTGGATCAGTTTCCCAGCCAGAAATCGTAACGTCCATCGGGTTAAACAATTCTTTTTCTGCAAACGCTCGAGTACTCATTCCAGTATTTCCGGCCAAGATAGCAGACAGCAGATGGCTGTTGGCCGTACTATAATGGTAGGTCGTTCCCGGCACAGAGATAAGTGGTGCCTTGAGGGCTTCCTCAATCCAGTCAGAACTGGCCACCCAAGAGTTATACGACTGATAGCTCGTCGGTTCAAGACCTGACGTCATCGTAAGCAAATGCCGAACAGTAATTTGCTTTTTATCTTTGACATCTAAAAGCAGTTTGCTCTGCGGCAAAAGGTCAATAATAGGTTGATCCAATTTGAAATGACCGCGCTCAATCGCTATACCTACCAGAGATGAAATGACACTTTTGGATGCCGATTTCATATTATGAGCTTTTGTCACATCGCCCTCACGCCAGTATTGCTCTGCAACAAGATAACCCTTGCGTATCAGTAAAAAACCATAAACGCCTGACATTTTTCCTATGCTGTCTATCGTAGATAATAATTGCAAAGGGTCGAAGCCAAGCACGGAAGGTGTCGCAACATACCAGTGCCCACGCCATTGACTGACTGGTTCAGACCAGTCGGATTGGGCCATTGACTGGCCGGATAAGACAAGGCTAAGAGACGTAAAAATTAAGCATAAGATTGCTACAGAGCGTAACCATCGAACGCACCGAACTGAGATAATATAGGATTGATATTTAACTAGGTCTGCCAATGCATGGTTCATACTAAGCCTTAATTTGTAAAACCAAGAAAACAGATAATCAGGCCGAAAAGCCAGAGAAGATGTGCGATTGTGATAGATCACAGAATGACACATAATCGTAAAATGCGCTCAATTCTAAACACTTGACGCTTATCAAGTTGGTCCATACCTACCTAGCTTTTTGTAGTAATTAAGTTGTTGTTGATAGACCGCTATAGACGATGAAGGACATAAATAGGTCAGCAGTCTAAACTAGTAATGATGCGGTAATAGTGAAAGCCAGCTTTATACCATTAAAAAGCATAAAAGGCCTATCGGCCAATATAATTTTGACAAAACAAAGTCTAAATACACCTTGGTTTTTTGCTAATAATAACTTAAAAAAACTTAAACTAGAGCTTTTAACTTTAACTCAAAATTGACTTTTATCGGATGACGTTAGATAGATAAACTGCTTTTGGTTTTTATATCTTAATTTTACTGGTTTTCTTTTTTGCAGCATCGGTATAACGGTTAAAGATGCTTTTTTATATAACGCTGCCTCGTGTTCGGCCATAATTTTATCCCCTCCTAAACAGATTTAATGCTTCAAGTTATCTCAGATAGAAGCAAGCCCGATGCCTTCTCCTATAAAATTGACGTATGTCAATCTGGTTAGTTTGTGCTGCAAACTGAAGTAGCTCAGTAACGAATCAACTTGTAACAAATCGGATGGCATATTTTCTATAAACTGACGCATACCTTTTGACAAATTACCTTCTAGAGTGCTGATCACAATATGATGGCGTTTACTCATTAAGCAATGCGTATAACATGCCAATTAAATTGATCACAGCCGTTTAATTGGATGTCAGCTCATCTGGAGCGATCGTCATTATTGTCATAGACCAACTCTCAACGATTGTTTGTTTAAATGACGAAATAAAGAGCAACAGCTATTCTAGTCTTAGGGGTTTCACCATCGAAGGAATGAAGCATTATCAATGAGATTTGAATGCTTCCAACTGGGCTCAAAAAAATGAAAAATCTCAATTAAAATATTTTATGTGGCTAC
>CAWVZP010000194.1:0-6231 GCA_963934675.1 uncultured Gammaproteobacteria bacterium | reverse complement strand
TAACAGCCAGGTAATAACCAATACAGCTAGCCATAGCATCGCAGCTTTCGATATTGGCCAGCGTAAGCGCTGAATCATTAATTCAACTCGCCGTTAACAAGTACATTAATAACGGCTTCTCGGCCTATCGAGCCAATTATTTGATCTTCAGGGTTAACTACGGGCAATGCTTGCTTGGATTCAACGACTGTTCTCGAAACCTCATCGACAGTAGCGGACGCGAGAATTTTCTCACCCACAGCAACCTTCACCGAAGACATAATACTGCCGATCGTTACTATCTTTGATCTGGGTATGTGGCGAGTAAATTCTTCAACATAATCAGTAGCCGGATTAAGCACCAGTTGCTCTGGTGTCGCGATCTGGATGACTTCACCATCCTTCATAACCGCAATGCGATCTGCGAGACGAATCGCCTCGTCGAAGTCATGCGTAATAAATACGATTGTCTTGTGGAGCAACGCCTGTAACCGTATAAACTCATCCTGCATTTCGCGTCGAATAAGTGGGTCAAGCGCCGAGAAAGGCTCGTCAAGAAACCAGACGTCCGGCTCAACGGCGAGTGAACGGGCTATGCCGACACGCTGCTGCTGCCCACCTGATAATTCCCGTGGAAAGTAGTCTTCTCGACCACTAAGCCCTACCAGTTCGATAACTTCACGTGCTTTGGTTTCGCGAGTGGGACGATCCATACCCTGAATATCGAGTGGAAAGGCGATATTGTCGAGTACCGTCAAGTGCGGCAAAAGTGCAAAGTGTTGAAATACCATGCCCATTTTGTGGCGTCGAATCTCGATCATTTCATTATCGGAGGCAGCTCTTAAGTCTTTTCCCTCGAACAACAATTCGCCGGCAGTCGGTTCTATCAACCTCGACAAACAACGCACTAAGGTTGATTTGCCCGAACCCGATAATCCCATAATAACGAAGGTTTCACCTTCATGAATGTCAATATTGGCATTACGAACAGCCGCAATCAGTCCGGCTTGTTTGATTTCATCTAATGTGGGGGGTTGTTTAGATTTGGATAGAAATGCTTCTGCGTCATTTCCAAATAGCTTCCAGATATGACGACAAGATAATTTAACTGGTGCTGCCATGAAGGAAGGTTCCAAACTGAGTAGATCAAAAAAACCACCCAACGACCGAACATTTTTATAAGCCTGGCCGTTGAGTGGATGGGAGGTTTAGCCTTACTTACTTATCCAGCTAGACCAGCGATCTTCATTTTTTGTCATCCAGTTTCCAACCACCGTTTCGAGTTTCATATCATTGAGGTCGACATCCGAAACCATCGCACCCATTTCTGCATTATCTAACTTAAACGCTTTAATAATGGCATGTGCTCCAGGCCACTTATCTTTTACACCGCTCCACGATACCTTCCAGATGGGACCGCGTGGTTTACCACAGTCGTAAGCAAGATCAGGATTTATGCCAGTCGAAGGATCGCTATAACATTCGGCGCTATATTTAGGGAATTCGACCCACTCACCGTCATACTTGATTGGAGCCCAGTGTGGTGCATAAACCCATAACAAGATGGGTGCTTTGCGTTGATACGCTGATTCAAGCTCAGCGAATAATGCCGCATCAGTGCCAGCGTGGACGACTTCAAAGTCCATTTCCAACGCTTCGACTCTTTCATCATCGAAACCACCCCAGGTCACTGGAGCGCCCAGGTAACGGCCATTGGGTGCGGTTTCTGGCGTCGCAAATTCTGCCGAACACGCGTTTAATGCTTTCCAGTCGGGAAGACCTGGGCATCTTTCCTTCATGTAGTTGGGGTACCACCATTCTTCTATTGCTTGCATACCTGTTTCGCCGAGGTTTTCTACTTTTCCCGAGGCAGTCGCTTCATCCATTGCTTCGCGGCCTGTCGTTTCCCATATCTCCATTGCGACATGAAGATCTCCAGTTTTGAGTCCAGCGAACTGTGCAATGTAATCGGCCTGTATGTAATCTATGTTGTACCCAGCTTGCTGCAATACACTCCCCATAATTCGGGTCGTTAACAGTTGCCCAGTCCAGTCATGCAATGTCAGTTTAATTGGTTCTTTTGACTCTACCGCAGCGATACTGCTGGTTGCTGTCAATATTGATGCGGCTATCAAGCCAGATATAAACATTTTTTTCATAGTGCCTCTTCCTAATTTTTATTTTGGTGTCTTAAGCATATTCAAATAAATACCCTCACTTGTCAATATTAAACAACATAAACCCACACATCTTCAGATTAAGGCTTTTTATTTGAAGTTTTAAGTGTGGGAATCTGCAATCTTTATTGTGTATGATGCTAATTTAATTAAATCCAAAGGTAGGTCGCTACCTCATAATTATGGTTGATACACACGTCATACATCACAGCAATCATCGCGAACGGGAAGTACTGGAAGCTTTACGCCAATTGGGCGGTAGTTGCAGAATTCAGGTACTTGCTAAGCACTTAAATGTATCGGAAGAGACCATTCGTCGAGGTGTCAAATCGCTTTCTGCCTCTGGCGTTGTTCGGAAAGTTCATGGCGGCGTTCATCTTAATGAGAGCCATATCGAGCCTCCATTCACTCAGCGATTCGTCAAAAACGAGCCGGCTAAACGGGCAATAGCTGAAAAGATGGCTGACATTATTAAGTCAGGGGATACGTTGTTTTTAGATATTGGTTCGACTACGGCTCATATTGCGAAAAGCCTAACCAAGCATCATGATTTATTTATCGTCACTAACTCGATCACGGTAGCGCAGACACTTGCGACCCAAAAAAACAATCGAGTATTCCTCGCCGGGGGTGAATTACGCGCCCATGATGCAGGGGCATTTGGCCCTGAAGCACTGGATTTTGTAAGCCAGTTTAACGTGCAATATGCCGTACTTTCTGTTGCGGCTATTAATGCCGAACGGGGGTTTATGGTTCAGGATATTCGTGAAGCTGCTTTTTCAAGAGCTATTTCAGCGCGTTCTCGTATTACAATTATTGCTGCCGATAGTGATAAATTTGGAAAACCAGCGCCGATAGTACTTGATTTACCTTCAGCATTTGAAGTCTTGGTAACCGATCAAAACCCACCTCAAAAGATTCGTGAAATGCTTCGTAAGAATGATATCGATCTGGTGTTAAGTGGCTAAGCTTTAAGTTAAGCAAGCTTATCATTTATAGACTTTTTGGTATTGATTAATAACCTCACTGAAATCGATTTCAACACTCGCCGTAATCGAACAGAATCGGGCCAGTCAGTAATACCGAGGCTAAAGCCTGCTGACACTATCTTCCAAGTTTAGTAATCAGATTTCGCCTTTTTACCATTAGCCACTGAATGTCAGCCAAATATTGTGTTATGTCTCAGATAGCTGGCGATTAGTGGGTGTGTATTTACGTTGTCGGTATAATGCAGCTTTATTCGGAGGGTGTGGCTTGATATCCAACACTATTTATTTACTTTGACAAAAGTATTGTCTGTTTGTAGTAAAGACGATATCGATAAAAAGCACATTGTTAAAGCATATTTAATAGATATAAACCCAATCATTTATAGGTCAAAAAAGGTCTTAACTTTAGGCTGGTATTCGGAATAACGTAGACTTTCGAAAACAAATCAATGGGCATCAGTACTGATTTCAACGGCTTCGGTAAACGCATGAAAATAACCATATTCACAGCGAACCCACATCATTGTTGCCAAATTAAGAACAATCATTTCTTATTTGCACTGTTTATTCTTTGTTAACCAACATCAATAATGAATTTACTGAAAGGCCATTTATGTCCTGGAAGTAAAAAGAAGCGTAATTTTCAATAAATCCTAAACCAAACAGCTTTATAGAGGAGAATAAAAATGGAAAAAGTCAGTCAGTTGGTGGCCCGTATATTTCTGGGTCATATTTTCTTACTTGCTGGTGTCAGCAAGATTAATTCCTATGAAGGCACCCAGGGCTATATGGATGCAATGGGCGTACCGGGTGTCATATTGCCGCTGGTCATCTTGCTTGAAATCGCAGGGGGTTTAATGATTATTGCCGGGTGGAAAACAAAATGGGCGTCTATTGCACTAGCGCTATTTACGGTAGTGGCTGCTGTCATTTTTCACAGTAACTTTGCGGATCAAATGCAAATGATTTTATTTATGAAGAACATTGCTATTGTTGGTGGTTTTCTATTGTTAGCGGTACACGGTGCCGGTGCTTATAGTCTTGATAATCGTAAGAGCGAGGTATAGAAATATGACTGGAAAATGGGAAGTCAAAAAAGGCGAGTTTATTCGTGCAACATCCAGCTTTAGAAACTGGATAACAAAAGATGGTAGCGCAGGCCCAACGGGCGATGGTGATTTTGCGGCCGAACCTGATCGTTATCATCTGTATATTTCACATGCCTGCCCCTGGGCACATCGCACGATGATTTTTCGTGCACTTAAAGGGTTGGAAGATATGATTTCTGTCTCGGTGGTACATCCGCTGATGCCGGCAGAGAGCTGGATATTCGGTGAATACCCGGGCGCTACAGAAGATCATGTCAATCATGCACACTACTTATATGAAAATTATCAAAAAGTAGATCCGGATTTTGACGGTCTAGTCACCGTACCACTGCTGTGGGACAAGAAACGCCAGACCATTGTCAATAATGAGTCTGCAGATATTATTCGCATGTTGAACTCTGCTTTCGACGACTTCAGTCATTCCACACTAGATTACTATCCAGAGTCACAGCGCGAAGAAATCGATGCGATAAACGACATTGTTTATAATGATGTGAATAATGGTGTCTATAAGGCTGGGTTCGCCACCATTCAACCGGCCTATGAAAAAGCGTTTGATCAATTGTTTGATACCCTGGATTTCCTTGAGGAAAAACTTTCGAACCAGCGTTATCTGGTTGGCACTCAGATAACTGAAGCAGACTGGCGGTTATTCACTACACTGGTACGGTTTGATGCAGTGTATTACAACCATTTTAAAACCAATAAAAAGCGTCTAATGGATTATCCAAATCTGTGGGCCTACACACGCGAGCTTTACCAGGCTCCCGGTGTTGCTGAAACGGTTAATATGGATCACATCAAACACCACTATTTCGCGAGCCATTCTTCAATCAATCCAACCGGCGTTGTGCCGAAAGGGCCAGAAATTGATTTCATGGTTGCACATGGACGTGAAAAAATGTCTTAACTATCGACTTAACAGTGAATCATAGAGCTAGACCTCACAAGCCACCGAAGTTACAGCAGGAAAGACCTATTATTGGTGTGCCTGTGTGGTCTAATTCAAAGCCAGCCCTTTTATAGTAGATCGCAGAAGGTAAAGGCAAAGTTTAGCCTTCATGACTGTGCATTATTCCAGACGTTCTAATTATAATATTGGAACTCAGCAATAGACTGCAATCGTTTCAATCTTCTTCAATTGACCCATTCACTTAAGGCACAATCTACCGAGTCGTTAAGTGTAAGGTCTTTGCGACGAAGGTATTTTATTACTGGAAGCAAAAGAGGCCATTAATATTAGTAACCTTGTTTGTTCGAAACAACACTAAGCATTGATTCATTATGACACTTAGCGAAAAAGCTGGCTCTTAGTTTACGACTCCATTTTTTCTTAGAATGACGGCCTAAGAAATAGTTGACAGAAACAAGATTTGAATCAATTCAATAGCGCCTACTGAGCGGCAATAGAGGCGATTTTAAGGCTAAACTGACCTGGACTTTTATCTGCGAGCATAATGCTAATCCTGCGAATATCCTGAACATTAAAGGTGTACCCAGAAAGCTGACGCCCACGCCACGATTGATTAAGGTCACTGAAAGGCAAAAATATTTCTACCCACTCACCTACTGTCGTTTTAAATTCGCTACTAAAGTTGACTGGCCCGCGTTGTGAAAAAATAGCATCGCTTTCTAAACGTAATTGGTAGGTACGGCCATCACCCAGAACCGTCAATCGAATACCCGAAAAGTCAGACAGATCAAAATTAGCATTGAAATATATCAGTGAAAAACCACCATTATTTTCTAAGGAGAGTTCTCCATTAAACAACATACCTTCTTCTAAAATACGGGCACTACCCTTAGAAAGGCCTCCCATCACGCCATCGTTGCTCGAGCGCCATTCCACGTCGGGCTTGTCACCTGTAAAGTCAAAAAGTGTTTTCATTGGCTGATGATCTTTTCCGTGTAAGACTGGCGTCATTAATGCAAAAGCAACGAAGCAAATAAAAGCCATCAAAGGTTGTATCGAAGCAG
>CAWVZP010000193.1:0-6237 GCA_963934675.1 uncultured Gammaproteobacteria bacterium | reverse complement strand
GCTCTTTGTTGAATGACTGTTAATGATGCTGAAGGTCGCCAGGTCATTATGTTGACTCTAAGTACGAGGTCTTTATTTTTTGACGCGTGACATATAATCGCCAGAACGCGTATCGACTCGAAGCACTTCACCAATTTCGATAAACAGCGGCACCTTAACAACTGCGCCCGTTTCCAGCGTTGCTGGTTTAGTGCCACCTTGAGCGGTATCACCTTTCAGCCCAGGATCGGTTTCTGTCACTTCTAGTTCGACGAAATTAGGAGACGCTACGCCAATGGGGGTGCCGTTATAGAGTGTGACTTCGTAAATATCCTGCGCCTTGAGCCAAAAGTGACACTCACCGACTGCGTTCGCATCAGCAGCATGTTGCTCGTAGTTTTCAGGCACCATAAAGTGGAAGAATTCGCCATCGCTGTATAAATATTGCATTTCGATGTCAATAACATCGGCGGCTTCTACTGATTCACCTGATTTGAAGGTTTTATCCAGTACGCGACCATTTTTTAAATTACGGATTTTGACTCGGCTGAACGCCTGCCCTTTACCCGGTTTTACGAACTCGTTTTCGATAATGGAGCAAGGATCACCGTCGAGCATTATCTTTAATCCATTTTTAAATTCGCTGGTGTTGTGACTAGCCATGATATTCAACTCTGACATATATTTTAAAAGGGATAGCTATAATAGCCGATACTTTGGTGATGCGACAAATCTTTGATTAGAAAATTGGTCATAGATAAGAATTAGACTAATCAAGACTAAAACTAAAAAGTGGTTGAATTAAACTCTCATGGTGAAAAATGTTAGCTAATTCGATCTCAAAAACATCCACATCTTGACGAGGTGATGATAAATTACGCTATCATCCACTCATTAACTTTCGACAACTCGACAATTTCTATGGATTTTGGTGCAGAAAAACTAATTCGTTTACTCATTATTGATGAAGGTGTGCACAAGGCCGAACAAATAACGAGTTCATTACGTGCGGCCGGTATGCAGATACGTGCCGAATTTGCCGAAAATAGCGAGGATATGTATACCATCCTTGAGAATAAAGCGATCGACTTGGTACTATTCTCGCTTGATTTAAAACACCTCACTTTAAAGCAGGCGCAGTATTTGGTCGGTGAATGCGGTCGTCACGTTGGGCTAATTGCCATGACCAATCATTTTAATACCGAGATAATGGTTCAGGCTATTAGTGAGGGTGCACAAGATGTCGTATCTACAGCTAGTCTAGATCATCTAATTCAAGTTATTAATAGAGAAGCCTTTAGCCTGTCGATGTGGCGCAAGGCAAAGCAAATGGAACTTGAGTTAATGGAAAGTGAAAAACGTTGTCAATCGTTACTCGCCAGTTCAAAGGATGCGGTTGCTTTTATTCACGAAGGTATGCACATTTATGCGAATGAAGTGTATATGGCATTGTTTGGCAACACTAATTTTGACGACATTGAAGGTATTCCCATTATCGATAGGGTGCATGCCAGTCAGCAGAACGAAATCAAGACATTTTTACGTGCATTGAGTCAACACAAAAACGACGCCAATCAGCTTGACCTCAAACTGCTAAAGAATAGCGGCGAGACCATCGAAGCCACGTTAGAGTTTTCCCGAGCCCGTTTCGATGGTGAACCCTGTACTCAAATTTTGATTCGCTCTTCAGCCGACACTTCCAAACTGGAAGAACAGATTAACTACCTTCATCATCACGATCTGACGTCCGGTTTATATAACCACCAGTACTATATGAATGAGTTAAAAACTTCAATTTCGAAGGCTGTAAACGGCATACACCGCTGCGCCATTCTTTATATCTCTATCGATCATTTTCAATCAATACGTAACGCAGTGGGTCTTTCGAACTGTGATGTTTTAATCACAGACATTGCCAAAATATTACAGGAGAATACAGTCGCTGGACAGATTGTGGCTCGTTTTGGAGCTTGCTCCTACGCCATTCTGAGCGTCATCACTGATAAGAAACCTATTGAAGCGTTATCATCCAAAATACCTGTTTTGGTTGAGCAGCATATTTTCGAAATCGGCAGTCAATCAATTAGTGCAACCTGTAGTACGTCAGTTTGCTACATCGACGAAATTTCACCTGACAATGCAAATGAAATGATGGCCAGGGCAGAAAAAACCTGTGATGAGGCGCAAAGAGAAGGTGGCAATCGGGCTCGTATTTACGTACCAAATTTGAATGATATGAATCAAGAAGAAGAGGATGGTTCAATTGCCCAATCCCTCAAGGACGCGATTTCTGACAGCCGCATTGAGGGGCTTTACCAACCATTAGTGAGCATTAAATCCGAGGCTGGTGAGCGCTATATACTCAGTTTAAACTTGGTCGGCACTGACGGCAAGCCGATGTTTCGAGAGAGCTATCTGCCGGCAGCTGAACGCACCGGCATCGCTAAAAAATTAGACCGTTGGTCAATATTACAAGCCATCAAAAAGAGTGCAGAAGCCAATAAAAAATTACGGGAATTTGAATTCTTTATACCACTGAGCATTAGCTCGATTTTAGATCCCGGCTTAACACAATGGATTTCTGACAACCTCACCAAAGCCGGCGTATCAGGCCAACAACTCGTGTTTTTGGTAAACGAGGCACATGCAGTTAATCAACTTAAAGCGGCGAAAGCTTTATTTAAGGGATTAAAGCAAATCCATTGCCAGTTCGGTCTGGATGAATTTGGAACTGGGCTTAACCCTTTTCAATTACTCAAGCATATCAATGCCGATTATATTCGAATTAATCCTGCCTATATGGAGAACTTGATTCAGAACAGTGACAATCAGGATAGTATTCGTGAACTGGGTATACAGGCTGCAGAACTTAAAGTGCGGACTATTACACCCGGTGTCAACGATGCGGGTTCACTCAGTGTGTTATGGGGTCTGGGAATTGATTTCGTTCACGGTAATTTTCTTCAGACACCGACCAAAAACCTCAGTTACGATTTCTCTTCTATGTAAATTAAAGTCACTAGCTGCTCAGTATGTAACGATTATTGGCAGCCAACCTTCTTAATCAGTTACCTCAACACCAGTAACTTTTTGATAGCCGCGAGGCAGTTTATGCCCTCGTTTTCCACGCTCAATCCGATATTCTTCAAGCTCTTTCACCGACATTGTTTTATATTTCTTGCCCGAGTGAATAATTAACGTCTGCTTACCCGACAAACAGGTGACATAACTCACGCTTTCCTCGCCTGAATTGAGACGCTTTGGAGGAACACCCAAAATTTTATTGCCTTTGCCTTTCGATAGCTGCGGAATTTCTTTTGTGTCGACTAAACCGATATAACCGTCGCTAGTAATCGACACCACGACATCAGTGTCAAGGTTTCGAATTGGGTTGGCACGAATCAATTTGGCCCCACTAGAAACACTAATTAATGCTTTACCATTTTTATTACGTGTCAACATATCTTCAAAAAAGCACAAAAAACCATAACCATGCGAAGTCGTCAGGAGAAACAATTGGTCATTACTCGCCATTAAGCAATCGACGAACTCAGCACCAGCGGCTGGTTTAAATCGACCGGTCAATGGCTCGCCCTGCCCTCTGGCAGATGGAAGGCTGTGGGCTGGCAAGGCATAGCTTCGGCCGTGCGAATCAATAAACACAGCGCTTTGATTGCTCTTGCCTTGGGCCATGCCCTGAAAGGTATCACCCGACTTATAATTCAAGCCTAATACGTCAATATCATGTCCCTTAGCGGCTCTTACCCAACCCGCGGCTGACAGCACAACAGTCAAGGCTTCGGATGGTATCAGAGCATTGTCATCCATCGCCTTCGCTATCTGTCGACTTACAATGGGTGACCGTCGATCATCACCATAGGCTTCGGCATCTTCCATAATTTCATTTTTAATCAATGTTTTTAGACGCCGCTCTGAACCCAGTAATTTCTCAAGCGATTGCTTTTCGGTTTGAAGCGCATCTTGCTCTGCACGGATTTTCATCTCTTCAAGCTTGGCCAGTTGGCGCAGCTTTGTTTCGAGAATGGCTTCAGCTTGAATCTCTGAAATACTGAAAGTGTTAATGAGAGCAGCTTTTGGATGCTCTTCATAACGCACGATTCGGATGACTTCATCCAAATTTAAGAATGCGATCAATAATCCGTCCAGAATATGTAAGCGCCTGTCGACCTTATCCAGTCGCCACTCGAGGCGTCTGCGCACAGTGCTGACTCGAAACGCAATCCACTCCTGTAAAATCTGTTTCAGGTTCTTAACTTGTGGCCGACCGTTGGTGCCGATCACATTCATATTAACTCGATAGGTTTTTTCGAGGTCAGTGGTGGCAAACAAGTGGCCCATTAAGGCCTCAACATCGACCCGATTTGATCTTGGCACGATGACGAGTCGAGTCGGGTTCTCGTGATCAGACTCATCGCGCAAATCGTCGACCATCGGTAGTTTTTTAGCCAACATTTGTTGCGCTATTTGCTCTAACACTTTGGCGCCAGACACTTGATGTGGCAGCGCTGTTAGAATGATGTCACCATCTTCACGTTCATAAAGAGATCGAATGCGGATAGAACCGTGACCGGTTTCATACATAGAACGCAAGTCCTCATTTGGAGTAATGATTTCGGCGTCGGTTGGATAGTCCGGTCCTTTTATAATGTCGAGCAGCTCGTCTAACGAGGTGCGTGAACTGTCTAATAATGCAATACAGGCGTTTGCCACTTCACGTAAGTTATGCGGTGGTAGATCGGTTGCCATACCCACAGCAATACCCGTCGTGCCGTTGAGCAAAATATGCGGAAGCCGTGCTGGTAATAACGAAGGCTCCTGCAGGGTGCCGTCAAAATTAGGAACCCAGTCAACCGTGCCAAGGCCCAGTTCCTGTAATAGTAATTTTGCAATGCCTGATAGGCGTGATTCAGTGTAACGCATGGCGGCGAATGATTTTGGATCGTCAGGGGAACCAAAATTACCCTGACCATCGATCAATGGGTAACGATAAGAAAAATCCTGCGCCATCAAAACCATGGCTTCGTAACAGGCGCTATCACCATGCGGGTGGAACTTACCCAGCACGTCACCGACAGTTCGTGCTGACTTTTTGTGCTTTGAGCTGACAGACAACCCAAGCTCAGACATGGCATAAATTATCCGCCGTTGAACGGGTTTTAAGCCATCACCAATATGGGGTAATGCCCGATCAAGAATGACGTACATCGAATAGTCAAGGTATGCTTTTTCTGTAAATATACTGAGTGGTTCTTTCTCTACGCCTTCGTAATTTAGTTCTAAGTTATCAGACATCTCTATACCTCCGCTAAATCGCCTTTTGCCTGCAACCATTCTTTACGATCAGCGGCACGCTTTTTGGACAACATCATATTCATTATTTCGAAGGTATTATCACCTGGTTCCATCGTTAACTGTGCTAAACGACGCGTATCAGGTGCAATGGTACTTTCACGTAGTTGCATTGGATTCATTTCTCCCAAGCCTTTAAATCTTGTCACAGTAATCTTACCTTTTCTTTTTTCAGCCGTTAATCGGTCAATGATGCCATCACGTTCGTCTTCGTCTAACGCGTAATACTTGTCCTTCGCGATATCAATTCGGTACAAAGGTGGCTTAGCAACATAGACATGCCCTAATTCAACCAGTGGCTGGAAATGTCGCAAAAATAAAGCACATAGTAGCGTTGCAATATGCAACCCATCCGAGTCAGCATCAGCCAGAATGCATATTTTGCCGTATCGTAGATTAGAGATATCATCTGACGCAGGATCAACACCGATGGCAACTGAGATGTCATGGACTTCTTGGGACGCAAGCACCTGATCAGAAGAAACTTCCCAGGTATTGAGAATTTTTCCGCGCAAGGGCATGATCGCCTGAAAAACTCGATCCCTCGCTTGCTTGGCCGAACCGCCAGCTGAATCACCTTCGACCAAAAACAATTCTGTTCGGGTCACATCTTGACTACTACAGTCAGCTAGTTTACCTGGCAATGCGGGACCAGAAGTAATTCGTTTGCGAACAATTTTCTTAGCGCTTTTGAGCCTTTTTTGCGCGCTTGAAATCGCCATTTGAGCCAGTAAATCACCAATATCAGCATGCTGATTTAACCATAAGCTGAACGAATCTTTCGCGATACCCGATACAAAAGCGGCAGTTTCACGAGATGATAGTCGCTCCTTAGTTTGACCAGAAAACTGTGGGTCAGACATCTTTACTGACAGAATGTAGCTCACT
>CAWVZP010000192.1:0-6252 GCA_963934675.1 uncultured Gammaproteobacteria bacterium | reverse complement strand
GTTTCCTACTGGTTTCGTCGATTACTTACGGCTTCGCCATGTTACAAATGCAGCAAGGAAAATTGTCAGGGACTATGCTTTGGTTAGGTATTACTGGCATATTAGGTGTTGGATTTTTGGGTTTAGAGATTTATGAGTTTTATCATTTAATCCAGCTAGATGCAGGTCCACAAACTAGTGGTTTCTTATCCGCATTTTTTGCATTGGTAGGCACTCATGGCCTTCATGTTGTCTTCGGCATACTCTGGCTAGTGATATTATTAGTGCAACTTCGTATGTACGGACTTACTGGCGCCAATCGTCGTCGTCTTTTCTGCCTGTCAATGTTTTGGCATTTTCTTGATGTTGTTTGGATTGGCGTATTTACTATTGTTTACTTGATGGGGTCAATGTCATGAGCGAACAAAACCAACATAGTCTGGACCACCACAAAGAAGAAGGTCCGCACAGCACCTTTAGTGGCTATATGATTGGCTTTATTGCCTCAGTCATTTTAACGGTCATTCCTTTTTCATTAGTTATGACCGATGTTTTCAGCTCACAGAACATGACTATCGTAATTATACTCAGTTTGGCTTTAGTGCAAATTGTGGTTCATATGATTTATTTCTTGCATATGAATTTTCACTCTGAAGGTGGGTGGAACATGCTCTCACTGATTTTTACGTTACTGTTAGTCTTTATTACTTTGGCGGGTTCACTTTGGGTGATGTACCACATGAACGTCAATATGATGCCGGGTATGATGGATAATTAACGACTGATTATTGTCGTCCTCACAGTGAGTAAATTAGATGATGCATAAGCGCAGTCCGCTAGTAAATTGGTCTATTGCATTCTTTGCGCTATTTTCTTTCGTCAGTCTAATTCTGCTAGGCAACTGGCAGTTAGATCGTCGCATCTGGAAACTGGACCTTATGCAGCGTGTTGATGCTCGAGTTCACGCATCACCCGAATCAGCTCCGGACGTCACCCAATGGAAAGCTGTCAGTAAAGACGTCGATGAGTATCGACGGATCTTAGTGGAAGGCAACTTCCTCAGCGACAAAGATACCTTAGTCGTCACAGCAACTGATCTAGGCAGTGGCTACTGGGTACTCACACCCTTTCAGCGGCTCGATCAGAGTATTGTTTTAGTTAATCGAGGATTCATTACTCAAGGTGTTCAACCCGCATCACCGCTCACCAGTTTGCAGCAGGTAGTTGGTTTGCTGCGAATGACCGAGCCCGAAGGTAGTGTATTAAGAGCTAATGAGCCAACTTCGGATCGCTGGTATTCAAGGGATGTGGCTGCAATTGCTACCCACCAGGGGTTAATTGCTGCACCCTACTTTATTGACGCAGAAGAAAAAGATCCTGAACAGCTACCGTCGGCTGCGCAAATCGGCCAAATTCCTGTGGGTGGGCTTACCAGAATTAGCTTTTATAATAGCCACATGGTCTATGCCGTCACATGGTATGGTTTAGCTATTATGATAATTGGTGCTGGCGTCATTATGGTTCGAGAAGACCGTCGGTCAAAATCGAACTAAAACCTGCTGCAACTTAGAGGTACACATAGGTATACTGTTATAAATTCTTAAATGTTATTGATAACAACAAACAGCCGATTATGACCGACAACCTATTGCAGCGCAGCCACGCTACCAGTAATGATACTGACACCCTTGGCAAGCACATGCGCCAGCTTGTGCAGCTTCGCTGGTTGGCAGTCCTAGGTCAATTTTTGACTATTATCGTTACTCGCTATGGCTTTGGCGTAGAGTTGCCAATGCAGCTAATGTTAAGCGTACTAACTGGGCTCGTTGCATTTAATGCGCTTAATGAGTTCGCTCTGCGGTTCCGACACCAAGTACGTACTGCAGAGTTATTTATGGGCCTATTGGTGGATATGGCCATATTGACCATTCAGTTATATCTCAGTGGCGGGGCTACAAATCCCTTTGTTTTCCTCTACTTGCTGCAGGTTGGACTTGCAGCCGTGCTTTTGGCGCCATCCTATGCCTGGGCACTACTCGGTGTTGCCACACTCTGTTTTCTCTGGCTGGCAGAAAAAGCTCGGCCACTTGAATTAGCTCAAGACTACCACCTCGGCATACACAGTTATTATGTAGAGGGTATTTTGATCTGTTTGATCCTTAATGCCGCTTTGCTGGTCATTTTTATCAATCGTATAAACCGCACGCACCGTGAACGTGATGCGCGTCTAGCTGAATTACGTCAGCGTGCCGCAGAGGAAGGCCATATTCTTCGAATGGGCTTGCTAGCATCAGGTGCCGCGCATGAATTAGGTACGCCGTTATCTACCATTGCGGTTATTCTTGGTGATTGGCAGCGCATGCCCTTTCTTAAGTCAGATCCAGATCTCGGTGAAGAAGTTACCGAAATGCAAACCCAAGTTCAACGCTGCAAAACAATTGTTAGCGGCATACTGATGTCTGCAGGTGAGACTCGAGGTGAGTCCTCTGGCGAGACTACGGTATTTGAATTTTTTGACGAACTAATCAGTGATTGGCAAAGCACCCGCAAAGTACAAGAATTTAGTTTTCAAAATTTAGTTGGCGAAGATGTCGATATCGCGTCAGATACCGTATTAAAACAAACTATCTGCAACCTTTTGGATAACGCTCTGGAAGCCTCCCCGGAGTGGGTTGGTCTTGAAGTCTTACGACAAAATGATAAATTAATTATTAGAATTATTGATCGTGGGCCAGGCTTTTCCAGTTTGATTTTAGAGCGCCTTGGACAGCCCTACCAATCTACCAAAGGCCGTTCTGGCAGCGGCCTCGGCTTGTTTTTTGTTTTTAATGTCGCGCGTATTTTAGGTGGTGAAGTAGAAGCATGGAATCGACCGGAAGGTGGCGCCGAAATAAACCTTTGCTTACCACTTGATGTGCTCCGCTTAAAAGAGGCTTGAAGTTATGAAAGATAACGGAAATAGTATACCTAGAACTCTCATACTGATTGAAGACGATGCCGCCTTTGCAAGAACACTGGGGCGATCATTTGAGCGCCGCGACTACACCGTCCTCAGTACCAATAGTTTAGAAGGTGCGCAGAATATTTTAGAACATCATTCTCCGGGCTATGCCGTGGTAGATCTTAAATTAGACGGTGAGGCCTCTGGCCTTGCGTGTGTCCAAGCTTTACATGAACGAGATCCTGATATGCTCATTGTCGTGCTGACAGGCTATGCGAGCATTGCAACTGCAGTTGAAGCAGTAAAGCTTGGTGCATGCTATTACCTTGCGAAACCCTCAAATACCGATGACATTGAAGCTGCATTTAATAGTGCTGAAGGCAATGTGGAAGTAAAGATTCGTGGTCGCGCTACCTCAATCAAAACCCTTGAGTGGGAGCGCATTCACGAAACACTCGCTGACACCGGGTTCAACATCTCAGAGACCGCTAGAAGACTGGGTATGCATCGTCGAACTCTTGCTCGAAAACTTGCGAAACAACAGGTTAATTAGTGACTATCTAGAGATAAATAAATCTTTGAAATATAGTGCAGTATTTTGGTTAAACTTAAAAGACTTGTTAAATTTTTAGACTTAAGGTCCGAACTAAAAGCAAAAGACCAAGAGGATCAACATGCCAGAAACTCACATAGTCCAGGAAAAAACATCCTAAACACACTGAACACGAACTGTGATTTCAACTCAAAAACTTATTTGATTTTTTAGATCAGTGTTCAGGAATACTAACGCCGGTTGTCAACGTTAAAGTAGCCAAGTCGTTCTCTGAATGTAGGGGGATATGGTTTGGATATTAAAAGAATTTCCGTACCTGTTACTGAGCTAGCAACTATCGTTTTATTTATTGAGTCTTATGACTAACGGTAGCTTTACCGAATTACTCCATGATTCGTTGTCCAGTCGATTGGACTTGCCGTTAACGTTATGCCCTATCAAATTTTAAATGTTAGAGGCTGTGTTTGAATGCTGTTTTTTTTCAGGACTGGCTTGAGGGAAGGATGTTGTCGATAGATAAATTTCATATCGATAACACGGTCGTTGCTATCAACGTTTCACCGCCCAGCGATAGCTCTTCGTTAAATAATGAAATCCAAGTATTAAACCGATTAGTAGCCAGAAGTATACTTCCAAAAACATCAAATTTCTTTTTTAGAGTCAGATAGGTCGATTCAGGTCGCTATTTTTCAGATATTTGACGGGTAAAGACTGAGGATAATCCATCAGATTGAGTACTCTGTTATCCGCAAGGGCTGGTTTATTCTTCACAAACAAACGTCAGTCTTTTTGAGCCGCACACTGATATTAACGTCAAAAGATTTCGAGAAATACAATAGGGACATAAGATTAACTTAAGCGATGAAACGAGTGTTTTTATTACTTACCTGTCCAAGAAAGAAAATTCATGCAAAAAAGGGAGGTTTCTTTCCGTGCTGAAATTAAATTAATCTGGAGAGCTAATGATTGGTTAAAGGCCTTTGTTTGGTTTGCCGTGATCAGTGACAGATTGACATATTTAGCACGGCTGCAATTGGAATAAAGTGTAACCAACTGAGATGATTGTTTTTTTTAAGTGTCAAAAATGTCGGAAAGGGTCTAAAACCAACCAGATTGAATTTAACAGAAATAAATTAATAAAGTCAGAATTATGCGTCAGATCGATTTATTTTTATTGTTAGTATTTTGAAATGAAATCTATTTTCATGAAGTATGAGTGTCAGTTGGCAATAAATCTAGAATAGATAAAAAAGTGTCCCAAGGAGTTGCAAGATAACATTGCTTATAATTAGCTGGCCAATTGGCAACCTCAAAAGGTAAGGTTTAAGATAACCCTGTGTCGTTGTCTTCAATGGGAAAATTTAAATTATTATTGGGGCTCAACTGTCAGATAGGGTCGGGAACAGTCCACGCTAAAACTCATGGTCAAAGGTAATTGAGAGTGGCTCGAAGAAAATATATTAAACACCTTAGCGATTCCCAAGATAGGGCTAATAGGCAATAAAAATAGCGGTTTAAAGGGCTTAATTAGTGCTAATTTCTAAATAACTGTCAGTTAAATAAAAACACAAAAAATTAATGCAAAGACTAGTTAAGCTTTGAGAATTAAGCAGGGGCTATGAAGTATTTGTATTTTTATGGCCTTGTTAGGCATTACTGGAAATGGCATTAAAAGTAATAATATATTACCTTATTTGTTTATATTTCAAGCAACTTGTGAGTTGAATTCAATAGTTTTTAAAACAGATGAGATGCTAAAAATCTAAGTAAAGGTTTTCTTAATTAAGCCTTAAAAATAATATTTTAGATTGACTCCTTTACTCGGTTATAATTTTTTTGTCTATGTCCCCTTTTTATTATTGCCGGTTGCATTGCAATATCATTGCTATAGACTGGCCCAAAAGCGACAATGATTTGCTAAAAAGCGACCTTCCAATATTTCTTGTATAAGACAGCAGGCGACTGCTGGGGTGGTGTTTGCAGCATTAGGTGGCTTTTTTTATGGATGAGGCAGCGATTCGTTGTCACCCGGTAAATTAACACTAAGTAGAGGACACAAATTGACGATAATCAATTCTAAACGCTATATTTTCAGTGCGGCATTCGCGGCACTAACGGCCCTCGCGGCCCCTACGGCCGCCACGGCCGCTGTTGAACAAAGTCAGTGCGGTGAAGTTACTATCACTCAAATGAACTGGGATTCAGCTGCCATTGTAACGGCGGTATCAAAATTCCTGATGGAACAGGGCTATGGCTGCGACGTAACAGCAGTGCCATCTGACACTACGCCAGCAATAACTTCCCTGTCTGAAAACAATGAGCCCGACATCGTGACCGAGCTGTGGGTCAATTCCACTGGCGATGTTTACAAAAAGCTGAAAGCTGATGGCAATATCGTAGAACTTACCAGCGTGCTTGATCCTGGCGGTGTTGAAGGTTGGTGGTTACCGACTTATCTAGTTGAAGCGCATCCAGAACTTGCGACAATCGAAGGTGTGATGGCTAATCCGGAACTGGTTGGCGGCATGTTTAATAACTGTCCCGATGGTTGGGGTTGCCGCATTGTTAACGACAACATGATTCGCGCGTTCAACCTTGAGGAAAGTGGCATTAAGGTCTTTAATCATGGTTCTGGCCAAACGCTAGCGACCTCGATGGCAGCGGCTTATCAGAGTGAAGAACCTTGGTTTGGCTACTATTGGGGTCCAACGACACCAATGGGCAAGTTTGCTATGACCAGCATTGACCTTGGTGAGTACGACAAAGATATTCACCAGGC
>CAWVZP010000191.1:0-6309 GCA_963934675.1 uncultured Gammaproteobacteria bacterium | reverse complement strand
GATAGTAGGCCGAGTGCTTGGTTCGATAGAAAGTGACGCTATTTCTTGATGTGTGAAATCGATTAACTCTTCAACACCCGCTCTTTCAGCATTGTCTTTCGCGATACGAATGGCATTAGCGTCATAATCACTCGCGTAAATCTGGGTATCAACGGCACTCTCAACCTGTTCTTCGGCCTGCTCTAAACAGCTTGTCCACAGTGCTGGATCGTGTTGATTCCAGTTTAAAAAGCCAAAGTATTCTCGATCAAGACCTGGTGGAATATTAGCGGCTATCATGGCGGCTTCGATAGCAAATGTGCCCGATCCACACATAGGGTCAATGAAACGATGTGTTTTCGCACGTTCGAAATTCCAACCGGCATGCGCAATCATCGAGGCGGCTAAGTGTTCTTTTAAAGGTGCACCTGAGTGCTCAGTCCGATATCCCCGTTTGTGCAAGCTTTCACCTGAAAGATCCAGGCTTAACTTCGCTTGATTTTTATGGATATTGATATGGATATGCACATCCGGCTGGTTTCTTTCGACTGTCGGACGTTCGTTGTCTCGTTCACGAAACTGGTCAACTATGGCATCTTTTATCTTGAGCGATGCGTAATGGGTGTGATCAAGATTCGAGCGTGACAGTGTAGCCGATACCGCGAACGTATTTTCGGCGCCAAAATGTTCGCTCCAATCAACTTCAAGAATACCTTGATAGAGCTCGTCTTCGTCTTCGACCTTAAAGGTCTTTAACTGACAAAAAACACGATTTGCTAAACGCGAGTGGAGGCAGACTCTATAAGCATTTTCGATATCGCCAATAACTTCGATGCCACCATATTGCTTCGTTATCTGCGAATCACAGCTATATAATATCTGACGTATTTCATGGAACAAGAGCGTTTCAAAACCTTTATGCCCCGTTATAAATAAAGTCAATGAGTTCGACAAGCTAATACTTTCTCCATATCGCTTTAAAATTAACGCAGCATTCTAGTTTATGTCTTCTAGATTAGCTAATGGGATTCAGATCAGCAATATCGCTAGATCTAATATGTAAGTCTGATTGAGGGAATGGAATAACAATCCCAGCCAGATCGAAGGCTTCGGCAATCGAGTAGTTGATATCGCTTAAAACTACCATTTTACAATCAATATCGGTAATAAATGCTCGCAGCTCGAACATCAAGGCACTTTCACCAAAGGCTAGGAATAGGACCCAGGGTGGATCAATAGTAGAAATGCTAGTGAGCACTAACGGATGTGCATGAGCAATATCGATTAGAATTTTTTCCACTTGTCGGGGGTCAGTGCCGTAAGCTACTTTGATAGGTATTTTGACTCGACCTATCGAATCACTCAACATCAGGTTAGTGACTTGATTGGCGATAATTTCAGCATTGGGCACGATGACATCGGCGCGATCAAAAGTCTGAATTAAAGTTGATCGCAGTTTAACCTTCTTAACGTAACCTTCGGTGCCGCCAACGATAATCCAGTCACCAGTCTTCACCGGTCGCTCGAATAGCAAGACAATGCCTGATACAAAGTTATTCACCACATTTTGCAGTCCGAAACCGATACCGACAGAGAGTGCGCCCGCTATAAGCGCAAGGTTTGCTAACTCGACGCCAGCAACCGACAACCCAACCAGTAAGGCAATCACCACGCCTAAATAGCCCGTTAGAGTGATTAATGATTCTTTACTGCCACGATCCATACTCGACCGACTCAACCAACTCTTACCTAGGCCTCGTTTTATCCATCCGACCAAGGATAAAAATAGGGCGAAAACCAATAGGGCAATAATTAATTTGGATGGCACTATGTGGATTGGCCCAGCGTCAAATCCATCGATGACATAAGTCTGGATAGTCAATAAACTTCGATCTGACAAACCCCAAATTTTAAGAATTGCAGTTGCGAATAATGACCAGACAACGATGCCAAAGGCCAATCTAAACCACATTGAGCCAGGTAGATAATCCCCTGGTTTCACCCCTATTTTGCGCCGAATGAACTGCTGCCAAGCAAACTCACCATCATCCAGACTATCAAAAAAATCAGTCCACAATATGACGATAATTCGGGTCAAAAACCAGGCTGATATTGAACCGACGACGCCAATCAGGATAAAGCTCGACAAGTTGTTATATCCAGCCCAATCCGAGAACATGCTCGCCAGTAAAGTGAGGATTATTATCGAACGTAAAAAATGAGTATTAGCTAGACCTTTTATATAACCCAGCAACCAAAATGCCCAACATAAATTGAGCACCACCATTGCTATATAGATATTGCGTAACAAGCCAGTCACTGAGTCCGAAAATTCATACAAATTACTGGCTGAAAAAATAAGGAATCCCACTAATAATAATTTAGCGAGCAGCCGTAAGCGCCCAATCAAATTAAGCGCCACTGGTTTAGGCAAAGCAGTTAGCGGCTGTGCTGGTGCAATAGGGTTGAGTACAACGCGTAGTATAAGAGTTAAAAACACATACAGAAATAAACCTATCGAGACCAAAGCAATGAAGGGAAAGTGTCCAATAGTTAAGCTGACATAAATAAAGTAAACACCAAAGACAAACGTTAGCAACAACGTAACCATGTAGTGCTTCAATCCCGATAATAAAGATATTTGAAGCAAACGGGCAAAGCTGAGATCTGGTTTCTTATGATAATGTCGAACGCTTCGGACCAGCAATTTTCTTAACAAAATGGTGCCAATAATCGAAATAACCAACATGGCAGTCAACAAGTAACGGTGTTGATAAATAATATCGAAGCCCGCAGTTGTTGCGACAAAATCCATTAACGAGCCAATGCCCTCCAACGGGTTTTCAATATTGCCTTGAATGTGCTCCAACACCGAACTATTTCGGGCAAATAACTGTAGAGCAATTAGTGCTTGCTGGCGTTCTGTGGTGATTTCAATGATTTGATTACTGCGCAGGGTGAGTAATCGGCAAGTCGCTAACTGACCTTCATGTTTGCGTTGCAGTTCGGTTAAGCTTTTGTGTTTTTCTTTTACTTCACGGTTTTCACTTTCCGCCACTTCGCCCAATAACTCCAGATCTTCGATTATTTTGCTAACGCTGTTTTGGTTTGAGCGGATACAGGAATCAATATCTGACTTAATGGTTGTTACCGATTGCTGTAACCGTTTCAGCTCTTCTACTAACAATGGCTTCTTTTGATTTAGTTTCTTTTCGCTTTCAGTTAGACTTTTTTGAGATTCAGACACTAGATCGCTAATCTCAAGATTGATATCGCCAAATATAGCCGCTGAATAGAGCAACAGAAAGATCGGCAGTAATATTGAACGAAGCGACATCATATAAATATAATTAAATGGCATATCAAAATTAAGGTTCTAAATATAACATTTTCAATCAGAAATTTTCTTTTATATGAAGTGGTTGCAGAAAATAAAAAAATTGGCTTAAACACTGCCTATTATCTTTCATGTAAGTATTTGTTCCAGCCATATTCGATTGCCTCAAAAAGAAAATATTAATGCTGCAAAACCTGTCATAGGATTAGTAAATAAAATGTCAGGACGGATATCAGGCGGGCATTAATACAAATATACTTGTCTGCCCGATTGACACTATTGGCCTTGAATGAGTTCTTTAAAATAGTAACTCTGGCTAATATACTGTGTAAAATTATTACCTACCTGTCACGCTAAAAATTATGAATCAAAATATCTCACCTCTCGAGCTTCGCAAAAAAATACGATTAGGGCTATTTACCGGCAATACCTCAGGTTATTCTCATGGATTTGTTCAAGGCAACCTTTGTGTTTTACCCGCTGATTGGGCCAATGATTTTTTGCAGTTTTGCCAACTCAATCCCAAACCTTGTCCGCTCGTAGGAATGTCGTCTAACCCAGGTGATTATCACATTGCAACCTTAGGTGAAGACCTCGATATTAGAAGCGATATCCCAAGTTACCGTATATTCGAAAACGGTAAGCTGATACAAGAGTTGAATGATGTCACTGACTACTGGCGAGATGACTTAGTCACCTTCGTATTAGGCTGCTCATTTTCATTTGAAGAAGCTTTGATAGCGGATGGACTGGAAATTCGTAACGTCACAGAAGGTGTTAACGTGCCTATGTATCGCACTAATATTGATTGTGCCAGTGCGGGCCGTTTTAGTGGCACGATGGTAGTCAGCATGCGGCCCATGCTGGCAGCTGATGCCATTAGGGCAGTGCAAATTTGTACTCGATTCCCTTCTGTACACGGCGCCCCTATTCATTTTGGCAACCCAGATTTAATTGGCATTAAAGATATCAGTTCTCCTGAGTTTGGCGATGCTGTCACCATAAAAGATAATGAAGTACCCGTATTCTGGGCGTGCGGTGTAACACCTCAGGTCGCACTTGAAAAGGCTAAGCCACCTTTTTGTATTACTCACTCACCCGGTGCGATGTTAGTGACCGATTTACCCAATAGCCGACTGGCAATCTCTTAGTAGGGGAATTTAATGTTATTACTCAATTGTGATTTGGGCGAAAGTTATGGGTCGTGGACGATAGGCCGTGATGCCGATGTAATGCCGCATATTGATCAGGCCAATATTGCTTGTGGTTTCCATGCTGGCGATCCACTGGTAATGAAAAAAACACTGGCGCTTGCAAAGAAACATAACGTTATGGTTGGTGCACATCCTGCTTATCCTGATTTGGTAGGGTTTGGTCGTCGTTCGATGAATTGTTCACATGATGAAATAGTCGCAATGGTGAGCTATCAACTATCGGCCATCGACGGAATGGCTAAAAGCCAGGGTGTTGATCTCGCATACGTTAAGCCTCATGGCGCTTTATATAACGACATGATGTCCAAAGACTCCGTTCGATTGGCTGTTATGGAAGCCATTGCGGGTTATCACCGACCGGTAAAACTAACTCTGTTGGCCACCAATGAGGCTAACACCTATCGAGCGGAAGCAAAGCAACGCGGTATAGAGCTGTTATTCGAAGCTTTTGCTGATCGTTGCTATGACGACGACGGCAAGTTACTTGCCCGTAGTCAACCTGGCGCTGTTCACAACCGCGAGAAAATGCTCGCACAAGTAGCACAGATTTGCGAGCACGGCACAGTCACTTCTGTGAGTGGCAAAACACTAGATCTTTCGCCCGATACGCTATGTGTTCATGGCGATAATGATGCAGGGATTTCTGCCATTATCGATATTCGCGCCCTCATTCATGCTTAGCATTCACTTGATACACTGAGTCACAATGAAAATTGAAATCGCAGGGCAAAACGCCTTTATTATTTACTTTGCCGATGAAACGAGTGCTGAGGTTTCAGCCTCTATACAAGCTGCGGAGAATAATTTGAAGGTGCAAATGGCCGAGTTATTAATCGATTTGGTACCGTCCTATGCCTCATTGCTGGTTATTTATGACATCAATATGTGTGATCATTTTGAAGCTTTAAAAAGACTAAAACTGGCGCTGTCCGATCTCAATACGATTAATACAACTTCGGGAGAACTCATTACTTTGCCTGTTTATTATAGTATCGAGTCGGGGCCAGATTTAACAGTGATCGCCGATCAAGCCAATCTTAGCATTGAGCAAGTGATTGATATCCATCAGCAGGGAAAATATCGCGTATATGCGATTGGATTCGCACCTGGTTTCGCTTATCTTGGTGAAGTTGACCCACGGATTGCTGCCCCCAGATTAACAACGCCCCGATTAAAAGTACCCCGTGGCGCAGTCGCGATTGCAGACCGCCAAACGGCTGTTTATCCTGCGCCGTCGCCGGGTGGCTGGAATTTAATCGGATTATGCCCTACTCGCATGTTTAACCCAGATAAAACACCCACTATGCCAGTACAGGTAGGTGATAGGGTTCAGTTCAAATCAATCAACTATGATGAGTTTATTTTGTTGGGTGGTGAACTTGGGGGTGGGCTATGAACCATTTCATCGTCAAACAACCTGGATTGCTCACATTAATTCAGGATCAAGGTCGATATGGTGCTCATAATTTGGGTTTAACCAACGGCGGACCGCTCGATCCATTGGCGTTTGATTGGGCTAATCGATTACTTGGAAACGATGTCAATGACACCTGTCTTGAAGTCAGTTTTGGCGGACTAACATTAGAATCACAGGTCGATAGTTCTATAGCGATAACCGGTGCTGAAATTTTCTGCAAGATTAATGGCAAGGTTATAGAGCAATGGCGGTCACATGTGATTCACAAAAACGACCTGTTAGAATTTGGCTATGCTACAGCGGGTGTACGCGCTTATCTCGCCGTTAGTGGAGGATTTCAGATAGCACCAAGCTTTGGCAGC
>CAWVZP010000190.1:0-6310 GCA_963934675.1 uncultured Gammaproteobacteria bacterium | reverse complement strand
GAGAAAAGGCTAAGTACCTTTATAGCCTGTTTGGTGAAGTGATTAGTGAAGGTAAAAAAATTGCTCCTGATCATTTATTTTCCGTTGTTAATGGTGATATTCAGTATCTCGACCTAATCGCCGAGTATGTACAGAATATGGACGTGTTGGGTGTCAATGTTTACCGTGGTATTGGCTTCACTGATCTTTGGCGCGATGTGGCAGCAGATTTTGATCGTCCAATTCTTTTTATGGAATTTGGTAGTGATGCCTTTAATGCTAAAAACTTTGCAGAAGATGAACCTGCTCAGGCAAACTTTCTCAGAGGTCAATGGCAGGAAATGTATAACCAGAGTCACGGTAATGGTGGCGTTGGTAATTCAGTCGGTGGTTTTGTTTTCGAATGGCGCGATGAGTGGTGGAAATATAAGCAGACTGAAAACTTGGATGTGCAAGATCGTAATGCATCCTGGTCAAATGGTGGCTACTCGTTTGATTTTGTTGAAGGCCAGAACAACATGAATGAAGAGTGGTTTGGTATTACCCGAATCGGTGAGCTCAACTCGCAAGGTTTTTACGAATCTGAGCCCCGTATGGCTTACGACGTACTTAGTGAGGTTTGGAAAATAGATCCCTACGCTAGTAATGTAACTGTTATTAACCAACGAGTTCAAGATGTAGATATGGACTTATACGCATTAAAGGGTGACATTCGTCTACTAAAGAGCGCTCAAAAGGAAGCCAGTATTTTCACTCTTGAGGGGGGAAGCTTCAGTGGTGACTTTATTGTTAATGGTCGTGATAGTGATATCAGCGTAAACGGTGAAGATGGCCTAGTGTTTAGCGATGGTCAGATGGTTTTCCTCGATTTTGGTTTTGAACCCTCTAATCGTATAAAAGGTAATTTCTCGTTGAATATTTTAGGTAATGTTTCTCAGAGTGACTTTGACTTTAGATATGGAGATAGGGGCGGACCAATAAAATTTGTCGTAGATCCTAACTTTCCTCGTGATCCAGCGAAACAAAGTGACGGTGTTTTAAATAGTCGTGACCGTGTCGAGATTTATGACTTCAATGCCACCTACGAAGGTGATAACTTTGATCTGGAAGCGTTTTATCATGTCCCAAGATATCATTGGGGTAACGAAGGTGACTTCTTTGGTTTGTTGCGCGAAACGACTGATATGGAAGGTCAGGATATTTGGAATTCGAAAGCGCCATACGGGGTTGAATATGTGGGTAAAAGCTCCACCGATGGTTTGAAAGTAGTTTTTGGACCCGAAGTGTACTGGGGTGCCAATCCGTTAGTTATGGCTAAATATGAGTTTGACTTTGGTTCTACTCAAATGGCCTTCATGCATTCTGAGGATATTGCGGGTCGTGAAGATTCAGCCTCCTCCACTGAAGCTTTAATACGTCAGAGCCGTCAGACAACTTTATATGGGAAAAGAAGTTTCGGAGGCGGTGAGCTTGAGCTAGGTGCTCTGATCGCCTCGACTGAAAAGGTGGGTGATAAATATGATCGCATGGATGGCACTAACATTATTGTTGATGAAATAAAGGATCGAGACACGCTTGGCTTTAAGTTGAAGTATGTTCGTAATTTGTTTGGTTCATCGAGAGCTTATATTGGACTAAACGTTGCTGGTCTGGTGGCTGACTCTGGCAACCCATTAAAAGAGCAAGGCACTGAATTACCATATTCTGCATTGGGTAACAAACGTGAAATTGATGGCGGAATACAGATTAATACCGGACATTACAGCTTTTATCCGCGCTTTCTTGTGCGTGAAAATTTGGTTAACGCTAATCCAAATATCGATCCAGTGACTACGGGAACGACTCTAAGCCAGGGCATCGGTGTTAGGAATCGTGATGATGACCCATTCGCGGTTTTAGATAACAGAGAAGCACAGTCGGCTGAATTCATCTTCACTTATGATCCAACGCCAGAAACCCCATTTTATGAATGGAATGCTGACCAGATTGAAGATGCACCTTTTGCCTATAATATTGGTTTAACGGCAACCAGCTATAATACCGCTACGGATGCTGAATTGGTCTTTAACGAAGAATTTGGCGTTAACGCTCCTTTTGGTGGCGGCTTGCGGGCAGAGGATGTTTACCTTCTTAGAAGTAAGCTTTTCTTTAACCCGAGAGTGGGTCTTAACTATATTGTTAACTTAAGAGCCGGAAAGCAACAAAGTACCGGTGAGACAGGTAAGGCAGCAGTCGACTTTTTCGGAATACAGGGCAAGGTTATTGTCGATCGTAAACACATTTATTCAGCTCATGTTAAAATTGATGATTTCGGTGCTTATGATTTTCAGCGACAGTTTAATATAACTTTTCCGTTACAGCTTGAACTTGAATATACCCTTCTATTGGATCAGTTAAGAGACGAAAAGCTGTCAAGTAAGTTTGGTGTCAAAGCACTGTATCGTGAACTTGACGCAGGCTCTGGTGGCTTTGACCCTGAGAACCCTGATTTCCCAGTCTCTGGGGGTGGTGTATTTGAAAATGGTGCTAACCAGAATATGTTCGAAGTGCGAACTTACTATAAATATAGTTTCTGAACTTGATCATATAGAAAGGTGAAAATTATGAATAAAATTTTAACAAAAAATGCCCATCAACCCAACTTGAAATATAAAGCTCTGGTGTTGCTGGCGATGATTTTTCTAATGGCTGGTTGTGGTAAAGCAAATAATGATGGTCAAGTAGTGAACTCTACAGCCTTGCCTACAGATGATACTATTCCACTTATACTGCAATGTGCTGATATTGGGCTGAAAGGGGAAGACTGTATTCTGGACGATAGTAATAATCCTTACGCCAGAGCGGCCGTTAACGAAGATACCAAATTTGGTCTAGATGCGGATGCCCCTTCGTCGACTGCAAAATTTTATCTTTGGGGGACAGCGTTAGCTCGTGGTGCCGGTGCACCAGGCGAAAATCAGTTTTACACAGCGCTTAATCTGCACCGCATGTGGGCTGCCAGTAATAGTGAATTAACCCGCTTGCAAGCCATTCGGGCTTACCGGTCATTGTTAGATAATTACTTTAATTCGGTCACTTTTTTTGAGATACCAATCGGAAGCGAGAAATTTTTCCCGCAGAATTTAAATAGTTTTACTGGTCAATTATTATTCACTCCGACTGATTTAACCAATACTTTCTCCAGCTCAAGGTTATTTTCTGCAGACGCGAACGTGAATAAGGATTTAGCTAATCAGGAGATTGGGACATGGGGTTATTTCTATGACCAGAATACACAGCAATTTATCAAAAACTTTTAACCTGAAATAAAAAACCGAGTTGGTGCAAAAATTAGTTTATCAATGAACAAAACTCTATATGAAGTTCCTCAATCCACCAGTATCAGCGAAACTGTTACTGGTGATTTTATTAATTTTTTTGGTGACGAACGATATTATGCTATAACAAATGTAGACAAGATGTCGCCGTTCCTTATTAGTTTGGTGTCAGATAGTGATCACTGGCTGTTTGTATCATCATACGGTGGCTTGACAGCGGGACGTGTATCACCAGAAACCGCTCTTTTCCCCTATCACTCTGTCGATAAAATCCACGACAGTTTTCCGCATACTGGCTGTAAAACCATAATGCGAGTTGAGACAAAAGAGACTACTTTTAATTGGGAGCCTTTCAATCAGGAGCATGATGATCATTATCAAATAAATAGAAATCTGTATAAAAATTTGCTCGGAAATAAGTTATGTTTTGAAGAGATTAATCATGACCTTCAACTTTGCTTTCGTTATTTCTGGATGGGCAGTGATGAATTTGGTTTTGTACGCCATTGCGAATTACAAAATATGTCTGATCAGATTGTTAGTGTAGATCTACTCGATGGCCTGCAAAATATATTGCCCGCTGGAACACCGCGCACTCTGCAATCTAGTTCAAGCAATCTCATTGATGCCTATAAATGGACTGAATTTGATAAAGAAAGCAAACTGGCATTGTTTACTCTTAACTCTGGCATTACTGACCGACCGGAACCCTGCGAGTCCCTAAAAGCTAATACGGTTTTTTATCTTGGTCAGGGTAATCCACAAGTTTTAATTTCATCATTGCAGTTGGGCAAGTTTCGGCGAGGTGAATTACTCCAGGAAGAGGTTCATAAGCGAGGTATTCGGGGTGCCTACTTTGTGAATGAAAAGGTTCAACTTCAACCAAAGTCTTTACATAATTGGCAGTTTGTTGCTAATACTGAACTATCTCAGGCTCAGGTAGTTATTTTAAGCCAACGTTTAAAAGAACCTAAAGTTATCAGCCAAGCTGTTTTTGAATCTATCGATGTTGGGTCTGACCAACTTTCAAAAATAATGGCATCAGCCGATGGTTTTCAGCTTGTCCGTGAGGAGAATGTTGCGGTGCACCATTATGCCAATGTGCTGTTTAATATCCAACGTGGTGGCGGGTTTGTTGATCAATATCGAGTGAGCTCGGCTGATTTTTTAAACACTATTCGTCATTTTAATCTTGCTGTATATCAGCGTAACGAATTTTTTATCAAAGAGTTGCCAGCGACGATCACCTTTGTAGACTTGTTAAGCCGGGTTCAGGGCCAGTGTGATTTGAGCCTAGAAAGATTATGCTACGAGTATCTCCCTATCAGTTTTGGTCGACGTCACGGCGATCCTAGCCGTCCATGGAATCAGTTTTCGATTAAATTAAAAGATGAAGCTGGTAAGCAGTTGTTGTCGTATCAGGGTAATTGGCGCGATATTTTTCAAAACTGGGAAGCGTTAGCGCTGAGCTATCCTGATTTTGTTGAAAACATGATTGCTAAATTTGTTAATGCAAGTACGGTTGACGGTTATAATCCTTATCGCATTACCAAGCAGGGTATCGATTGGGAAGTAGAGGACAAAGACGATCCCTGGAGCCATATTGGTTACTGGGGTGACCATCAGATCGTCTATTTACTTAAGTTTCTCGAGCAATCACATAATTTTCATCCACAAAGGCTCGGAGAATTGCTACGTCGCTCTATTTTTTGTTATGCAAACGTGCCTTATCGCATCAAAACCTTCGATGATTTAATCAGAAACGCTAAGGATACGGTCGTATTTGATCAGCCACTTGCCGATCAAATTAATCATCGTGTTCAAAGTATGGGTGCTGATGGGAAATTGTTGCTGAATGATCAAGGAGAGGTCTATCAGGTTAACCTGCTTGAAAAATTACTCGTTGCTCTGCTGTGTAAACTGGGGAACTTGGTTGTTGATGGTGGTATTTGGCTTAATACTCAAAGACCCGAATGGAACGATGCAAACAACGCTCTGGTCGGACAGGGATTGTCGATGGTGACACTTTATTATATTCGGCGTTATTTATGCTTTCTACAGAAACTGCTTGAGCATGAATCTAAACCTATAGCACTATCCAGTGATCTTAATCACTGGTTGAAACAGACTGCAATCAGCCTGGCTAAATTCCAATATCAGTTAACCCAAAGTACTATCGGTAACGAGCAACGGTTCGAGGTTTTTGTAGAGCTTGGTCAGGCTGCTGCTCAGTATCGGCAATCCGTTTATAAATTAAAGAGTTTCGGCCAACAAGAGTTCCTGGGAATCGATTCAATTAACGAGATGCTTAAACATGCGCTTGCTGTAATAGACCATAGTATTGAATGTAACTATGGTGATAATGGACTCTACCACGCTTATAACCTAATGGATTTGCAGACTGATTCTTTAGCGATTAAGCATCTTTACCCGATGCTTGAAGGACAAGTTTCAGCGTTAAGCTCGGGAGCCGTTCGACCCGAACGAGTGGTATCAGTGCTTGAGGCATTATTTGATAGTGACTTATACCGCGCTGATCAACAGAGCTTTATACTTTATCCCGATCGTCAGTTACTCGGATTTTTAGAAAAAAATAGAATCCCTGATTTAGAGATCTTAAAAGTGCCCTTGGCCAGGCAGATGTTAGCTGACGAGGATGAAACAATTCTGCTTAAAGACGCGGGTGGGTGTCATCGTTTTAATGCTGAAATTATCAATTTAGCCGTGTTAGACACACGTCTAGACAAACTGTCTGAGGTTTATGGTAGTGATCTGGAAACGGCACGCGAATCTATCAGACATCTGTACGAATCTGTTTTTAACCATAAGGCTTATACTGGACGTTCGGGTGGTATGTTTGGTTTTGAAGGGCTGGGGTCGATTTATTGGCATATGGTGTCTAAACTCTTGCTGGTAGTGCAAGAAAACTATTTTTCTGCACTAGAGCAGCATGCGGATGTCAGTACGTGTCAAAAAATCGGTGAACTTTATTATCGCGTACGTCAAGGAATTGG
>CAWVZP010000189.1:0-6329 GCA_963934675.1 uncultured Gammaproteobacteria bacterium | reverse complement strand
GGCTGTGGGCGAAATCAAACTAACTTACAAAAAGGCATTGAATTAGGGGTTATCGATAGTTATTGCGATAGCGTAGCGGAGGCTGTTAAAGGCGCTGATGTTGTGGTTGTTGCTGTTCCGCTCGGTACGATGCAAAACATATTCGAACAAATGAGCAATGTCATATCAAGTACCACGATTGTGACCGATGTCGGAAGCACCAAAGGTTCGGTTATCGAGGCAGCCAGAGCTGGGCTAGGACGATGCTTACCTCAGTTTGTGCCAGGCCACCCAATCGCCGGTTCAGAGAAAAATGGTGTTGAAGCGGGTTTTGCTGAGCTCTATCAAAACAAAAAGGTTATTTTGACGCCTTTACCTGAGAATCCACAATCGAGTATCGACCAGATTTCAGGCATGTGGCAACAATGTGGGGCGCATATTGAGTACCTGAGTGTCATTCAGCACGATAAGATATTAGCCGCAACGTCGCACTTGCCCCATTTGTTGGCTTTTTCGATGGTCACTTATCTGTCAGGATTGAACGACCATGACGAAATATTCAAATATGCAGCCGGTGGTTTTAGAGATTTTACCCGAATTGCATCGAGTGACTCAGTTATGTGGCGTGATGTTTGCCTGGCCAATGGTGATGCTCTAATCGAGTTAATTGATGGTTATAAAAAGGAGTTAGATGAAGTGGCAGTGGCAATTAAACAAAAAGATGCTGATAAGTTATTGCAATTGTTTGGTAAGGCAAAATTAGAAAGAGACATCTTAGTAGGCAATTGTTAATGACCAGCACCGAATACAAATCCGAATGCAGTTTTATATGTACACCTGGCGGTTTAGCTAGTGGTTCGATTAGAGTTCCCGGCGACAAATCAATGTCGCATCGATCGATTATGTTGTCATCAATCGCAGAAGGTACCAGTTACATCAGCGGATTTTTGGAAGGTGAAGACAGCCTGAATACGATGAGGTCTTTTCAGGCAATGGGTGTTGATATCAAGCGTATAGAAAATAAAATCGAGGTGAAAGGCGTCGGCTTGCATGGCTTAAAGCAACCTGATTCAAATCTTGATATGGGTAACTCTGGTACTGCTATGCGTCTGCTGCTCGGATTATTGGCAGGACAATATTTCGATACAACACTGATCGGCGATGAGTCGCTATCAGAGCGTCCAATGAATCGAGTAATTAATCCACTGCTCGCAATGCAGGCAAAGATTGATAGTGACATCAACGGCACGGCGCCTTTGAAAGTTCATGGCAATGCAACATTAACAGCAATTAACTACCAGCTACCGATGGCTTCCGCACAGGTGAAGTCCTGTATCTTGCTGGCTGGTCTTTATGCCAAAGGCGAAACTGTGGTTACTGAACCGGCACCAACTAGAGATCATACCGAGCGCATGTTGCGCGGATTTGGTTGTGAGGTCGAAACCAAGGGTGCAGTGATCAAATTAAAAGGTGGCCAAACATTAACCGCAACCGATATTGAAGTGCCGGCCGATATATCATCGGCTGCTTTTTTTCTTGTTGCGGGCAGTATTTCCCCTTTAGGAAATGAATTGACATTGACCCATGTGGGTATCAACCCGACGCGAACGGGCGTAATTGACATTCTCAAATTAATGGGTGCTGACATTACGATCACTAATCAATGCGATGTTGGTGGTGAGCCGGTTGCTGATTTAATTGTTCGTGGTGCCAAACTAAAAGGTATCGATATTCCAGAAGCGCTAGTGCCATTAGCCATTGACGAATTTCCTGTGCTGTTTATTGCGGCAGCCTGTGCTGAGGGTAAAACAACTTTGACCGGTGCAGAAGAGTTAAGAGTAAAAGAAAGTGATCGTATACAGGTCATGGCAGATGGTTTAGAGACACTCGGCATTGATGCTGTTGCGACAGTGGATGGAATTTGCATTCAAGGTGGTAGTATTAGCGGTGGCGAAGTCCAATCCCATGGTGATCATCGCATCGCAATGGCATTTAGTGTGGCTTCCATCCGTGCTACTGATACAATTAAAGTATTAGATTGCATCAATGTGAATACATCGTTTCCAGGTTTTGTTGATCTGGCAATCAGTACTGGAATGAAGGTTAACAGTTTATGACGAAAAAGAACCCGCCTTATGTTATTACCATTGACGGACCTAGCGGATCTGGAAAAGGGTCTCTGGCATTACGAATAGCTGAAAAGCTGGGTTTTAATTTGCTTGATAGTGGCGCAATTTACCGTTCGGCCGCTTTAAAGGTTCTACAAAAATCTGCCGATCTAAATCAAGAGTCTAGCGTCCTTTCTGCCCTTACTGATCTCGATATTCGATTTGAAATTGGTCAAGAACTCAGTATTCCATTTCTTGATGGTGTAGATGTATCGATTCCACTACGAGAACAGGCAACGTCCGAAGTTGCGTCAGTTATCGCCCAATATCCAGGTGTTCGTCAACGCCTACTAGCATTGCAGCAGGATTGTTTTCAGCCGCCTGGGTTAGTTGCTGATGGCCGTGATCTGGGTACTGTTGTATTTCCACAGGCGAAATTCAAGTTCTTTTTGTATGCTTCGGTTGAAATAAGAGCTCAAAGACGACATAACCAGTTGATTGCTATGGGTCTATCGTCTAATATTGATGAACTTAAAGTTGATTTGACTGAAAGGGACGAGCGGGATCAAAATCGAACCCAATCTCCTCTAGTGCCAGCCTCGGATGCAATTGTAGTTGATTCAAGTGTTCTTGACTTGGAGCAGGTATTCGATATGGTCACTACCCACATGGATGAACTATCATAACAAGTCAGCTTCACTGGTCCAAGCAGACGCACTGTCTTATTGGTTTTTAAACTTAGCGTAACTGCGAAATTGTTTCTTAGTAACAGAATTAAGATTTGATTTTAACGTTATAGAATTATTATTAGGAAATACCTCATGTCAGAAAATTTTGCAGAAATGTTTGAACAAAGCATTGCTCAAATGAACATGCGCATTGGTGAAATTATCACTGGTGAAGTTGTCGATATTAACCGAGACGTTGTTATCGTCAATGCAGGATTGAAGTCGGAAGGCGTCATTCCAAGAGAACAGTTTTATAATGAAAGTGGTGAACTCGAAGTCGCTATTGGCGATATCGTTGAAGTTGCATTAGATGCAATTGAAGACGGTTACGGAGAGTCACGTCTTTCAAGAGAGAAAGCTAAGCGAGCAAGAGCTTGGACTCGTTTGGAAGAAGCGCAAGCAAATGATGAAATTATTACAGGGCGCTTCACGGGTAAGGTCAAAGGTGGCTTTACTGTCGATATTGGCGAAATTCGTGCCTTTCTTCCGGGTTCGTTAGTTGACGTACGTCCAGTACGTGACACTGCTTATCTTGAAGAAAAAGAACTCGAATTCAAAATCATCAAGCTTGATCAAAAACGTAACAACGTTGTCGTTTCACGCCGTGCAGTAGTTGAGAAAGAATTCAGTGAAGAACGCGAGAAGTTGCTAGAGAATTTGAAAGAAGGCGAGCGTGTTAAGGGTATTGTCAAGAACCTGACTGATTACGGCGCTTTCCTTGATCTGGGTGGTATTGACGGTCTGTTACACATTACAGATATGGCTTGGAAGCGTGTTAAACATCCTTCAGAAGTCGTTGAAATTGGTCAAGAAATTGATGTTGTTGTACTTAAGTTTGATCGCGAGAAGAATCGTGTGTCACTTGGACTTAAGCAAATGGGTGATGATCCTTGGGCAAACATCATGCGTCGCTACCCAGAAGGTCAGCACCTGTTTGGTCATATCAGTAATATCACAGATTACGGTTGCTTTGTTGAAATCGAAGATGGTGTAGAAGGTCTGGTACACGTATCTGAAATGGATTGGACTAACAAAAACGTTAATCCTAATAAAGTTGTTACATTAGGTGATGAAGTCGAAGTGGTTATTCTTGAAATTGACGAAGAACGTCGCAGAATTTCACTCGGTATGAAGCAATGCAAGCAAAACCCATGGGATGAGTTTGGTTCTACTAGCAACAAAGGCGATATCATTTCAGGAAAAATCAAATCGATTACTGATTTTGGTATCTTCATTGGATTGCCTGGCAATATTGATGGTCTGATTCACTTAACTGACCTTTCCTGGAACAAGCCAGGTGAAGATGCAGTTCGTGACTATCAAAAAGGTCAGGAACTTGATGCAATGGTGCTATCTATTGATCCAGAGCGAGAGCGTATTTCATTGGGCATTAAGCAAATTGAAAAAGATCCTTTTGCAAGCTATATGTCTGATAAGCCAAAGGGTAGTATTGTTATTGGTACCGTTATTTCGGTTGACGCCAAGGCAGCCACTATTGATTTGGGTGATGGCATTGAAGGATTGCTAAGAGCTTCAGAAATGGCCAAAGATCGTGTTGAAGATGCCAGATCTTTCATGAATGAAGGTGATGAAATCGAAGCTAAAATTACTGGCATGGATCGTAAAGGTCGCAGTGTTTACTTGTCTATTAAGGCAAAAGATACTGACGAAGAACAGGAAGCTTTACAGGATTATGGTACTAGTAATAACGATAATGCTGTTACCACTACCACTAGTTTTGGTGACCTGTTAAAAGAAAAAATGGATTCGTAGGTTGTCTTTTATAAAGTAACCCGATGATAAAAGTGGCATAGCAATCAATGTTGCTATGCCATTTTGCTAATTTGAGTTGGAGCTTGTGATGAAAGAATTAGACTTTTTACCGTCATTAACTAAATCAGACTTGATAGACAATCTATCGAGAAATCAAACGCATCTTGTTTACAAAGATGTCGAATTAGCGGTTAAAAGCCTGATTGAAATGATGAGCAATGCTTTATCAACAGGTGAGAGAATAGAGATAAGAGGCTTTGGTAGTTTTAGTCTTCATTATCGTCCTCCAAGAACTGGCAGAAATCCAAAATCTGGCGATAAAGTTAGCCTTCCTGAAAAGCACGTTCCACATTTTAAACCCGGTAAGGAATTACGAGATAGAGCCAATAATAAAGAATAGCGCAACTCAGTTAGTGTCCATATGGACTGAAAAAAGCTTCTATATTCCAAACAATTCGAGTTGTTAACATTGGATTTATGGCTCTTATTGTTAGTCCTTGTTTCCCTTTTTTTCGGGTGGATCCTTGGTAGATGGAAATCATTTAAAAAAAAAGTCACCTCTAATCAGTTTGAAAACTGCTTCCAAAGCTATGCTCAAGGGCTCAATTATTTACTCACAGACGACTCTGAAAACGCGATTAAAGTTTTCACAAAAATCATTGAAGTTAACGCTGATACAATAGAAGTTCACTTATCGTTCGGTAATCTGTTCCGGACAAAGGGTGAAGTGGATCGCGCCATCAAAGTGCATCAAAATTTACTTGCAAGACCCGATTTAAGTCGAAAACAACGCAACGCCATCATCGAAGAATTAGCAAAAGACTATCTCAAGGCCGGATTGTTAGATCGAGCTGAAAAATTATTTAGAGAGTTGATTCAGCTAAATGACAATAACCTTACTGCTTATCGTTACTTACTCGATTTATATATTGCTGAAAAATCTTGGGACGAAGCCGTCGATTGCGCGCAGGTTTTGTTTGATCAAAAATATCTAGATGCGTCGACAACATTGAGCCAATGCCTTTGTGAGACGGCTGAAAAAGCAGTACTAAAGGGCAACAGAAAAAAGGCAAAAGACAAACTAACGAAAGCAATCAAAGTTGACGAAAACTGTGTTCGCGCAGCTTTGTTATTAATTCAATGGCACCTCAACGTGAAAGATAACTCGGCAGCGAAAAAGGTTTTTCAACGGTTAATAAAAAAAAGTCCCGAATTCATGACTTTATATATTGAACCAGCAAAAAAGATTTTTCTACAAGTAAAGGAATCAACCAAATACGAGATTTTTTTACAACAACAATATGCAAAACAGCCTTCAAGTCGTCTTGCAATAGCTTTATTAGAACAATATGAAGCGACGAATAAGTTAGAAGAGGCTCGCCAATTCTTACCCGAAGTATTGGCAAAAACACCCTCTTTTGATGTCTATAACTTTGCATTGCGATTTCTTCGACCAGAGTTGATGCAGTTAGCTGATACTTGGCGGGGGTTATCAAGCTTTCTGAAAGCAATGCAAGAAAATAAGGCTGAATTTGTCTGTACCCAATGCGGATATGAAAGTCACGCGATACAATGGCACTGTCCCAGTTGTAGAAACTGGTCTTCCATGAAGTCCGTTTAGTGATTATTAAACATTATCGACCAAAATAGTTAATGCGAAAGTGTCATTTTTAATGGCTGTTCTTAATGAGCCAATACCAACGAGTCAATATCTATGAACAATAATGAATCACGAGTCATA
>CAWVZP010000188.1:0-6418 GCA_963934675.1 uncultured Gammaproteobacteria bacterium | reverse complement strand
CATCAACTCACGATTACCCCAGCAATAGGTATGATAATCAAGTGGGTTGGCGACCGTAACTAACGGGCCGAGTGCCGCTTCGATGGGCGCTTTTTGTTTCGCACTGAGTTCGTCAAAGGTCACTTTTCGACCGTCAGCCGCATCAGCAATAATACTCGCTTCGCCACCCGAGCAGCTCATTGAGGTAGCGCGGTAACCCTGTAACGCACCGTGAACATGCAATAGCTTTAAAGTCTCGAGAAAGGCCGGTATTGATTCAACCTGTCCGAAACCATTGCGCTTGAGGAATGCGCTGGTGATGTTGTGTGAGCCTGCCAGTGATGCAGTGTGGGTCAGCGCGGCCTGTTGCGAGTGAGCACTTTTACCTACCTTGTAAATAACGACCGGTTTATTTAAATCACGTGATTTTTGAGCTAAGGCTTCCATTGACTCAATCGAATCAAAGCCTTCGACATACATGCCGAGTGTCGTCACACGCGGATCATCTAAAATGGTCAAAGCCATTTTAGAAGTGCCGACCAATGCCTGATTTCCAGCGGTCAAAATATAGGCCAGCGGCAAACCACGTTGTTGCATTGAAAAGTTGATCGCAATGTTAGACGACTGAGCAATTATCGCTACGCCAGTTTGGCCCTGTTTTAATCGTTTGCCACCTTGTTGATCAGGCCACAACAGCGCGCCATCGGCGTAGTTGATTAAGCCATAACAATTAGGTCCAAGTACCGGCATATCACCTGCGGCTTCAATGAGTTCAGCCTGGAGCCTGCCGCCAGTCTCGTCAGATTCGAGAAAGCCCGAGGCATAACAAATCGCACCGCCGCACCCTTTGGCTCTTAGCGCTCTAACAATATCGATAGTTAAATGTCGATTGACGCCAATAAAAGCACCATCTGGGCTACCGGGTAAATCGGCAATAGAAGCAAAAGCCGGTAAGCCCTCGACCTCTGTTTTGGTCGGGTGTACAGGCCAAATTTCACCTTCATAGCCCATCAGTCGGCATTGCTCGACGACACGCGCCGCCTGCAAACCACCGATGGCAGCAATTGATTTAGGCCGCAATAAACGCTCTAAACCATGGGTCATTAACTCAGGCATCAACCACCCAGCGGGCGAAGTAAATCACGAGAGATAATGTGACGTTGAATTTCAGACGTACCGTCCCAAATTCGCTCGACCCGAGCATCACGCCAGAAGCGCTCTAATGGCATTTCGTCCATCAGACCCATACCGCCGAAAATCTGGATTGCTTCGTCCGTCACGCGGGCCAACATTTCTGTCGCATACAGTTTGGCACTGGCAATTTCACGGTTAGCGTCCATGCCTTCATCGAGTCGCCAGGCTGAAGCCAGCGTCAACCAGTCGGCAGCGTCTATTTCGGTAATCATGTCGGCCAGTTTAAAAGACACGCCCTGAAACTTACCGATGGATTGTCCAAATTGCTTACGTTCGACAGCGTAGGGCAGGGCGTACTCGAAGGCGCGTCTGGCACGTCCGACACTGGTTGCGGCAACGGTTATACGAGTGCCATAAAGCCAGTCGTTAGCCATTTCAAAACCACGGTGCACTTCACCCAAAATTTGAGCAGCGGGTAAGCGACAATTATCAAAATTGAGAATGCAGTTCTTGTAGCCACGATGACTGACAGAGTTATAGCCAGGCCGAATTTCAAAACCCGGTGTGCCGCGATCGACTAGAAAGCAGGTGATCTTCTTGCGTGGGCCACGAGGTGAATCTTCTTCGCCAGTGGCAATAAACACAATCACAAAATCAGCAATATTAGCGTGACTAATGAAATGCTTGCTACCGTTAACCACCCAGTCACCACCATCAAGTTTGGCACTGCACTGCATGCCACGTACGTCCGAGCCGGCACCAGGTTCAGTCATTGCTAACGCATCAAACTTCTCGCCTTTAACGGCTGGCAGCAAGTACTTTTCCTTTTGGTCCTTGTCGCAAGCCATGAGTATGCCAGAGGGACGACCGAAAAAAACCGTGAGTGCATTCGATGCTCGACCCAATTCGCGTTCAAGCAGAGTGAAATCCAAATGACCAAGTCCACCACCACCATACTCTTCAGCAATGTTGGCAGCGAAGTAGCCCGCGTCGAGACACTTATCACGAATTTCATGACCAAGCTCCAAAGGCACTTCGCCCGTTTTATCCACTTCGGCTTCATGCGGATAAATTTCTTTTTCAACAAATTCTCTGACCGTATCAACGATCATTTCTTGCTCAAAACTGAGTCCAAAATTCATATCATTTTTCTCTTTTAATCGTCGTTAGCGGCTGACTGTGACTGACTGACCAATCGACGTTCATAATTAATCAGGGTATTACCCGCACCCCAGTTGTTGCCTTTTAATCCGTGCATGATCGCGATTAAGTTGTCATCCCGAATGCGTTCCATTTCACGAATCGTCATGTGGCCAGACTGTTCATCTGATTGCCCAGCGATCAAGTCGACCAGCTCGTCATTGAACTCAGGAACATCCATCAACTTTGTCCATGGCCATTTCAAACAAGGTCCAAACTGAGCCATAAAATGACGCATACCGGCTTCGCCACCGGCGACGCGGTAGGTGTCGAATACACCCATTTGGGCATAACGCAGGCCAAAGCCAAAGCGCACCGCATCATCGACATCTTGAGTAGTTGCGATACCATCTTTGACTAACCACAACGATTCACGCCAAACGGCTTCTAACAAACGGTCGGCGATAAAGGCTTCGATTTCCTTTTTAACATGCAAGGGATGCATGCCAATCGCAGCGTAAATTTCTTTGGCTCGCTCAATGGTTTCCATCGTGGTTTGCTTGCCACCAACCAGTTCGACCAGCGGTAACAAATAAACCGGATTGAAGGGATGCGCGACCAGTAAACGCTCGGGGTTTTGCATGTTGGCCTGTAAGTCAGACGGCATGATGCCCGAGGTCGATGATGCGATCAGCGCAGATTTAGTTGCAAATTTTTCTATCTCGGCATAAACCGAGTGTTTAATGTCGAGACGCTCAGGCACAGACTCAATGATCAACTGGGCATTTTGAACCGCAGCTTCAGTACTCTCACAGTAGGTAATCGAACCTTCGCTGGCACGTGTGACTGATATCAACTTTGAATAAGCATATCGACTGTTTTTTAATACTGCGTCAACCTTTTCTGCTGCGTCTGGGGCTGGGTCATAAATGGTGACGTTGATACCGTTTTCGATTAGACGCGCTATCCAACCGGCACCGATGACGCCGCCACCGATGACGGCTGCTTTATTTATAATGGGCATAGTGGTTTCCGATTACTTCGCAACAGGGGCGCGTTTTTTAAGCTGTAACTTTTCACGTACTTCTGCTGGAGTCATCAAAGTTGCGCCCATGTTGGTTGCAATCGTGGCCGCCTTTTCAACCAGCTGCGCATTGGTTGCAAGCACGCCTTTCTCAAGCCACAAGTTATCTTCCAGGCCAACCCGGATATTGCCACCAGCGAGCATGGCCGCTGCTACAAAAGGCATCTCGTGACGACCGATAGAAAATGCTGAATGAGTCCAGTTCGCCGGTGTGTTGTTGACCATCGCCATGAAAGTATTCAAGTCATTCGGTGCGCCCCAGGGAATACCCATACACATTTGGATCATCACTGGGTCTTCAATAATGCCCTCTTCGACCAGTTGCTTGGCAAACCACAGGTGGCCAGTTTCGAATACTTCAAGCTCGGGCCGCACACCTAGGTCAGTCATCATTTGTCCCATCGCACGTAACATCCCTGGGGTGTTGGTCATCACGTAGTCGGCTTCGGCAAAGTTCATCGTGCCACAGTCGAGTGTGCAAATTTCGGGCAGGCATTCAGCAACATGGGCAACACGTTCTGTCGCACCAGCCATGTCGGTGCTAGTCTGGTTTAATGGCAATGGATTCTCAGGATCACCAAAAACCACGTCGCCACCCATACCAGCGGTAAAATTCAACACCATATCGATTTCGGAATCACGAATGCGGTCGGTGACTTCGCGGTATAAATCCAGCCGACGGCTCGGTGCCCCTGTGTCTGGGTCACGTACATGACAATGAACAATCGCGGCGCCCGCTTTAGCGGCATCGATCGCACTATTGGCAATCTGCTCAGGACTACGCGGCACATGGGGCGAACGGTCTTGTGAGCCACCAGAACCGGTAACTGCACAGGTAATAAAAGGCTTCATATTGGGTGCTAAGGGCATGACATGTCTCCTATGTTTCTATTAATTAAGTCTCAATATGATGGCACGGAATTTTAGCGTATGATTGCTAATAAGCGCAATATAATAAACAATTCACGCAACCATAATGAACCCAATGACCATATTCACCGCTAGCGATCAAAGTATTGAGGTTGTGCTCTTGTTAATACCAGAGTCCTCTATGATGTCGCTCGCATCGACTCTGGATACGATGAGAGCCGCAAACCGAATTTCGAACAAGGTTTTATTCCACTGGAAAATAATCACGCTAGACGGTAAGCCCGCTGATTTAACCTGCGGTATACCGGTAACGCCGATTGGTGCTTTGAATGAAGATCTAACCGGAGATGCCTTGTTTTTAATAGCGGGGTTTAATCATCAAAAATACTTAACCAAAAAAAATCAGCTATTAATCAAGCAAGTCAGTCGCAATTTTAAAGTCGTCGGCGGAATTGAAGCCGGCAGTTGGATACTCGCCCGATGCGGTCTGCTCAATCAAAAGGCAGCGACGACCCATTGGGAAGATCAGGAAGAATTTGCCAGTCAGTTTCCATTCGTCAACTTGAAGCCTGACAGGTTTGTTATCGACGGCAAGTTTTTCACCACCGGTGGCGCGTCACCCACCTTTGACTTTATGTTGTACCTGATCCGTACCCGCTATGGATATCCGCTGGCGCTAGAAGTTTCCAGTGCCTTTATATACGACGGCGTGCATAGTGCGACCGATACCCAACCGCTAGTGTCGATCGGCCTGTTAGAAAATAAAGAACCACGAGTTGCCGCCGCGATACAAATCATGGAACAGCACATAGATGAAGTCATCTCAATGATCAAAATAGCCGAACAACTCAACCTGTCGGTCAGAATGCTCGAGTACCTATTCAACCAAACCTTAAACTTTACACCTGGCGCCTATTACCGCAGGCTCCGACTTCAAACGGCTCGGCGCATGGTGGTCGATACGCGGCTGAAGTTGCAAGAAATTGCAATCCGAACAGGCTTTAATTCGTTGTCATCATTCTCCAGAATGTTTAAGCAGTACTATCAGCAATCGCCCAGCCAGTGTCGACGGCAGGCAGGATAAAACAATTGAACGCCTTAAAAATGCAATGGTTCCACCAATTACCCAACAACCTGAAAGGGGCGCTGTTCCTGATGCAGGCATCAATATTTTTTTCGGTGATGGTGTTAATAATCAAACTACTCGGCCAGCATCTTCACATCACCCAAATTCTATTCATACGCCAGCTCGGCATGATAGTCATGGTCATGCCCGCGATCATGGGCCACTTCCCCGGTTCACTTAAATCGAATCGCCCCGGCTTACAAATGTCACGAATAGGGCTTGCCGTCATTAGCATGCTGTTTAGTTTCAGCGCCGTGATCCACCTGCCGCTAGCCGATGCGACCGCAATCTCATTTGCCAAAAGCTTCTTCATTACCATCTTTGCGGTGTTGTTCCTAAAAGAAATGGTCGGTGTTTACCGCTGGAGCGCGGTAGCCATCGGCTTTGTCGGCGTCATGATCATGTTGCAACCCGGCACAGCCGAATTCTCAATCTATAGTATCTCAGCCCTAGTCGGTGCGGCGGGTGCGGCAGCCATCATGATAATCCTGCGCGTGCTGTCACAAATAGACAGTGTCGACACCATCATGACCTGGTCCGCATTTGGCGTCGGGCTGGCCATGGCGATACCCGGCATCTACTACTGGCAACCACTAGCCATGTTCGATTGGGGGTTACTCGCAATACTGGTAGTCATAACCTATTTTGGGCAGCGCTGTAATATATTTGCCTTTAAGCATGGTGAGGCCTCGCTATTGGCCTCGCTCGATTATGTACGCTTATTGTGGACCGCGTTGTTGGGTTATTTGGTATTTGGAAACTTCCCTGGGGTACTGACCTGGGTTGGGGCTTCGATAGTGATATCGGCGGCTATTTTTGTGATTTATCGTGAGACTCGGCGGGGCAAGAAACGGGTTGATGTAGAGACTGATGGTTAGGGAGTGAGTGGTTGCACTCTTCAAGTCTTTCTTATGGCTATTGTGACGTGCTGTCGATTATTGAGTGTAGTCTGAGTCCTACGTTAAGTCCGTCTTTATCCTACGGGTGGTGTGAATAAATAGGTTCATAATTAAGGTTGGGTTGAATTTTGGGAGTTTGGTGAGAACAAAGTGCAACATTAAGTCGATATTCGTGCGTGTTACATA
>CAWVZP010000187.1:0-6450 GCA_963934675.1 uncultured Gammaproteobacteria bacterium | reverse complement strand
GCTGAATGGAGCGAATACAAAGAATATAGTTTCATATATTCGTTTTTAACAAGGAAAGTTTTTCGCAAAATTAACTGGGATATAATTAAAGCTTATTGTTGTTAAATTATTTATTATTTATTATTTATTATTTATTATGTACTATAATATTTTTCCTTATAACTACCATCTTTTGATGATTGATAACTATGACAATTACAACTGTTCAAGGTAATTTAGATATAATCTGGATTTTGATTGCTGCCGCAATGGTAATGCTTATGCAGGCTGGATTTACTGCACTCGAATCAGGTCTAACTCGGGCAAAAAACACCATTAATGTAGCGATGAAAAATATTACAGATTTCATTGTTTCTATTCTTATTTTTTTCTTAGTTGGCTACGCTTTTATGTTTGGTGATTCAGAGTCTGGACTGATTGGGGTCACCGGCTTTTCTTTGAATGGACTGGATACGCCCCAGGACTATGCTATGTTTGTATTTCAAGCCACCTTTGCCGGTACAGCCGCGACTATTATCTCTGGTGCCGTGGCTGAAAGAATGCGTTTTCCTGCCTATGTTATTATTAGTATTGTAGTGGTTGGTTTTGTATATCCTACATCTGGTCACTGGATATGGAGCTCTGATGGTTGGCTCGCACAAAAACAAATGGTGGACTTTGCGGGTTCTACTGTGGTTCATTCCTTAGGCGCATGGATGGGATTAGCTGGCGCTATCATGTTGGGCCCACGATTGGGACGGTTTGATAAAAATGGTAATGCAACCTCTATGCATGGACATAGCTTAGTACTTGCGGTTATAGGGGTTTTGATATTGTGGTTTGGTTGGTTTGGTTTTAATGGTGGTAGCACCTTGACTGGTGACAGTTCTGTCGCTCGGATCATGGCTAATACAATACTTTGCGCTTCAGCGGGAGGCATCAGTTGTTTTGTAGTCAGTATGGTTATGTCAAAAGGCGAAGTGAAAATTGAAAAACTACTGAATGGCGTTGTTGGAGGTCTAGTTGCCATTACTGCTGGTTGCGCTGTAATGGAACCCAGTGGAGCATTATGGTTAGGGATTTTCACCGGTGTCATTATCTATTTCTTTGAGGATTTCTTATTAAATGTATGCAAAGTTGATGATCCGGTGAATGTTGTAGCGGCTCATGGTGTTGCTGGCGCTTGGGGTACCATCGCTTTAGTCTTTTTTGCTCCTACTGCTAATTTACCTTTAGGCAGTGTATCTGCTCAACTATCTGTGCAATTGCAAGGCGTGTTTGCCGTTCTTGTCTGGGGATTAAGTGCGGGATTTATTTTGTTTGGGATTTTAAAATCATTCGGATTTTTAAGGGTAACACCTGAGGGAGAAAGTATGGGTCTAAACGTACACGAACATGGAGCAAGTTCTGGGTTAATGGAAACTATGAACGCTATGCGTGGAGTCATCTCAGCCAATAGAGGAACAGGAGAAAGTGATTTAACCAAACGTATTGATGTTGAAATCGGTTCGGAGCAGGGCGATGTAGCAGCGTTGTTTAATGAACTCATTGATTCATTCCACGACACAATAGTAACCATTAAAAATAGTACGTCTGAGCTAGCAACTGCGGCATTAACTATGCGCAGCACTTCCCAAGATATTGAAAACGATATGGTGAATCAATCTAGCCACGTTGAAAATGTGAATGAAGCCATATTCAATATGTCCGAGTCTATTAAGCATATAGCTGACAATACCGGAAAAACAGCAAAAGCTACCAGTCAGGTCAGCTTACAAGTGTCAGAAATGGTGGCCTCAATGAATGGCACAACTTGTTCTGTAGTACAACTGTCCAGTAAAATAGATGAGAGTCATGAAGTGATTACCGATTTATTAAAACAGAGTGACAATATTTCTACTATTTTGGAAACAATAAAAGATATTGCTGACCGAACTAACTTATTAGCATTAAACGCTGCCATTGAAGCCGCTAGAGCCGGTCCAACGGGAAGAGGGTTCGCTGTAGTGGCTGAAGAAGTCAGAGGCTTATCTAGCCAAACCAGTGAATCGGCACTGCATATTGCTTCTTTAATCGAGAAACTACAAGCCAGTTCAAAAGACGCTGCCGAGTCTATGAGTGCTAGTCAGTTAGAAGCAAATAACACTGTTGTTCTTAGTAAAAGTGCGGAGCAGTCACTCTTAGCTGTGGCTGACTTAGTTACAGACATTAAAGAAATGACGTTACAAGTTGCGACCACGATAAATCAGCAGTCTTCTGCATCAGAAAATATTAAATCGAGTATGAATGATATTGAAGGCATGGCACAAGGCGCTATAGGTCGGGCCCACATTGCGGCAAATACTTGCGATACACTTAATCTACTATCTGAAAGTCTAACGACTCGAGTGGCTGGCATGAAAGTGAATAGTACTATGCTTCAATAGCTCTGGCATGATCTAAATATTTACGTATCTTTGGGCTTTCGGTCTCTATTTAAAGATTGTAGGAAACATCAAATTATTAGATGCTTTCTTATATTTTCGATGTTTATTGGATAAATATGGGGCGGCTGGCCTGTTGGTAGAGTCGGGTATTGAGCGCACAGAAGGGGGGTTACGATGTGAAAATTTTCGATCCGAATTCTCGCACATTACAAATTCAGAAGTTAAGGGTCAGGTCTTGAAACTTGAATTGACCCCGTAATACGCGGGGCCAATTTGCCATCGGCATCATCAGCTGTGATCATGCAAATGCTTCGAAAATAACATATACCCTTGCAACACTCTTTCGTAACAGGGTGCAACTTTTAGAAATAGCCAGAAGGCGCTTCGCTTTTCCGGCCTATGTATCGACTCATACCGAAAATAGGCGACATTATTCCCGGTTCGTCGGGATGATTGAATCACCGAAGAAAATACGATTCGAGTCATCGATGGATTTGATGTTGATAATAAAAATCCTCCCGTCATATCAATAACAGCAGATTCGATGTGCTAATTAGCATTTGACTGAGCCGGTGAAGACTCGACAATAGGAGCCGATACTCTATACTGCCGCGATTGTCAGGAGCAGCTCATGGACACTACTTCAACTTCGAAATGGCGCGCATTGTGGGTTATTCCACCGATTGTAGTAGGGATAGCCATACTGTTTATTATGGTCGGCGGCAGGCAGCCACCTCAGCAAGCCGAGCGAAGTGAGCCGACCCGCTTCGTGCGCATCATCGAGGTGGTTACTACTGACTTCACACCGGTCGCCGAAGGTTATGGCAGTGTCCAGCCGGCAAAGGTCTGGGCGGCGGTTTCGCAGGTGTCGGGCCGTGTCATCGAGATGCACCCGCGTTTGCGTAATGGCGGTATCATCGCTGCGGGCAGTGAGTTAATTCGCATCGATCCGGAGGATTATGAGCTTAAACTCACTCAGGCCAAGAACGAACTGGCGGAGCTGAATGTGCAGGGCGACAATGCCGCCGCATCCTTCCAGATCGAAAAGCGTAATCTGGCGCTGGCCGAAAAAGAATTAGCCCGAAAACAGAAACTCGCTAGCCAGGGTACGGTATCGAAAAGCAGCGCGGATGAAACTGAACGTGCCATGTTGAGTTCTCACTCGCTGGTTCAGAATTTACAAAACACGCTGTCGTTGTTACCGATACAGGGCAAGTTGCTGGAATCGAAGATCACTCAGGCCGAACGCGATCTGGCTAATACGCGGATATCGGCACCCTTCAACTTGCGAGTCGCGGGGCTTGTCGTCGAGCAACAGCAATTCGTGTCTGCTGGTCAGACCCTGTTTTCGGGTGATTCGTTGGAAAGAGTCGAGATTACCGCGCGCGTCGCCGCCGTTAGCTTGAAGAAGCTCTTTATCAACCAGCCCAACCTACCTGTTGATATCAGTTTACTCACCAATAATCTTGCCAGCTTTACCGGTTTTAAGCCGACTGTAAAACTCGATATTGGCGGCGACGAGCTAGTTGAGTGGGAGGCCGAGTTTGTGCGCATTTCGGATAGTGTCGATGTGAAAACGCAAACCATCGGTATCGTCGTCGCAGTCGACAAACCCATGGAAAAGATTATTCCCGGTGTGCGTCCGCCTCTGTCGAAAGGTATGTTTGTGCAGGTTTCGATTGCTGGCCATCCACAGGCTGATAGCATCGTCATTCCGCGTTCGGTTATTCGTAATAATCAGATTTATCTGGTCGATGAAGACAGTCGTTTGCAAAGCCGCAGTATTCACCGGCTTTATGATCAACAACAGTTCAGCGTAATTGACGGCAATTTGAAAGTAGGCGATAAAATTGTGGTGAGCGACCTTTCCCCTGCGGTTGATGGCATGCTGCTGCAAACCGAAGTCGATCAGCTGTTGCAAGACAGCCTCATCTTCGGAGACTAGGTGATGATTCGCTGGTTTGCAGAACACCCCACTGCCGCCAACCTGAGCATGGTGGCGATCATATTATTAGGCCTTGTCGCCCTGCCCGATTTGCAACGAGAAACCTTTCCGGCGATAGATAACGACAAGGTTAGCATCAAGGCGATCTATCCGGGTGCCACCGCCGCCGAGGTTGAAGACGCCATCTGCCGCCGAATCGAGGATGCGCTGGAAAGCATCTCTGATCTGGACGAGGTTCGCTGTGAATCCACCGAGAGCCTCGGCAGTGCCACGGCGGTGATGATCGAGGGCGGCAACATGCTGCAATTCCTCGACGACATTAAATCGGAAGTCGATGCGATCAATGATCTCCCCGATCAGGTCGAGTCACCCATTATTAAAGAGCTCGGGCGCACCAACGCCGTGGTGTCGATAGCGATTACCGGCCCGAAAAATCCAGTGGTGTTAAAGGCCTATGCCGAAGATGTAAAACTGCGCCTGCTCGCGGCCGCTGAGATAGCCAATATTGAAATCAAAGGTTTTTCGGATCACCAGATTCGGGTCGAAATATCCGCAGCGCGATTGCAGCAATACGGTTTATCGATGGCCGACGTCGCCAGCCGTATACAAGGTCAAAGCATCAGCACCCCCTTGGGTCGTCTCGAAGGGCAGCAGGAAGATTTGATTTTACGCTTTGACGACCAGCGCAAGAGTGTACAAACACTGGGCCAGCTTATTATTATTTCTGGCGAATCCGGTGCCGTTATTCGTCTGGCTGACATCGCCACGATTAGCAATCGATTTGACCGGGCCGAAGATAAAATTCTATTCAATGGTCAACGCGCCGCAATTCTGGATATCACTAAAACCAAAATTCAAGATGTGCTGCGCGCCTATGGCGATGTCGCCGGGTTTGTCGAAAGCGAAAACCAGTATGCACCCACCGGTATCACACTGGCACTAACACAGGATAGAGCCTCGGTTGTGCAGGATCGGCTCGATATGATCATGGCTAATGCCGCACAGGGACTGATTATGGTTTTTCTGATTCTGTGGTTGTTTTTCAGTTTGCGTTATAGCTTCTGGGTCACCATGGGCCTGCCAGTATCGTTCCTTGGCGCATTGTTTATTCTGCCTTTTCTCGGTATTACTATTAACATGATTTCGATGGTCGGGCTGCTCATCGGTATCGGTCTGTTGATGGACGATGCCATCGTCATTGCCGAAAACATCGCCGCGCGCATGAACCGCGGTGAGCGCGCCATGCAGGCTGCTATCAATGGTGTCACTCAGGTTCTGCCTGGCATCATGTCTTCCTTCGCTACCACCTTAATGGTGTTCGGTTCGCTGGCATTTATCACCGGTGAAATCGGGCAGATTCTTCGCGTCATGCCGATTGTTTTAATTGTTGTCGTCAGCGTCAGTCTGCTCGAAGCTTTTCTTATTTTGCCCAGTCATCTTGGCCATAGTTTAGCCGCCATTGATAAGCGTGAGGACTCGAAATTTCGGCAACTATTTGAAGCAAAGTTTGATCACCTACGTGACCATTGGTTTGGCCCCCTACTCGATCGGGCAATCGAATATCGCTACCTGACACTTGGCCTGGTGCTGATGTCGATCATCCTTTCAATAACGCTGCCCGCCAGCGGCCAATTGAAATTTGTCGGCTTCCCCGATACCGAGGGTGACATTGTCGAAGCGCGTTTGTTACTGCCGCAGGGCACACCACTAGCGCGTACCGAATTCATAGTCGAACGTATCCAGAGCGTCGCACTGGACTTAAATCGACAGTTAAAAAGCCAGCAACCCGAAGCGCAGGATCTGGTACGTAACATCACGATTATCTATGGAAAAAATCCGGATGCTTTTGAAACCGGCCCGCATGTTGCCCGAGTGGTGATTGACCTGCTTAGCGCCGAAATCCGCAATACCAACCTCGATGAATTTCGCGATGCCTGGCGTGACGAACTGGCAGGGCTGAGCGATGTTATCTCGCTGAAGTTTACCGAACCCGCAGTCGGCCCGGGTGGCAGACCTATCGAAGTGCGCCTCAAAGGGGCCGAACTGGAACGCTTAAAACAGGCGTCACAGGAGATGCAACACTGGTTTCTAAGTTATCAG
>CAWVZP010000186.1:0-6467 GCA_963934675.1 uncultured Gammaproteobacteria bacterium | reverse complement strand
ATGGCGCGCCCGGAGAGGTTCGAACTCCCGACCACCTGGTTCGAAGCCAGGTACTCTATCCAGCTGAGCTACGGGCGCTTTATGGAGGGCGCAGAATATACGTTGAGCCACAATATTTCAATTCGTATTTCGCTTCTTTTGCTTATTGACCAAAAAACGACCCCTTAAATATATCGTGACTTATTGACATTTATCATCTAAATATCTAATAATTAAATTATTCAATCATGTTGATTCGCTTTATCTGTTTTTATTACTAATCGACTATGATCAACTGATCACTCGGACTAACAAATGGCAAGTACCTATTACAAACAGAATCACTTAAAAAAGTTGCGCGCTTTTTGCCAAACGGCCAAGTTAGGCAGCATGACAAAGGCTGCTGACTCACTGTTTGCCAGTCAACCGACGATTTCGCTTCAAATTCATGCATTGGAAGAGGAAATGGATACGATTCTTTTCGAGCGGCGTGGGCCAAAGCTGCTGCTAACGACAGAAGGCAGTATCCTCTATGAGCTATGCTTACCTCATGTTCAGGGCATTGATCGGTTAAAGGAAACCTTTGATGCTCATTGTGGCAATTTGACGTCTGGGAATTTAATTATAGCCGCGGGAGAATCGACTATTTTGTATATTCTACCCGAACCCGTCGGTCAGTTTTCTAAACAGTACCCTTCTATTAAATTACGTTTATCGAATGAAACGGGCCGTGATGGTATGGAATTACTGCGAAATGATAAGGTTGATTTTGCGGTTGGATCGATGTTGGAGGTGCCTGAAGACCTTATATACGATCCCATTGTTTCTTACAATCCTGTCATTATCACTCCATTGGACCACCCATTGGCCAAAATGAAGAAAGTCACCATTCAGGATATAGGCAAATTTGGTTTGATACTGCCGCCCCGACATTTGAGCACTTGGCACATCGTCAAAATGGTATTTGCTCAACATAATGTTAACTTTCAGGTGACTTTAGAAGCGGGTGGATGGGAAGTAATCAAGCGCTACGTCAGCTTGGGTCAGGGTATATCGATCGTGACTAATGTTTGTATTACGGAAGAAGACAGTTCAAAGATGCATGTGATTCCAATAGACCAGTACTTCCCTAAAAGGAGTTATGGCATTGTCACAAGGAAGGGGAAATTTCTCTCGGCACCAGCACAGAAGTTTATCGAAATTATGAATAAAGGATTTGAGAGAAAGTAGCCATACAACTTGATCAGAATTGTTGACAATATCTACCAAATTTCTCTTTTTTACGAATTAAAGCCTTGAATGACGCCGCTATTGTCAACAATATAATAATAACTTATGATCTGACACGCTCGACAGTCAGCAGCCCGAATACTAAAAGAATTATCTTCAGAGGTTAGGAATGTTATATCAACAAGAGTTTGACCAATCGATAGAAAATCCCAAAGAATTTTGGGCCGATAAAGCTAAACAGTTAAGTTGGTATAAGTATCCCGATAACATTCTGTCAGTTGACTCAAAGGGCATTCATCATTGGTTTGCTGACGGGGAAATGAATACGAGCTATTTGTGTCTGGACTATCATGTCGACAATGGTCGAGCCGACCAACCCGCTTTAATTTATGACTCTCCTGTTACTGGCGACAAAAAAACATTCACTTACGCCGAATTAAGAGATGAAGTCGCATTGTGCGCAGGCATGCTGAAACAACTGGGTGTCGTCAAAGGTGACAGGGTTGTCATCTATCTACCGATGATTCCAGAAGCGGTGATATCAATGATGGCCTGCGCGCGAATAGGCGCGATTCACTCAGTTGTATTCGGTGGGTTTGCATCACCAGAACTAGCCGTTCGGCTCAATGATGCGACTCCAAAGGTCATATTAACCACTTCTTGCGGCATTGAAGTCAAACGTATCATCGAATACAAGCCTCTAGTCGATGAAGCCATTCGACTTGCTGTCCATAAGCCAGCAACTTGCGTTGTCTTACAGCGGCCACAGGCACTTGCAACGCTTCTGCCAGGTCGTGATGTAGATTGGCACCAACAAATAAAATCCGCCGTGCCAGCAGACTGTGTGCCATTAAAAGGTAGCGATCCGCTTTATATTCTTTACACCTCCGGTACAACAGGCAAACCTAAGGGCGTTGTTCGTGAAAATGGTGGCCATGCTGTCGCACTCAAGTACAGCATGACGGCTATTTACGATATGAAACCCGGCGATGTGTATTGGGCTGCGTCTGATGTTGGTTGGATTGTTGGCCACTCCTACACTGTTTATGCACCCTTATTACACGGCTGCACGACCATCATATATGAAGGAAAACCAGTCATGACACCCGACGCTGGAGCCTTTTGGCGTGTTATATCTGAATACAAAGTAAAGGCTTTGTTCACGGCTCCTACTGCCTTTAGGGCCATTCGTAAAGAAGACCCAGACGGGAAGCTAGCAAAACAATATGACCTGACTTCTCTAACGACTATTTTTGCAGCCGGCGAACGTCTCGATCCACCAACATATGAATGGTTGTCGAATACTTACAAAGTACCAGTTATCGATCATTGGTGGCAGACAGAAACAGGATGGGCCATTTCGTCTAACCTGTGGGGCGTTGAAAAGATGCCAATTAAATCAGGTTCATCAACAAAACCTGTACCTGGTTTTGATATTCAAATTCTGGATGAACAAGGCCAGCAATTGCCAACTAATACACAAGGTTTTATTGCGATTAAACTGCCCTTGCCACCGAGCTGCTTAACGTCTATTTGGGGTGATGAAGATCGTTTAAAATCGTCATACCTTGACCGTTATTTAGGTTATTTTAATACCGGTGATGGTGGCTATATTGATGAGGACGGATATCTGTTTGTTATGGGCCGAGTTGATGATGTCATTAATGTTGCTGGTCATCGTATGTCGACGGGTGAAATGGAAGAAATTGTAGGTAAGCACCCTGCCGTTGCCGAGTGCGCAGTGGTTGGACGAAAAGATGAGCTAAAAGGTCAGATGCCAGCGGGTTTTGTGGTGCTTAAAAACACATCGGATAGTGACAGTGATCAAAGCCTTATCATTGAGGAATTAATACAATTAGTCAGGCATGAAATCGGTGCTGTCGCTGCTTTTAAAGAAGCTTATGTGGTTAATCGATTGCCTAAAACGCGCTCTGGAAAAATACTCCGAAAAACAATCCGATGTATTGCCGATGGCGAACCTTACCCGCTGCCCTCAACAATCGACGACCCCAGCTCTCTCGACGAAATAAAAGCTTTATTTCCACACTAAATAAACCAAAAAACCTGTGATTTGTTAGACCATGGCTTAATTGGTCCGATCATAATAATATAATCCTACTTGTCGAATGCACTGATTTAAGTGCCTTCTTACAATAGTAACGCATTACTTATTCGGAGCACTCCTTTATGTAAGTAGTAGCATTTTTAGTGGCGTCATCATTTCATATCTATCAACTAAGTCTGCCTGTAATGGCTAAACCATGCCAGACTCAACGAAAATAGTGATCTATATTACGACTATTATTGGCGTTGCATTGGCTTCGATTAGCGATCAAGTCGATGCTGAAGTATCCAATCGTTTATTTAAACTTATATAGTAGATCACCTGCGGACATGAACCTTTTTATCAGCAGCTATCGATTCGAAAAGACCGTCATGTCACTTTATAAAGCTACCAACCCTTGCTTTTGATCCTGCTTGTTTCTGTAATAATCATCACCTATTGATCATACTTAGGTTTGGTGCTTATTGAGTAAATCCTTTTTAAGCCTTAATTTGATTGCCATCATTTGGGTTACAGAGAACCTTTTTTATGTCACTATTCTATAAAATGAGCTTAACGAATTTAGATAACTATGAAATTATTCTTAATTATAGCTGTACTTGTATTCGCTATAACTGCCTGTGCTACTGATTTAAAAACAGTCGATCCTAATACTCAAAAGCTGCAATGGTTAGATGCTGCTGACCCACAGGCTGACGCAAAACAGGCCATTAAAACAGGCGACCTTCGTTTACTTGGAATGGCAACTCGCAGTGTCAGTATCCCAGGAGTTGAGACGAATAGAATTCTCAAATATGAAACTAAGTGTGGCGTTCAGCTAATCGAAGGTATTTCTGATGTGGTACGAAGTGACGAGCATTTGAGACTGATGCAAAAAGCACACAGCTATGCTTTGAAGTACAACGCCATTATCAAAACGCAGTGTAAAATCTAAAGTCGTTATAAAACGAAAAAGCATTTTATTGAAATAAAAAAAACACCAATTTAATGTTTTTTGGCGCCAATCTATCAGGAGGCTAATTTAAGTTCGAAGATACTGCGTCTTTACCAGCCCGCAACCAACACCCCCAAATTAATAAGCTTAACAAAAATGTTAACAACTCTGCGCGGGTCAGGCCCCCTCCGCCCGTTGTTGAAGAACCAGCTACCGTTGTAATGGTGGTAAAATTAGCGGTGTTGGCAATGTGAATTGAGTTACCGGTGGTTGGAAAAGCCGAATCACCGCCCGTAATATTTTGATCATAGTCTGAAATATCATAAAAAATATTATTACTACAGGCGACCGAAAACCGGGCCTTTGAGTTATTCATATTGGGAATAAAAACGGCCTGTGTCCCATCGTTGTCTGTCGCGCTAAGTAGGTTAGTAACCGCATAGGTGCTGCCGTCGGCTGAAAAGGTGAGTAGCTCAATATCAACTTTAGGGCAATTGACAGGTTGCTTTAGTGTCCCAGCTGCATCCCAAGTGACAGTTCTATGATCATTAGCAGTAATATCGCCAACAGCACTAGGTGATATGAGTGTGAAAGGTCCAGACGCAATAACAGATACCACCATATCATCAGTACCTTGCCCGCTCTTACCGTCACGCACAGTTAAACGAAAATTTAATGTTCTTGCTGTAGTCGGCAAAGTTTCACCTCTCGCTAACATCACTGTTGTTCCGTTCACCTGTGTATTTAAAGCAGGAAAATGGCGATTGCCGATTGGTTGTGGGATTTGACTTCTAAACAACGGATTATTTCCCTGGTCTGTACCGATGGTTTCTGACGTTGTCCTAACGGTACCTGCATCCATTTGATCCCACTGATAAGTTAAGGTATCACCCGTATCAACCGCACTACCACTTAATTGAAATGCGGTTTTAGACGGAATAGTGCGATTAATACCAGCATCGATAGAAGTTGGATCGGAGTTTGCTGGCGTTATTGCTAAACTCACACCACAGGCGTTCAAACCAGCGACAAAACTATTTATTTCCGCAATAGAAACCGCATGAAAGGTAGCATCACTATTAGTGGCTATGTTCTCAGCACCACAAATGCCAGCGTAACTCATTATAGTTGAACCACTTCCCGGTTCGAACGCTGTCGTTGTATTGTAATTACCTGCAGTACAAGAACGTGTGCTGGCGTTCCAAGTATGGCTGGCCCCAAACTGATGACCTATTTCGTGGGCAACAAAATCGATGTAGAAAGCATCTCCAGTCGGATCGAGCATACCAGAAACACCATTTGCTTTCAGGGAGGCAGCGCAAGCTCCCGCCCTGGCTATTCCACCGCCACCCGTACTAAATACATGTCCAATATCATAATTAGCCGTGCCAATAGCGCCGTCAATCTTAGTTTGATTTTCAGTTAATAAATCGCCACCATTGTAATTAGAGAACCCAAAGTCTGCAGGAGCAACCTCTATAATTGAGCTATTATTTGCGACCAACCTAAAACGTATACCAAGATCACGTTCGTAAACTTGATTCACTCGATTAATTACGGTATTAATTTCTGCCATTGCCGCATCGAGCGACCCACCCGCTGCAGCGACATATTCTGAAGTCGCCGAAACAGCTAATCGGTAAACAACTAGACTGCCCGAAACTCTATTAAACGTGTTGTTTCGATTAAAACTAGTGCTTATGACATTATCGTACTTTGCCAGCATACGAGCACCGCACTGAAAGGTCCGACCAGATTGCTCGGATGCACCGCTACGGAAACTTGATTTATAATACCGCGTATTAGAAATAGACTTAACCGGGTCGATAAAAACCCTGCCCTGAGGTGTCATCAACATACCTCTAAAACCTTTCGGACTCATATCCACGCGGCCCGAGGCCGAAGGGTCGTCAATACCATAAACCTTGTAACTTTTTATCTGAGAAAACTCTTGAGCCAGCCCATCTTCCATAATTGACGATTCGACAAGACTAAATTTAGCAAGACTACCGTCCGGCATAGGTAATTCAATAACGTCACTGACGCCACGAACATCATTAGGCGCTAGATTCAATTTAGTTCTCAGGGCCCGATCATTGACATTAAAGTAATGAGTTAATGCCAATTGATCGGATGGTTTAGCTGACAGATTTATGTTTTGCCAGATATCATTCTGAGCAAGCAAAATGGTTGAATTTATGAGTAATATGGTTACTACGATTAACTTACAACCTATTATTTTCACAGCATTCCTTCAGC
>CAWVZP010000185.1:0-6541 GCA_963934675.1 uncultured Gammaproteobacteria bacterium | reverse complement strand
CATTTTGAGTTAAATTTTTTGATCGAATGAGGCGAATAGTGGTTCTATTCAACGAATTGGATCGAGAAATTTGGCCGAAATGGTCTTTCCGCAGTAGGTTTATCCTAAGTCCGACAGGCTCCTAGACACGCGTCAATCACCCCAAACTCCCTGATTTTATTTATCTGGATCGCGAAAAATGACGCCACAAGATTATTATGTCGATCGTCCCTGGATGGACCCTGAAGCAGAGCCTTTTATTAAAATTCAAGGCATTACCAAACAATTCGATGATTTTATTGCCGTTGATAATATCGACCTGGAAATTTACAAGGGTGAGCTGTTTTCTTTATTAGGCGGCTCAGGCTGTGGTAAGACAACCTTATTGAGAATGCTAGCCGGGTTCGAGACACCCAATGCTGGAAGAATATTTATTGACGGTATCGATATGACTGACATTCCGCCTTATCAGCGACCTGTCAATATGATGTTTCAGTCTTACGCTTTATTTCCACACATGTCGGTTGAAAAAAATATTGCCTACGGCTTAAACCGTGATGGTATTGAAAAGCACGAAGTCAAAAACCGCGTTAATGAGATACTGGAAATGGTCGAACTTGGCCAATTTGGTAATCGCAAACCACACCAATTATCGGGTGGTCAGAGGCAGCGTGTTGCACTCGCAAGAGCATTGGTCAAGCGCCCTAAAGTATTACTACTCGATGAACCGTTAGGCGCACTTGATAAACGACTGAGAGAACAGACTCAATTCGAGTTAATGAATATTCAAAGTGAACTGGGCATTACCTTCGTCGTAGTCACACACGATCAAGAAGAAGCCATGACGCTGTCGACTCGCATCGCGGTAATGGATACAGGACGATTCGTACAGACGGGCACACCGACCGAAATTTACGAATTTCCCGAATCACGACTCATTGCCAGTTTCATTGGCAATACCAACATCTTTGAAGGCAGAGTTAAAGTAAACAGCACCGATTACGTTACTGTTAGAGCTAACAATCCAGAGTGCGATATCCGCATCGACCATGGGTCATCCGTACAGGAAGGCACAAAGGTCTGGGTTTCTGTTCGGCCTGAAAAAATCAGATTATCGAAAACGCCACACGACACTAAGGCACCCAATCAACTGAAGGGTATCGTGTCGAATATTGGCTACCTCGGTAGACTGTCTACTTATCATGTTAAAATTGATGGTGGGGCTAATATTGAAGTCACTTCTCCCAATCAAATTCGGCCCAAAGATGGCGCCCAAACTATTGATTGGGATGACGAAGTATTTTTAAGCTGGGATGACTCAAGTGCCGCAGTCCTAACCAAATGATTAATCATAACAATTCTAAGGCCGGCATCCCTGCCGACAAACATGAATTGTCGCGCCCTAGCTTATGGCATCAATTAAGCTATAGCTTGCAAAAAAACTGGAAAAGCGTTGTTATTTTTATCCCTTTCTTCTGGTTATTACTGTTCTTTCTTGCCCCCTTTTTTATCGTTTTAAAAATCAGCCTATCCGAAGCAACTATCGCCAGCCCACCTTACTTGCCAATGATTTCTTGGCTTGATGAAGGCATCATGCAGGTAAAAATTGTATTTGATAACTTTGCTTACCTTTGGGAAGACGATCTGTACATAGATACTTATGTCAATTCTATTCGCATTGCAGGCCTATCCACTTTTATCTGTTTATTGATGGGTTACCCCATCGCCTACGCTATTGTAAGGGCTCCACAGACCACAAAAAACATTTTACTATTGATGATTATTCTGCCGTTCTGGACTTCGTTCTTACTAAGGGTTTACGCCTGGATGGGGCTGCTGGCAGACCAAGGTTCTATCAATGACCTACTGATTTATTTAGGTGTTATCGACCAACCCATTCGTCTGCTGTACACCCAGTTTGCGGTCTATGTTGGCATTATTTATACCTATCTGCCATTTATGATCCTTCCGTTATACGCCAATATGGAAAAACTCGACCTTACCTTACTCGAAGCGGCATCCGATCTGGGTGCAAGACCAATAACCACTTTCCTGACCGTTACCTTACCTTTAACTATTCCAGGTATCGTCGCTGGCTCGCTACTCGTATTTATTCCAGCGACTGGCGAATACGTTATTCCCGACTTACTTGGAGGGGGCAATGTTCTTATGATAGGCAGAGTGCTATATAACGAATTCGCTGCAAATTTTGATTGGCCTGTGGCGTCAGCTGTCGCCATCGCATTGTTACTTGTACTCGTATTACCAATGATGCTTTACCAGCGTATTCAGGCACAGGAAGTGGAAGTTAAGCAATGAGTCATAATTCAAAGCGCTCGCCATTTTTAATTACCATGCTTTGCTTTGGCATGGCATTTCTTTACATCCCTATGTTTATGTTAATTTTTTATTCATTTAACTATTCGAAGATCGTACCCGTATGGGGAGGGTTTTCGACTCGCTGGTATGCTACTTTGTTTGAAAGTGAGGAAGTCTGGGAAGCCGTTATTCTCAGTTTAAAAATCGCCTCAATCAGCGCCTGCTTTGCGACAATACTCGGTACATTAGCCGGTATCGCTCTCGTTCGATTTGGACGATTCAGAGGCCATACGCTATTTTCTGGCATGATCACTGCACCATTAGTCATGCCAGAGGTCATCACCGGCTTGTCGTTATTATTACTCTTTATTGCACTAGGTGAACTATTTGGCTGGCCTGAACGACGCGGCTTCAATACCATTACCATCGCGCACATTACTTTTTCGATGGCATTTGTCGCCGTTATCATCCAGTCACGACTAGCCGGTATGACACAGGACCTTGAAGAAGCCGCTCAGGACCTCGGTGCAAAACCACTTCGCGTATTACTCGACATCACCCTGCCACTGCTGATACCTGGCATGTTAGCAGGTTGGCTACTGGCATTTACGTTATCTCTCGATGACCTAATTATCGCTAGTTTTGTCTCAGGCCCTGGCGCCGTAACGCTGCCTATGCTGATATATTCCAGAGTACGTGTTGGGCTTACGCCTGAAATAAATGCACTCGGCACCATTATTATTGTTGTCGTTGCGATCGGCGTTTTACTCGCAGGTTGGTTGATGCTGCGCCAGCAAAAGCAACGTGAAATAGAAGAACAATCGTCTGATGACTAGGGCGCCTGTTAGACTTAGCTCACCTAGTTAACTGGTCCCATTGAGCGTCCTAATTAGCTGACTCGGTGTCAGCCTGACAATAAACATTTCATCACCAATAACTAGCTATTCCAAACCCCATTGAGCTAACCATGAAAAACTGGATAAAACAAAATCAGATAACCGATATCGAGTGTATCGTACCCGACCTTGCCGGCGCTGCCAGGGGCAAGCTTGTACCAGCCTTAAAATTAATTGAGGGGGCTGAATTAAGATTACCGCAATCTATTTTTTTGCAAGGTGTCAATGGACACTACCCGGACCTTTCAAAACAAAAGTTACCTTGTGATGACGATATGTTGTTGCTGCCCGATACAACAACGATCCGCCATTTACCTTGGGCAGATGCGCCAACTGCACAAGTAATCCACGATTGTGTCGACAAGGCTGGAAACAATATTACTTTCTCGCCACGCTATGTTTTGCGTAAAGTATTAGACCTTTACCATGCCGAAGGCTGGAAACCCGTTATAGCGCCTGAACTAGAATTTTATCTAGTAGCCGCTAATCCAGACCCAGCGCTACCATTAACGGCACCGATTGACCGAACCGGTCGAACTGAAAAGGAAGGCCAATCCTACAGTCTCGAAGCCTTACACGAGTTTTCAGCACTTTATAAAACATTGAATCAATATTGTGCAGCTCAGGATTTGAAAGTTGACGGCCTGATCCATGAAGAAGGTATTGCTCAAATGGAAATCAACCTGTTACATGGCGACCCATTAGATCTAGCGGATCAGACCTTTTTATACAAACGCACTATCCGAGAAGCCGCGTTTTCACATGGCTTATGCGCTACCTTCATGGCAAAACCATTGGAAGGTCAACCTGGCAATGCCATGCACATCCATCAAAGTATTGTCGACATGGAAACAGGCAAGAACCTATTTTCGACCCCAGATGGAAAGCCAAACGATCTGTTACTGTCACATATTGCCGGTTTGCAGGGATACCAGCCCGAGGCAATGGCACTAATCACACCGACCATCAATTCATACCGCAGAATAGTTCGCGATATGGCAGCCCCCATTAACTATCATTGGGGTTACGATAACCGAACCACCGGGTTTCGAATTCCTGACAACAAGCCAAACTCGATGCGCATTGAGAACCGCTTGTCTGCGGCGGATGTAAATCCTTATATAGCGATAGCGACTTCGTTAGCCTGTGGTTTCATCGGTATGAAGCAGGGCTTAAAACCATCCGAACCACTACTTGGCAATGCCTACGACGAACCCTTACAGGTCTCTCGTGATTGGTATGGTGCGTTACAACGGTTATCCGATTGCAAAGCATTAAATGATATTCTCGGCAATGAATTTATCGAAGTCTATACCGCAGTCAAAGAGGCTGAATTTGATGATTTCCTAAATCACGTTACACCTTGGGAAAGAGAACATTTACTATCCAAAGTTTAAGCCTCTAAAAAAAGGACGACCGACAACCAATATGACACTTAAACTATCTCAAGATCGTAGCGATACCAACGACTACCCTAACTCTTACTATCACGCTAGTCAGAACTGTGATTTAAAACTAGCGCCACTCGACGGATCAACTCAGGCCGACGTTTGCATCATTGGCGGTGGTTATACCGGCTTGTCCTGCGCGTTACAGCTTGCGAAGCGAGGCTATCGAGTGATATTGCTCGAAGCCCGAAAAATCGGTTGGGGCGCTTCAGGCCGAAACGGTGGGCAACTGGGTAGTGGCCAGCGCAAGGATCAAGTCGAGCTAACAAAAAGCTTCGGTGCTGATACGGCAAAACGCCTTTGGGAACTAGCCGAAGATGCGAAAGCATTGGCAAAACAATTAATTGCAGAACATGCCATCGAATGCGACCTTAAACCCGGCATTGCTCATCCAAATCACAGGCCAGACTATGACGATGACAGTCAAAAATATGTCGACTTTCTAAAACAAACATACCAGTACGAAAACATTCAATATCTTGATAAAAAAGCGATGGCTGATCTCGTCGGCAGTGACACCTATTATGGTGGCAGTTTCGATACTAGCGCCTCGCATTTACATCCACTCAACTATGCACTCGGCCTTGCTGCAGCAGCCATCGAAAATGGTGCCATACTGCATGAATCAACCGTTGTCGAAAGCTATCAGGAAGGCAAGGTCAATCGAGTTGTCACCAATCGTGGCATCATAGAAGCGACTTCTATCGTAATCGCCTGCAATGGTTATTTAGGTAAACTCGACAAACGACTGTCTGGCAAAATCATGCCGATTAATAACTTTATCGTCGCCACTGAACCACTCGATGATGAAACCATCGCTAAGATTAATCCAAACGACATTGCAATCGCTGATTCGCGTTTTGTCGTTAACTATTTTCGCCTATCGGCAGACAAGCGCTTATTGTTTGGTGGTGGTGAAAATTACAGCAGCAATTTCCCAAAAGACATCGAATCATTCGTCCGCAAGCCAATGACTGAAATTTATCCTCAACTTGCGAACATTCCGGTTGATTACGCCTGGGGCGGGACATTAGCCGTTACTCTCAACCGTATGCCTCATTTTGGTCGCCTTGGAAAAAATAACACCTATTTCGCTCAGGGTTACTCTGGTCACGGCGTCGCTGCAGCCACTATGGGCGGCAAATTAATTGCAGACGCCATTGCCGGTGAAGCAGAAGATTTTGATTTGTTTGGAAAACTCCCCACTCGTAGCTTCCCCGGTGGAGACTGGTTGCGTTGGCCGGGGCTAGTTCTGGGTATGAGTTACTATGCGCTGAGAGACCGCTTTTAACTAGGGCTAGAAATTTAGGATGAATAATTTCGGCGTTAATTCAACGATTTCATTGTCAACATTTGTTCGATCAATACATCTTTCTGTAGTTGCAGGTGATAAGCCTTTTCCTTGAGGTTTTCCAACACTGTAGCGGTGTCTTCTTTGATTAACTTCCTCTCAGCCGACAACTGAAAGCTAAAACTAAACACAGGATCACCAAAAATGGTCAGTAAACTTTCAGGCACCATCGAGAAATCATCTTTCTCGGCTAAATACAAGTAGGTATCTGGCTTACGATTGCTGCGGTAAATATGAACCAACATAATGAGTTGCCTACTAAAAGCGAATAAAGGTTAAATATCCCTGCATAATAACAAATTGATGAGGCACTAAACAACACAACTTTACGAGTTATCGAGTCACTATTACTTGGAAGATTCGCTCTAAGTCTGACAGACTCCTAGGTTTCGCCTGAATAAATCGTTAGACTTGTGCGCAATCAGGTTTAAAGGAAAACTCATGCTAGACAATCAAACCATCAACCGGCTGTCGGATAAAATTGGGCAGTTATTACCTTCAGGACTGCAACAAGCCAAATCTGATTTTGAAGCTCAGATAAAAGCCTT
>CAWVZP010000184.1:0-6550 GCA_963934675.1 uncultured Gammaproteobacteria bacterium | reverse complement strand
GAGCCCGGGTTTGGCGAATACTCCCGCACCTGATCGTCCGAGATGCCCCGTCAGTGCGTTGATACTCATAATGGCACGCAGCCCTGAACCGCCGCTCCGGCCACGTTCGATACCATTGCCAATCGACAAAGCGAGGTTTTTTGCTTGTGCATAATAGTTGGCCAGTTGACTGAATTGATCAGCGCTAATGCCACATATTTTTAATGTGTCGGCAATTGAATATTGTCTTGCCTGTTGCATGAACAGATCGCGATCTTTGACCCAGGTTTTGATGAAAGCCTCATCAAATGCGTCGCGTGTTTCTAGTTCACAGGCGAGTGCCATTGCGAGCACGACATCGGTGCCTGGTTTAATCTGTAGATAAAGATGTGCCTGTTCTGCGATACGGGTTCGTTTTGGGTCGACAACAACCAGCTTCGCACCCTTGTCTCTGGCTGACTTAATGACTCTGGCGAGGTGCAAGTTGGACACCGTCACATTATTGCCCCAAACCGCAATGACATCAGAATCAACCACTTGCTCCGGCGGCATGCCGGGTGAGCTACCGAACAGACTAGTATAAGCGGTGCCTCGCACGGCGCCACAAAAGGGCCCACGATCGAGTTGCGTTGCACCCAGTTTATTAAAGAACCGACGATCCATCGAGCCCCCCGAAATTTGACCATGTGGCCCGGCATAATTAAGCGGTAGCACCGATTCAGGGCCGTGGCTTTCGATCGCTTGACTAATGCCCTGGTAGATTGCATCCAGTGCCTCAGTCCAGCTGATGCGCTCAAACTGACTACCCCCAGAATTATTGACACCACGCTGTCCCACACGTTTTAGTGGGTAGCGTAAACGATGTTCACCATGTACAAATTCGGGGTAGTATTTTGCCACTTTTTTACAAATCACGCTTGCTGTATAAGGGTTAGTGCTTGATCCCTTAACATTGATAACTTGTGTATCGGTCACTTCAACCGACAGACTGCAGGTATCCGGACAATCGAGCGGACAAACCGATGGTTTCATTTTGGTTGATTGGCTATGTGATTCAATCATTTTAGTGATGCCCTTTATTAATACTCTTTTCTCATGTTGGAGCGCATGGCTTATGCCAGTGTGTTCGATCCCTGTTTTTTAATTTATTTGTAACCTAAACCTAATGTTGTTTCATCTCAATTCTGAACGACCTGATTTAACAAACCTATTAATTCAATATACACTCAAGAAAGTAAAAATATTGGCTGTTAATTAGGGGCTCATGTGTCATTTAAAATTGTGCCACAATGGCGCATTAACTCTATATTGATATTAAAGCCTGAGCTCAACTATACGCTTTCAAGCTCAAGCTTCGGTTAATTACTGAGCCGCAATAATGCCTACTTCGACCAGCAATTCTGGTGATGCTAATCGTGCTTCAATAGTAGCACGTGCAGGTTGGTTACCTTCGTCTATCCACTTGTCCCAAACTTGATTCATTGAGGCAAAGTTAGCAATGTTGGATAGCCATATTTGTGCTGATAGTATTTTATTTTTGTTCGACCCGGCTTCTCCTAATAGCGCTTCAATCTTGTCGAGGACCTGTTGAGTCTGAGTGGCGATATCAGAATCTCGATCTTGTGCGACCTGGCCTGATAGGTAAATGGTCTCGTTATGAATGACGATTTTGCTCATGCGGCTGTTGGTATGGTGTCTGATGATTGTCATAGTTTGATGCTCTGTTGTTTTAAATGGTTAGATAATACTGTCGCCGCAATCGCGGAAAAAGTGCATTTTGAGATACTATTACGCGATGGTTGCCTGTTTACTGCCATCACTTAAGGTTAGTTCGACCGCGTCTCCGGTTGATAATTGTTTAACAGAGCTGATTAATTTCTGCTGCTTACTAACTTTTGCGAAACCGCGAGATAGCGTTTTAAGCGGGCTAAGTGTATCGAGCGATCTGGCTTGGATAGCGAGTTGGTGCTGGGCTAATAATAGTTTTTGTTTCACTGCATTAACGTTATGGTTCGACAATTGATTAAGATGCTCTTGTTTTTTACCTATAACCTGTAATGGTGTTGATTGCCGTATCGACGATTGGCATAGTTGCAGCCTATGTTGCGCTGAATACAGTTGATGTTGGTTTTGTTCAAGTAGTTTTTCGTAGGTGAATTTGAGACGTAAGGCTAATTGATCGAACTGACGAGTAGGATGCTGATTCGTCAGCCTTTTCTGACGTTGTGTCAAAAAGTCGTTATTGCGGGTTAGCATGGATGTTATTTTAGAGACCAGTTGGCTAACCTGATAGTCGATGGTTTGCATCAATTCGAACCGATCAGGTGTGACCGATTCAGCTGCCGCCGATGGCGTGGGAGCTCGAAAGTCGGCGGCGAAGTCGGCAATGGTGAAGTCGATTTCGTGGCCTATACCGGTGACCACTGGTATATTAAAGTGAGCGATTTCGCGTGCTATTCGTTCGTCATTAAAACACCACATATCTTCTAAAGAACCGCCACCGCGCACCATTAGTAGAACATCGCATTCATCATTGGATTTGACCAGTTGAAGCGCCTTTAATATTTGCTCTGATGCCTGATCGCCCTGCACAATAGTCGGAAACACTAACACTGGTATGTGTGGTGCTCGCCTGCTAATGACACTAATAACATCGCGTATAGCGGCACCCGTGGGCGAGGTGATGATGCCTATTTTTTTAGGGTGTGTTGGAAGCGGTTGTTTTAAGTTGGCACTGAACAGACCTTCCTTATCAAGATCATTTTTGAGTTTTTCATATTGGCGCATGAGTTCGCCAATACCTGCGTCTTCGACGTGCTCTACTACTAGCTGATATTCACCCCGAGCCTCGTAGAGTGTGACTTGAGCTTTGACTAATACTTGCTGGCCATTTTTGGGCAAAAAGCCTACTCGATTGTTTTTGCCCTTGAACATGGCAGCACGGCATTGTGCCCGTTTATCTTTTAGGGTGAAGTACCAATGACCAGAAGCAGGGCAAACGAAGTTTGATATCTCACCTTCTATCCAAAGGGTTCCAATACCCTCTGATAGCATAGTTTTGACTTCAAAGTTGAGTGCTGAAATGGTCCATATTGCTTGCTCGGTCTTAGACGATGGCTTCATGTTCACCCTGATCTGAAGTTTTATGGGAGGCATATTCTATCGTACGAGGCTGCAAATAATGAGTGATTTTTAATGGTTTATAAAGAATAAGCCTTAACCTAGGCTGTGAACCTGTAAAAACAGTTCTATTGGTTCTCAAAATTGTTAATCAGGCTTACCCTTAGAGCTGCAATACCCTATAATCGCGCTTTGAAAACCCTACTCGGAGACCCTATGCGTATCACTCAGGAAGCGCTCACCTTTGACGACGTCCTATTGTTGCCTGCCAAATCAGACGTTTTACCTAAAGATGCTATCCTCAAAACACGCTTAACTAGTAAAATCGAATTGAATATCCCGTTGATTTCGGCGGCGATGGATACTGTGACTGAAGCAAAACTGGCTATTTCGATGGCTCAGGAGGGCGGTATTGGTATCGTCCATAAAAATCTATCGGTTGAAGCACAGGCCCGTCAGGTTGCAAAGGTTAAAAAATATGAAAGTGGCGTGATTAAAGATCCGATTACGATCAACGAAAATACAACTGTGCGCGATGTTATCGAGTTGACTGATAAATTGCGTATTTCGGGTTTGCCTGTACTCGGAGCCGACGGATTAGTGGGGATTGTGACAAAACGTGATCTGCGCTTTGAAACAAATCTAGACCAGCCGGTGTCGTTAATAATGACGGGGTTAGATCGTTTGGTAACGGTTGGTGAGCGAGCTAAAAAAACTGAAATATTAGAATTACTGCATAATCATCGTATAGAACGTCTTTTGGTAGTGGATAAAAAAGGCAATCTAAAAGGCATGATTACGGTAAAGGACATCACTAAATCAACGGTTCATCCGTTGGCCTGTAAGGATGACCAGGGTCGCTTGCGAGTTGGCGCTGCGGTTGGTACGGGTGGTGATACTGAGGATAGAATAGCGGCGCTGGTCGAGGCAGAAGTAGATTTGATCGTGGTCGATACGGCCCATGGGCATTCACGTGGCGTGCTCGACCGAGTGGCCTGGATTAAGAAAAAATACCCACACATTCAAGTAATTGGTGGCAATATCGCAACCGCTGCTGCTGCGCTTGATTTGGTCGCCGCTGGTGCCGATGCAGTGAAGGTTGGAATTGGTCCAGGCTCTATCTGTACAACGAGAATTGTTGCCGGTGTCGGTGTGCCGCAGATTACAGCGATTAGTAATGTTGCTGAAGCTTTGATTGATACCGGTGTTGGGGTGATTGTCGATGGTGGTATTCGATTTTCGGGTGATATTTCCAAGGCAATTGTTGCCGGTGCACACGCCGTCATGATCGGCAGTATGTTTGCAGGAACTGAAGAGGCGCCGGGCGAAGTCGAATTGTTCCAAGGGCGCTCATACAAATCTTATCGTGGTATGGGATCAATGGCAGCGATGGTAAAAGGTTCTAGTGATCGATATTTTCAGGCCGATAGTGCTGATGAAAAACTAGTACCCGAAGGTGTCGAAGGCCGAGTGCCTTATAAAGGACCGCTAAACAATACCATTCACCAATTGCTAGGCGGTTTGCGTTCGAGCATGGGCTATGTGGGTTGCGCAACAATTGACGTGATGCGTACAAAGCCTGAATTTGTCAAAGTCACCAGTGCGGGAATGTCTGAGTCACATGTTCATGATGTGCAAATCACAAAAGAAGCGCCCAACTACCGCGTATAAAATAATAAGTTTATAGATACATTGCTTAATGCGTTGGTCTATAAAACCAGCCTAAAAGCCTGCCACCTGTAAGCGCTCAAGAGTATAAAATCGATGAATATTCATCACGACAAAATTCTGATCCTAGATTTCGGTTCGCAATATACCCAGCTCATCGCTCGCCGAGTCCGTGAAGCGGGTGTTTACTGCGAAATTTACCCTTGGGATATCGAATTCTCACGGATTCAATCCTTTGGCGCTAAAGGCATTATTTTGTCTGGTGGCCCAGAATCGACATTAGTGGATCACACGCCCGTAGCCCCGATCGAAATTTTTGATATGAAGGTGCCTGTGCTGGGTATTTGTTACGGCATGCAAACCATTGCCAGCCAGCTTGGTGGCGCGGTAGAAAACTGCGGTAAAAGTGAATTTGGTTTTGCCAAAGTTCGTGCTCGCGGCCATTCCGAGTTACTGCGTGACATTCAGGACGATGTCACCAGCGAAGGTCATGGCATGCTAGACGTTTGGATGTCGCATGGCGATCGAGTGTCTGTCATTCCGCCAGGGTTTAAACTGATGGCCAGCACCGACAGTGCGCCAATTGCCGGTATAGCCGATGAAGCGCGCCAGATATACGGTTTACAATTTCACCCAGAAGTGACCCATACGGCACAAGGTGTAGCGATTTATAGCCGTTTTTTACATGATATTTGTGGTTGTGGCTCAGACTGGACTTCAGTCAATATTATTGAGTCATCAATTGATAATGTCAGAGCACAAGTCGGCACCGATCATGTCATTTTAGGATTGTCAGGTGGTGTTGATTCCTCCGTCGTTGCGGCCTTACTGCATCAAGCTATTGGAACACAGCTGACCTGTATTTTCGTTGACAACGGATTGTTGCGTCATCAGGAAGGTGATCAGGTGATGGCATTATTTGACAAAAACATGGGCGTTAAGGTGATTCGGGTGGATGCTGAAGAACGCTTCTTGGGTAAGCTAAAGGGAATTTCTGACCCAGAGCTTAAACGAAAAGCGATCGGTAACTTGTTCATCGAAATATTCGAAGAAGAAGCAGAAAAACAAGTCGATGCCAAATGGTTGGCACAAGGCACTATTTATCCTGATGTGATTGAATCGGCTGGCGCATCTACCGGCAAGGCGCATTTGATAAAATCTCACCATAACGTGGGTGGGCTACCCGATGACATGAAGCTAGGCCTGGTCGAACCGTTACGTGAATTATTCAAAGACGAAGTGCGTAAGATCGGTATTGACTTGGGCTTGTCGCGTGAAATGGTTTATCGCCATCCGTTTCCGGGGCCTGGTTTAGGGGTTCGAATTCTAGGTGAAGTGAAAAAAGAATTTGCCGATGTATTGCGTTTGGCGGATGATATCTTCATTAAAGAGCTACGAAGCCACGATTTGTATGACAAGGTGTCACAAGCATTTGTAGTTTTCTTGCCGATCAAGTCGGTGGGTGTGACGGGTGACGGTCGTCGATATGACCATGTTGTGTCGCTGCGTGCGGTCGAGACGATCGACTTTATGACGGCTCGATGGGCCGATTTACCCTATGACTTTCTCGATCATGTATCACGACGAATTATGAATGAAATAGAAGGAATCGCTCGCGTTGTATACGATATTTCGGGCAAACCGCCCGGTACAATTGAGTGGGAATAAATCTTTACCAATGGAATATCAGATTGGAGTATTATGAAATTAGCTAATTTAGAACAGTATAAGACATACAAGAAACCCCATAAGTACTTGAATAAATTATGAAAATGCGTAGATT
>CAWVZP010000183.1:0-6612 GCA_963934675.1 uncultured Gammaproteobacteria bacterium | reverse complement strand
TTTTTTACAAAAGAAATCATACTTTTGGCAATCAGATTGTAGCGTTTTATTGTGTTTTGAAAAATTAAATATGTCAGAGTACCTTAAATTTAGTGGGTACTTAGTTTTATATGTAAGGCACCTTGAGTCAGCTATTTTTTTCTTTAGTTTCTATTAACGAATATAGTAGCTCGATTCTTTGGTTAAGTTTATCTATTCTATATTCAGCCAATCCAATTAGCCCCATTGATATAAGAAAAAACCCCATAAACAGGAAGACCTGCAAAGTGATAAAGTATTAGCACCAATATCAGAGCCAATAAAAGCTATCTAAGGCTTCCATCTCTTTTTTTTCGATTTTAATTTTAATTTTTCAAATTCATTTTTATTACACCTGTAGACATTCTGACTCCTTGTTAATGGCTTCTCTCCTCGCGGGAAAAGGTGAGTCCTAACCTAAACCAATGATGAACACCGTTAATCGTTTCTTTATGTAGTATGGTATTGATCTTGAATCATCTTAATAACGCTCTAAAAACATAAGGAATCTAATCCAGAAATGAAAATAATTTTAAGTGCAGCAGCATTCAGTGCCATGCTGGCAGTGGTATTCGGGGCATTTGCCGCGCATGGACTTAAGGGGCGTTTGTCAGAAACAATGATGAGCGCTTTTCAAACAGGTGTTCAATATCAGCTATACCACAGTTTAGGATTGATTCTACTGGTTTTATTGTACCGGCAGCAGTCACAAACTTTACTTATCTGGAGTGCCTGGTTTATGTTAGCTGGTATTGTATTATTTAGTGGAAGTCTATACTTACTGGCACTAACCCAAATTAAATGGTTTGGGCCCATTACACCTATCGGTGGTGTGTGTTTTATTGTTGCCTGGATACTTTTGTTCGTATCAGCACAAAGGATTGTTGAGTAAAACCATTTAACCCAGCAACTCCAAACAACAACAAAGGGGACAGTGGTTGATAAAGTACATTTAAAGCTATTGGGATTAAAATACAGTTTAATCGGGGAAAGTAACGTAGGTCTGATAAGCCAAAGCGCCATCAGGCGTGACCCACTTGGCAATACAACCAAGTAGCTGATGAAAAAATAATCTTGATTATCGAGTGTATAGCAAGTTGTTGAGAACCTGCCGGAAGGCGTTTCGATTTTTCGGCCTACATATTATGGAAACAAAAAAGGCACTGCAAATGCAGCGCCCCCATTGTCTAACAAAATCTAACTATTAAGCTAAATCAAACCGATCAAGATTCATCACTTTAGTCCAGGCGGCTACAAAGTCATTTACAAACTGATCGTTTGCATCGTCAGCTGCATACACTTCTGTAAGCGAACGTAGGATTGAGTTTGAACCGAAAACCAGATCAGCACGGGTACCGATCCATTTCACATTACCTGATGCTCGATCACGACCTTCAAAAAGTTCTTGTGAGTTATCAGTCGCTTGCCATTCAGTACCAATATCAAGAACATTCTTAAAGAAGTCATTACTCAGTGTGCCTGGCTTATCAGTGAATACACCCTGCTTAGAGCCATCGGCATTCACATTTAAGCTGCGAAGGCCACCGACTAAAACAGTCATCTCTGGCGCGGTCAAGGTGAGCAGTTGTGCTTTATCCACTAACAGTGATTCGGTTGAACGCTTGTCTTTGGTGTTTTTAACATTACGAAAACCATCAAATGTAGGCTCAAGTACGTCAAATGATTCCACATCGGTTTGCGCTTGCGACGCATCACCTCGACCTGATGTAAATGGCACCTTGACGCCACTGGCTTGTTCAATCGCGGCACTACCACCCAGCACGATAAGATCGGCTAATGACACGTTACCGCTAAAATCACTTTGAATGCCTTCGAGCGCTGTTAATACATTGGCTAGTTGCTCGGGGTTGTTTGCTTCCCAGTCTTTCTGAGGCGCTAAGCGAATACGAGCGCCATTGGCACCACCACGTTTGTCTGAACCACGGAAGGTAGATGCCGATGCCCAGGCGGTTGATATTAGCGCTTGCGCAGATAACCCTGAGCTTAAAATTATGCCCTTAAGGGTAATAATATCTGCGTCACTCAGCGTGGTGCCTGCAGGCACTGGATCTTGCCAGATGAGCTCTTCAGTGGCGACTTCTTCACCCAGATAGCGAGCAATAGGCCCCATATCACGATGGGTTAATTTGTACCAGGCTCGTGCATAGGCGTCGGCAAACTCGTCAGGATTTTCATGGAAGTGTTTTGAGATTTTGGCATATTCTGGGTCGAGTTTAAGTGCCATATCGGCAGTGGTCATCATCAGTGGTTCGGTGCGCGATGCATCATGGGCCGCTTTTGGTTGGTCAGCATTAGACGCTGCTGTTGGTGTCCACTGTACGTGGCCTGCTGCACTGGTTGTTTGTTCCCAGTCGTAGCCCAGTAGTACGTCAAAATAGCCCATGTCCCACTGAGTTGGATTAACCGTCCAGGCACCTTCAAAGCCAGCGGTGGTTGTATCGCCACCTTTACCTGTGCCGTGTGAGTTGATCCACCCTAGGCCCATTTGGTCGATAGGTGCACCTTCAGGTTCGACACCTACTTTGTCTTCTGGTCCTGCACCATGGCCTTTACCAAAGGTGTGTCCCCCGGCTGTTAACGCAACTGTTTCATAATCATTCATCGCCATGCGGGCAAAGGTATCACGAATATCGAAGGCTGACTTGAGTGGATCAGGCACACCGTTTGGTCCTTCTGGATTAACATAAATTAAACCCATTTGTACTGCAGCTAATGGTGTCGCTAATTCTCGATCACCGCTATAACGTTTATCATCAAGCATTTCAGTTTCAGGGCCCCAATAAATATCTTCTTCAGGTTCCCAAACATCGGCACGCCCGCCTCCAAAACCAAAGGTTTTGAATCCCATCGATTCCATTGCGACATTACCAGCCAAAATCATCAGGTCAGCCCAGGAAATTTTTCGGCCATATTTTTGCTTAACAGGCCACAGTAATCGGCGCGCTTTATCAAGGTTGCCATTGTCAGGCCAACTATTAAGGGGCGCGAAACGCTGAGAGCCAGTTGAAGCCCCGCCGCGACCATCATAGGTTCGATAAGTACCTGAACTATGCCAGGCCATACGAACAAAAAGACCGCCGTAGTGGCCATAATCTGCTGGCCACCAATCTTGAGAGCTAGTCATTAAGACTGTCAGATCTTTTTTAAGGGCTTTCAAGTCCAGTTTTTTGAACTGCGCGGAATAATCAAAAGTAGCACCCATTGGGTTAACCAATGGGGAGTTTTGATTTAGAATTTTAAGGTTCAGTTGCTCAGGCCACCAATGCTGATTGGCTGAACTACCCGTCGCTTGACTGGCATTATGCATAACGGGGCACTTGCCCATATTTAGCGATTCATTCATAACTCATTTCTCCCCTATATATTCAATCGACAATTAAAAATGTATTTACATCTATATAAATAGATTAACACCCGTCACTCCCACCTTCAAATTAAATAAATTCATTTTATTAATAGATTATTACTATCTAAAATGTCTATTAATAGTGCGTCTTAAGCACATAAAAAACCAATACACGAACCTTTTGTGGCAGTGACAACTTTGACACTTGTGCTTACCTCACCGATTTCTTGTGTCTAAATTTTGAAAAAATATGCGGCAAATCCTGGTGCTGGATCAGCAACAAAATATATGTAAATTTGTCTATGGCAATGACATTAAAATAGTGTATAGCGGAATAAATTGATGACATTCTCAGTTAACTTATTCGATATTTGTAGCCTTTTCCAGAAAAGACACTTTGCCTTAATCTCGAGACAGTTCCATGTTGCAAGTGATCACCCTGATGTTCAGCTTATTTCTCAGCATCTGCATTCTGGCATTTAGTAATGGTGCTGCTGGCACTTTATTGGCACTCAAAATTACGGAGGCTGGTTTCTCCTCGCTATCGGTTGGTTTAATTTCTTCAGGTTACTTTTTTGGCATGATCGTAGGGCCATTTTATGTACAACGGCTGGTAACTCACATTGGCTATATTCGAGCCTTTTCAGCTTTTGGCTCAACATTATCAGCTGCTTTGTTATTACACCCTTTCTTCATCGACCCATGGTTTTGGACTTTTTTGCGGATTATCGAAGGCGTGTGCATGGTCGGTATGTATATTTGCACTGAAAGCTGGATAAACGAAAAGTCCACCAATGAAATCAGAGGACGAGTATTTTCGTTATACGCATTGCTGGTGATGGCGATGGTGTCACTGGGGCAGTTAATATTGAATGTACCTGATAGCACGGGCATATCGATATTTGTGCTACTGTCTGTTTTGGCTTCGATTGCAATCGTGCCTATTGCCATCACCAAAGTCGATGCACCACCGCCACCCACCTTGGCATCACTCAATCTGGTTGAGTTATATAATATATCGCCACTGGCCATGATCGCGGCTGTTTCAACTGGCGCACTTCAAGGTTCCGTTTATGGACTTGGCCCCGTTTACGCCAATGCCATCGGGCTTGATGTTGAAGCAGTTACCTGGTTTATGTTTATGTTACTTGGTGGTGCCGTCATCGGCATGTGGCCGCTGGGTAAATTATCGGACACTATCGATCGCCGTTTCACCTTGTTGATAGCTTTAACCATTGTCATTGCCTCTAGTGTCGGGCTAGCCGCATTGCAACCAGCGGGTTGGTTACTGAGTGTAATCGCATTGATTTACGGTGCTTCTGCATGGCCGTTGTATACGATTTTATCGGCTCACTTAAACGACCATGCAACCACTGAACAAAGAGTAAGTGCCAATGCAGGTTTGTTAGTCATGTATGGCATTGGTGCGGCAGCTGGCCCTTTACTAGCGGCTGGCACTAACACCTTATTGGATAGCCCTTCGGGGCTATTTGTATTTACTGCAGTCATTGCAACTCTAACCGTCGCATCAACACTTTGGCGAATGTCTGCACGTGAAGGCATAGCTGTCGAAGATAAAGGTACTCATACCATAGTTCCACGCACCTCACCTATAGTTGCAGAAATAGTGGCTGAAATGGAAGAGGGAGAAGAATAGCCGGTCAAAATGAGTGAAACTCATCCACGTCACAGTAGGATTAGTGAGGTTCAGTATCGAGTTTATAGTTGATTGGGTTCAACGCCCAGCGCTATCCCACCCGCTCTAGCATTTTGTAATACCACATGCCGAGGGCGAGCATTTGCTGCACCGCCCAGTCATTGGCAGGTATTCTAATTTGTTTAAAATCGGAAAAAATATCGAATGAATCGGCATCGCCATCGATTGCATTGGCCATAATTTCACCTACAAAATGGGTAGTCGCTATACCATGCCCCGAATAACCCTGCGCGTAATAAACGTTTTGCGACAGCTTACCTAACTGAGGTATTCGATTAATAACAATTCCTGCTTTACCAGTCCATTCAAATTCAATGTCAACTCCCTTTAAACGCGGGAAGGTTTTTTCGATAGCAGGCCGAAGCTCTTCTGCGACTCGTTTCGAATCACGACCCGAGTAGTTGGTACCGCCACCAAACATCAACCGTTTATCTGCAGTCAATCGATAGTAATCAAGCACGAATCGGCAGTCATAAACCGCCAGGTCTTGTGGGTTAATTTTATTAGCAATCTCATCGCCCAAAGGCACCGTCACAAGATTGCCAAGTGATGCCGGGAACAACATGCCCTTGAGTGGTTTACCGCCGAGACGATGATAAGCATTACCGGCCAGCAACACCTTGTTAGCGACCACGCTACCGTGCTTTGTCACTACTTTAGTTTGAGCACCGTCGATAATATCGAGTACTTCGCTGTGTTCATAAATTTGAGTGCCAAGGCTTTCGGCTGCCCTCGCCTCACCGATGCATAAATTCAGAGAGTGCACATGCATGTTGCGTTGATTGAGTAGGCCACCGTGATATATGTCGGTTTCCAGAATATCGGGGATTTCATTTGCTGCCATTAGCCGAACTTCATCACCCATACCTCTAGCCACCGCCTCATCATAACTCGCTTGCAGTTCCTTCATATGGCCAGGTTTATAGGCCGCATGCAAATGGCCAAATTTTAAGTCGCACTGAATGCCATATTTTTCGACGCGCTTCTTAATAATATCGTGCCCACGCCAGCGTAAGCCCCAGACAAAATCTTCGGCTTGCGTTCCAATTTTACGTTTGAGTTGGCGAATCATGGCCTGGTCGCCCGAAAGGCTACCGGTAATTTGTCCACCGTTACGACCCGTTGCACCCCAGCCTATTTTATTCGATTCTAGTATTGCAACTTTATATCCTCGTTCGGAAAGCTCGATTGCTGATGCAACACCAGTAAATCCACCCCCAACGATAACCACATCAACCTGAATATCGTTACTGAGTGGCTGATAACTGGTTTCGTTGTGAATCGTTTCAGCGTAGTAAGAGCGACAGCGAGGTTCAGACTGGCCTTCTAGGTGAGAATAATTGTCCATAGGAATACAGCCTAAAATAAAAATGCCGAAGGATTAAATTACTCTAAACCTCCGCTAGTGATCAATATATAGAACACTATCAAAGGAATAATGTAGCGACAAGATATTCTATAAGACTACTAAGGTTGACAGCTATTCTAATTTGAACAAATATCACTCACT
>CAWVZP010000182.1:0-6677 GCA_963934675.1 uncultured Gammaproteobacteria bacterium | reverse complement strand
TGCTATTAGTGTTATGGCAAGGCAGATCGGTGCTGGGTTGACCGTGGTCAATGCAGGCACCATTAATCAACAGGGTTTTGAGGCACCGGTGGTTGATAAGCCCGTCGCTTTTGGAACGGGTAATATTGCCATTCAACCGGCTATGACTGCGCTACAATGTTTGCAGGCACTGTCGCTGGGTAAAGAAATTCTCGATGGCTATGACGACGCTACCGACGTTGTGATTGGTGGCGAAATGGGTATTGGCAATACGACCTCTGCCACCGCGCTTGCCACTGCTTTTGGTGTGTCGACGGCTGAAAATCTGGTGGGTCCCGGTACCGGGTTGGATCATAAAGGCGTGTCTCATAAATTAAAAATGATCGAGCAGGCGCTCGATAGAGTCGGTGCTGATAGAGTAATTGATCAATGCTCTGAACTCGAACTGCTTTCAGAGCTAGGTGGTTTTGAAATTGTCGCCCTGACTGGCTTTTATATACGAGCGGCTCAATGCGGTATGACTATTCTGGTGGATGGTTTTATTTCGACTGTTGCAGCCGCTGCAGCCTGCAAAATTAATCCAAATGCCAGAGCGTGGATGCTGTTTTCACATAACTCTGCAGAGCCAGGTCATCAACTTGTTTTAAAGTCGCTTAATGCCGAGCCGTTATTGTCGTTACAAATGCGACTAGGCGAGGGCAGTGGCGCAGCGGTTGCTTTGGGACTATTGCGTGCCGCCTGTGCATTGCATAACGATATGGCAACTTTTGAAGAGGCTGGTGTTACTGATGCTTAGACCAGCGTGATTAATGACACTATCTCGACCCGGATTAATCTACTAAGGCACGGCGAGCATGCCTTAGGTCAGGCTATTTGTGGTGTGAAAGACCCAGAGCTGTCTGAAAAAGGCTGGAGCCAGTTAACCAATCAAATGGACAGTCTGCTAGGACGAGACAAGCTGAATCAGGTCAGGCAATGGGATATCTGTGTCTCGTCACCTCGTATTCGCTGTGCTGCATTTGGTAGCCACGTCAGTCAGCAACTCAATATGGAGCTTGTTATTAAAGATGCGCTGTCTGAAATCGACTTTGGAAAATGGGAGGGCTTAACGGGCGCTCAAGTTGAGGCCAGTTATCCAGGGCAATGGCAACAGTGGCTCGACAACCCAGATGATCCGGCACCCCATGGCGGAGAGGCCTACGGTCTGTTTCAGCAACGTATCCTCGATGGCTGGTTACAATTGATTTCGCAATATCAAGGCAAACGAATACTACTATTAAGTCATAGTGGTGTTATGCGCGCTATTCTGGCGAGTGTTTTAGGCCTTGATTCAACAGGGTTATTTCGCTTCAACGTGCCCCACGCTTGCCATAGCCAAGTGAGTGTGTATCACTTGTCAGGTAAGCCCGACTGGTTTCAGCTTGATCAACATAATTCTGATTGCTCTTAATTCCGTTTTAAAAACGTCTCCAAAGTAAAATCATGAATCAATTACCTTTAAAACTACCAGAAGCATTCAAGTTTTCGGTTCAATTTTTAACCCGAATACCGCTGGGCAAACATTCTCAATATGAGCCAGATCTAGCCGCCGCCGCCGTTGTTTGGTACGGCGTAGTCGGTTTGTTAATAGGCTCTGTTTTGGCAATTTCAGGCTGGATCCTAACGGACTGGATTAATCTTCCTTCATTGCTCGTTGCTGCTCTTGTGCTCACCATCTGGGTAGTGATTACCGGTGCGCTGCATCTCGATGGTGTTGGTGATTGTGGTGACGCCTTGATGGGCGGTCACACGCCAGAACGAATGCTTGAGATTATGAAAGATACTAATTGTGGTATCGGCGCCATCGTTTCCGTTACCTTGCTACTTTTGGTTAAGTTCTCAGCTCTTATCATCTTGTTAGAGGAGGGAAGCTGGTATTTACTGTTATTCGCACCTGTCATGGCTCGAGTGATCTTAACTTTGGTTTTGCTTTATTTACCCTATTTGCGCTCAAATGGGCTTGCGACTCAGCTGCACTCTCATCTCAATGCGAAGGAGATCATTACGGCAGGGTCATTACTGTCATTAAGTTTGATATTGATTTGGTTTCAGGGCTTTATGGTTGCGTTAATCGCTAGTGGAGTCGGTTATTTATTGATTCATCGAAGTTTGATAAAACCATTGAGAGGCACCACGGGCGATATCTACGGCACTGTAGTTGAAGTAACTGAAGCGGCCGTTTTGATAGGATTGGTGGCTGCGCTCTAAATTGTTATTACTTAAATAGGGCACTCAAATGGCTAAATACTACTGACTTCTAATTGACAGTCGCGGGGTCTTTACTTACTGTTCTCGATTTGAAAATTTCATTCAAAAATAATTAAGACCCAAATCTGGAGAAGTCTATTGAAACCGGTAAGAATTGGTTTGATCGGTGTTGGAACTGTTGGCGCTAGCACAGCGTTGGTTATCAAAAATAATGCGACGGAAATCGCACGGCGCGCTGGTCGTTCGATTGAAGTGATTCACGCTTCACGACGTACGATTAGTCAGGGAATGCCTTCTGGAACAGAAAACATTCCGCTCACGGCCGATCCTTTTGAAGTCGTCAATAATCCCGATGTTGATATCGTTGTTGAGTTGATCGGTGGCTATGAACCCGCGTTAGCGCTGGTAATGAAGGCTATCGAGAACGGTAAGCATGTCGTGACTGCCAATAAGGCGCTGATTGCGATGCATGGGAATGAAATTTTTGCTGCGGCTCAGGCGAAAGGTGTTTCGGTTGTTTTTGAGGCGGCTGTGGCGGGCGGTGTGCCGATTATTAAGGCAATTCGCGAAGGATTGAGCGCGAATCATATTGAGTGGTTAGCGGGTATTATCAATGGCACCGGTAATTTTATTCTCACTGAAATGCGTGATAAAGGCCGAGGTTTTGAAGACGTTTTAGCCGAGGCTCAAGCTTTGGGATACGCCGAGGCAGATCCCACTTTTGATGTTGAAGGTATCGATGCGGCGCACAAACTCTGTATCTTGGGTTCGATCGCATTTGGTATTCCGTTGCAGTTTTCTGCCGTCTATACTGAGGGTATTAGTAATATATCCACAGAGGATGTTGTTTACGCAGGCGAACTAGGCTACCGCATTAAACATTTGGGTATTGCCAGACGAACCGACAATGGCATTGAAATGCGCGTACATCCAACCTTGATTCCTGACAAGCGTTTGATTGCCAATGTTGATGGCGTGATGAACGCAATTTTGGTGATGGCCGACAAACTTGGCCCATCTTTATATTATGGGCCGGGTGCGGGCGCTGATCCGACGGCTTCGGCGGTCGTTGCCGACATTATCGATGTGGTTCGCACCATAACCACTGATGCTGAAAATAGAGTGCCACACCTGGCTTTTCAGCCTGAGCATATTGTTGATATTCCAATTTTGCCGATTGGCGAAGCCACGACTGCCTACTATTTGCGTATGCGGGCTGACGACAAGCCGGGTGTCCTCGCTGATATCACTCATATCATGGGCGAGAGTGGCATTTCAATCGAAGCAATTTTGCAAAAAGAACCGGAGCCAGGTATTAAACAGGCGACGATTATTATGCTGACTCAAACAATACGTGAAAAGCAAATGGATCAGGCACTTGCAAAGATTGCTGTGTTATCGTCAGTAAACGATAAGATTCATCGCATTCGTGTAGAAACGCTGGATGCCAGCTAACCTGTTGGTTTATTAGTTTGGGAATGTGAAGTGGGCTTACCTGTTATTAAATTACCCACTATCCCATTTCCGAACAATTTCAGTTTTATTGAAGTAACGTCTGACGATTTAAACAAAGTGCAGACGTTACTTCGATCCAATTAGTTACCGTTCGAAGACGGATAAAATCATTTATCAAGTTTTACCGCTATCGCACAAGAAAATCAGATCGTTGCGATCGGTGGTTTCGAGCCTGTTTAACGCTTTGCTGTTTTACGTTCGATCTCAGTCGACTCTTAATTTCGAGGGCTAGGTCTAAGCTTGATTAAGCCTATAATGGCTAAGTTGAGTCTTTTAAAATTCGAGGCAGTTTATATTCTGACTGAAACCGCTGATCAAAATTTTTCTGAACTTGGTTTCAAAGCTATAGAACGTGACAAGTTACCGCTAGAAATCCAAACAGCACAACAATGCCAAACGCTCTTTCCGGTGTCTGTTATAGCCATGTGACGGGTGCTTTGAGAGTCCTTGATTACGCCTCATCGATGGCAGTAGGTTTAGACGTTCGACTGATCATCGTAACACCGGTGATAACCAATGCCATGCCTAGCGCATGGTAGAGAGTAAAAGGTTCATTTAATACGCCAATAGCTAACATAGCGGTAGTGATCGGGCCAGCTGCGCCGAGAATACTCGCTTTACTAGCACCAATACGTTTGATTGCGCTCGACATTAAGTAAGATGGAATCACAGTGGTTAGTACCGCCATGGTTATAGCGATCATATAGAGTCGTGGTGGAAAGATAAGGTCGACAAATTGATGAGTTAAAAAGAAGTGAATCAACATCATAATGCTCGCTGCGATCATCGCGATCGTCGTAAAGGCGGCGCTGCCGACTTGCCGAGCGTAATTTTGACTGCCCATTAAAAAAAGCGCAAAAAAGAATGAGGCTGCTAACACATAGAGCCCACCAGTTAACAGTGATTGAGTATCGACGATGGTGAGACTGTCGTGCAGCATGATCACTGAAATTCCAAGATAAGCCACAGTTAGAGCTAAGATTTCTTTACGAATTAATGGTTTGCGGTAGAACAAAGCCGTCAATATTAAAGTAAAAGCTGGGTAGGTGAATAACACCATACGTTCAAGGTTGACCGATATATAACGTAACGATTGCAAGTCCAAGTAGCTCGCAATGTAATATCCACTAATGCCAACGATGGCAATACCGAGGTATTGACGATGGTCTATGTTGATTCGGTTTGCGCTTTTGAGCCAGCTGAAATAGCCGATGACTAAATAAAAAGGTAGTGCAAAACCCATTCGTAGCGTCATTAACTCGACAGTACTAATGTCATAGGCATAAGCCAATTTGATCAGCACAGCCTTGCCAGAGAAAAGAATAATACCGGCCAATGCCATCAAAACTCCCATGTTTTGTGCTCGATTGGCATTGAAGCGTAATTGCAAACGGCTGATAAAGGTGTGGCTCATATTCGATTAAGGCAGGAGGTGAGGCTAAATTGTAATGATGACTTATCTTAATTGATATGACTATTAATTGGGATTAGATAGAATTAATCATAGTTAAATGAGCTTTAAATTTTTGTAAAACATAGGATAACAGCGTGTCACTTTTTACCGTTACCAAGCAGCCCAAATTTTTCGAATTCGTCGCGCTAATGGCGATGATAATTTCGATGGTTGCATTATCGATTGATGCGATGTTACCTGCACTTCCCGACATTGCGTCTGATCTGGGTGTGACAAATATAAATGATAGTCAGTATGTGATTTCAATTTTGTTTGTGGGTATGGCTATTGGACAAATGATATTTGGTCCAATGTCTGATTCGATTGGACGAAAAAACGCGATCAATCTTGGATTTGTTGTTTTTATCATTGGTTGTCTGGTGTCACTATTGGCGCAAACTTTTACCGTTATGCTTATCGGTCGTTTTCTACAGGGGTTTGGCGTGGCTGGCCCCAGAATCGTGTCGATAGCGTTGGTAAGGGACCGATATGAAGGTCGTAAAATGGCGAGAGTCATGTCGTTTGTGATGACTATCTTTATCCTGGTGCCGGTAGTTGCGCCCGCAGTAGGGCAGGCTATTTTGATATTTGCTGATTGGCGCGGTATTTTTTGGATGTTTCTTGTTTTGAGCTTTATCGCTTTGAGTTGGTTTAACCTGCGTCAACCCGAAACTTTGCCGCTCGAAAGCCGGGTTAAATTTTCCATTGAGCAGATTGTATTGGATGTTAAATATATATTTGCAATACCGGCTGCTGTTGGATATACCGTTGCCGCGGGCATTGTTTTCGGTTCCTTCCTTGGATATTTGAGCAGTTCGCAACAAATATTTCAGCAACAGTATGGTTTGGGTGATCAATTCGTAGTGTATTTTGGTGTTTTAGCCGCATCGCTTGGTGTCGCTTCACTGGTAAACGCCAAATTGGTCATGCGTTTTGGCATGCGGCGTCTTTCCTTGGGTGCGTTAATGTCTATTACTTTTTTATCGGTGCCGTTTTACTTTTTATCTCAGCACTACGCAGGTAACCCGCCACTGGGGCAGGTTATGGCTTATCTACTCGCCGTATTTTTTTTCGTGGGTATTTTATTTGGTAACCTGAACGCCCTAGCAATGGAACCACTGGGTTCAGTGGCTGGTATTGGTGCCGCGGTGGTCGGGTCGCTGTCTACGCTGATATCGGTGATCCTAGGTGTCGTTATTTCTAGTGCCTATGACGGCACCATATTACCGTTGGTGAGTGGCTTTGCTTTGCTCAGTATCGGTTGCCTTATGGTGATGGGCTGGACCGAGATCATGTCTGCTAAAGCACTGAAGGCCACTACCCAAATTTAAATCTAAGCTGATTCTTTAAGAAAACGCAATATCTCGTCTTCGATCAAGTGTTTGTCGATTACTGTGCTGTGGCAGACGGGTTTATCGAACAAGGCTTTAATAACGGCTGGGATGCCAATGTTAGCTGCAGTCGAAATTGATTCGAGTGCCTC
>CAWVZP010000181.1:0-6724 GCA_963934675.1 uncultured Gammaproteobacteria bacterium | reverse complement strand
CCCTCAACATACCGGTATACGTTCAGCGTCGGCCCAAGCTGGCGCTGGCCGATCAATCATTCCAACTAATCGACGATTTAGTCGATGTTATTAATAATAATAACCAGTAATCAATATCAGAAATACTAGAGAGTAACCTTGGAAGACTACATAAAAGATCCGCACAAAATTGAAGAAAGCTCATTTGAGATGATTCGAGAAGCCACCGACTTGTCTGGCTTCACTGATATTCAACAACAGGTTGTGATGCGCCTGGTTCACACCAGTGGCAATCCAGACGTCGCTCAGCAAGTGCGCATTAGTGACAACGCGATCAATGCTGGCATCGACGCATTAAACCAAAATCAGGCTGTTTTATGCGACGTTGAAATGGTCAAGCAAGGCTTGACCAAACGCTTTTTAACACAACAACCCCTGTGTTTTTTGAACCATGAAGACACTCCAAAAATTGCCAGCGCCAATGGCGAAACTCGCACCATGTCGGCACTCGAGCTATGGGCACCTTATCTCGAAAACAGTATTGTCATTATCGGCAATGCGCCCACCGCCCTATTCCGTTTAATGGAAATGCTCGAAGCTGGCGCAGTTAAACCTACGCTCATCATCGGCATGCCGGTTGGCTTCGTCGGTGCGCCAGAATCGAAGGACTACCTGTGGCATCATCATCAGAATTTAGGCGTAGAATGTATGACGCTCAATGGCCGCATCGGTGGCAGTGCATTAGCCGCCGGTGCTTTTAATACACTGGTTCGACTCAAAAATGGACTGCAGTTCTAATCACGATGTCGAGTGGGATTCAACACATCATGAAACAATCAATCGAATGGCAGGGCGATGCTATCTCGGTGATTAGTCTTGGCTGTGACCGCTTAACTGCGTTAGCCCCACAGGCGATCGAAGCCATTCAAAATGCCGAGGTTATTCTTGGTGGCGAACATCACTTTGATGAAATTGCCTCAATAAAAACCAAAGCTGAAAAAGTCTTCTTTCCATCTCCATTTTCGGAGCTGGCTAAAAAAATCGTCCAACATAAATCGTCTCGATTATGTGTTTTAGCTTCTGGAGATGCCCTGTTCTTTGGTGTTGGTAGCTGGTTAGTTCGTAATATCGGCTCACGGCATTTAAACTTTTATCCAAATATTTCAAGTATTCAGGCCTGTTTTCACGCCATAGGTATGCCCTGGCAGGAAGCTAAAATAGTAACCCTCCATGGACGCCCCTTAAGCGCGCTTCGGCGTTATCTAATCAATCGCAGTTTATTAGCGATTCTAACCGACAATAGCTCAAATCCTGTCGCAATCGCTAACGAGTTAAACCAACAGGGCTTTGGAAATTCAATTGTCTGGGTGTGTGAAGCCATGGGCAGTTCAGGTCAGCAAGTATCGAAATTCAAGGCATTCGAACTGGCAGTTGCTAGCCAAAGTTTTCAGGCTCTCAATGTTTGCATTGTGACACTCGACGGCAACACTCGTTTGCCCGCCTTCCCCGGTATACCTGACGAATTATTCTCTACTGGCTCTACTTCTGGATACGGCATGATTAGCAAGCGCGAAGTTCGTCTGTCGATCTTGTCACTCATGCAACCCAGCCCAAATGAAATCGTCTGGGACATTGGTGCAGGTTGCGGCAGCGTCAGTGTCGAATGGGCTCGGTGGAATTCAGGCGGGCAGATTTATGCCATCGAATCTTCGCAGACAAGAATCGATCATATCAAAATAAACGCAGATCGCTTTGGCACCACACAAAATTTAAATATTGTCGAAGGCAACGCACCTGACTGTTGTACTAGCTTACCGCAGCCAAATTGCATATTCATCGGTGGTAGCAATGGGTTAGCAGCCATGCTCAATTACGCTTGGCAACAACTCAAACCCGGTGGCAAACTGGTGGCTTCGGCAGTAACTGAAGACAGCCGAGATGCACTCATCACCTTTATGTCGAATAAACCAGATTTTGAGCAAGTCGATATTCAAATCACCAAAAATTTACCCGACAGTTTAGATTTACGAACATTAAGCCCAGTCCAAATAGCGAAATGCATAAAACCTTAAAATCAGATATCAAATGACATGACTAACCCAAATACTCAAACCACTGGCACGTTTTACGGCGTTGGCGTCGGCCCAGGCGATCCAGAGCTAATGACATTAAAAGCACATCGCTTAATTCAACAAGCCGACTTAGTCACCTATTTGAGTAGCGAGAGCGGCAACGCGATGGCTCGCGCCATCAGCTCCACAAGTTTGGATAAAACCTCGAACCCATTACAGCAAGAACACGCCATCGTCATGCCAATGAACGAAAATCGTGACAGCATTAATTTGGTATACGATGAAGCAGCAAAGGTCATTGCAAATCACCTAGAAGATGGCAAAAATGTTGTATTTCTATGCTTAGGCGATCCTTTCTTTTTTGGCTCATTCGCTTACTTACACGATCGATTAAATGATCAGTACCCAGTTGAAACCATTCCAGGTGTCACTGCAATCAATGCCTCAGTCGCGCTCACCGGTCGACCTATTGGCTTGCTGGCAGAAAATAGCGCAGTAATTTCAGGCAGACGAGATGACGACGATATTCTCCAAACCCTAAAGCAATTCGACAATATCGCCATTATGAAACCAGGCAGACGTCGCCCAGATTTATTACGATTAATTGAACAAGCGGGACGAACGAGCGACAGCTGTTATATTGAATATGCTGGTCAACCAAACCAAAAAATTGTGTACGACATCAGCACACTCGACGCCACAGTAACAGGCCCCTATTTTTCATTGTTTCTGGTTAGCAAGTCACGAAATTATAGCTATGGAATGAGTCAGCCGGTTAAAAAAGGCTAAGTCCAATTTTGACTTAATCATATTTCATCACCTTTAACAATTTCGTTAACTGTAGTGTATTACTTACTCTAGCGTTCACCGATCCCTTGCAATGTATATACTTGACTGATGGTAAGGTTCACTGCGACCTTATGTCGATGTGACGTAATAAATCGCACCTGCCTATTTTAGTCATAGCGACCCAACTATCAGAGGGACTCTGCATTATTGATGCAATTTGGAAAGCGCCTTTTTCTCTAGCAAATTAGGTAGATTAGCCTTAAAAAATCAGAAAGTGACAATCATAAAAGCATTTTATAATCGTTTTACTTCTTAACTTTTCTCTCATCTACCTAAAAATCTACGACCTTTCGTTTGAAATCTCACAATAGTCTATTAAACAAATCATTGCCATATTCACTTGACCTTCTAGCAACTGGAACCCTTATGGTATTAATAATCAAGTAAACTAAGTAAGCGAGACCAACATGGAACACGAAAAAACACTCACTTTCGGCGTACGCGATATGAGTTGTGCCTCGTGCGTGGGTCGTGTCGAAAAAGCGCTACAGGCTGTGTCTGGCGTAAAGCAAGTTCAAGTAAACCTTGCTGCAGAAACCGCCTCTATTAGTATTAATGATCCATTTAATGCTAATGACGTAATCGTTGCACTAGACACAGCTGGCTATCCTGCTGTAGTGCAAACTTATCGCTTTAGCATCGAAAACATGTCCTGCGCGTCTTGTGTTGGGCGTGTTGAGCATGCCTTGGAAATCGGTGCTGGCATCGCTTCTGTTGTTGTTAATCTAGCAAAGGAGGAAGCGACTGTTCGCGTTATTGGAACATCTGTTTCACCTGCTGACGTTTCTCGAACGGCTAGCGCGGCGGGCTATCCAGCAACTCTAGTTACCGATCAGGTTACAGCAGTATCTACCACAGACCGAAAAACCGAGGAGACGACACACCTGCGACGCATGACACTGGTCGCGGCAATCCTGACCTTGCCTGTTTTTATGCTTGAAATGGGTAGTCATATGGTTCCCGCCATTCATGACTTAATCATTAACACGATAGGCACAGAAGCCAATTGGATTATCCAGTTTGTTCTAACGATCATTGTTTTGGCCTGGCCTGGGCGGCAATTCTATCTAAAAGGTTTCCCGGCGCTTTTCAAAGGCGCGCCCGACATGAATTCGCTGGTCGCACTGGGGTCGTCGGCCGCTTTTGGCTTTTCCTCAGTGGCACTGTTTGCTCCGACTGTTTTACCTGAAGGTACACGCGCGGTCTATTTTGAAGCGGCAGCAGTCATTGTGACGCTGATTCTTTTAGGACGATTTCTAGAAGCTCGTGCGAAAGGGCGTACCGGCCAAGCTATTCGCAAACTCGTTGGCCTGAGGCCTAAGACAGCGCAGGTGGAGCGCAATGGTAAACTAATCGAGATAGTGGTTGACGCTATCGTCACCGGTGATCTCATTCAGGTGCGTCCAGGCGAAAAGATCGCCGTTGATGGGATTGTCATCAAAGGGCTATCTTATGTCGATGAAAGTATGATGACAGGTGAGCCTATTCCAGTGGAGAAATCTGCTGACGCGGAGATAGTGGGTGGCACTGTCAACGGTACTGGAGCGTTGACGTTCCGCGCTACCAAAGTGGGTGGTGATACCATGTTGGCGCAAATTATCCGAATGGTCGAGGATGCGCAGGGCGCTAAATTACCAATACAGGATTTGGTCAACCGCATAACTCTCTGGTTTGTGCCAGCAGTCATTGGAATCGCCTCGGTTAGTTTTCTGACTTGGTTGTTGGTTGGTCCCGATCCTGCCCTTAGCTTTGCACTAGTGGCGGGCGTTGCCGTTTTGATCATCGCCTGCCCTTGCGCAATGGGATTGGCCACGCCGACGTCTATTATGGTTGGCACCGGCCGCGCCGCAGAGCTTGGCGTGCTGTTTCGTCGTGGCGATGCACTGCAAGGCCTGAATGACGTAAAGACGATTGCTTTAGATAAGACCGGAACGCTGACTGAAGGTCGTCCTGAGTTGACCGACTTGACAATAATCAAGGGATTCAATGAATCCGATGTTCTGCGCCTTGCCGCTTCTGTCGAGGCCATGTCCGAGCACCCAATAGCGGCGGCTATTGTTCGGCGCGCAGAGCAGGATGGTCTGTCTCTAGTAGAGGTTGAAGATTTCAGTTCTATTACCGGTTACGGTGCCAGTGCCGTTGTTGAAGGTTACAATATTATGGTCGGTGCTGACCGATTGATGATCCGTGAAGGCATCACCCTTGATGAGGTGGGAAGCGCTAGTGATCGTTTGGGGCAAGAGGGTAAAACACCTTTTTATGTTGCAATCGACGGGCAACTTGCCGCGATTATTGCTGTATCAGACCCGATTAAATCCAACACAGCAGAGGCGATTGCTGCCTTGCATGATCTCGGTATGGAAGTCGCCATGATTACTGGGGATAACAAATGCACAGCGAACGCGATTGCAGCAAAATTAGGCATCGACACGGTTATTGCTGAAGTGCTGCCTGAAGGCAAAGTAACCGCTATTGAAAAGCTTCAGGTTGGCGAGCGGAAGGTTGCTTTTGTTGGCGACGGCATTAATGATGCACCTGCGCTTGCCCGCGCAGATGTCGGCATTGCGATCGGCACGGGTACTGATGTGGCAATCGAGGCGGCAGATATCGTGCTAATATCTGGCGACTTGAAAGGTGTGGTAAACGCTTTGCACGTCAGCCAGTTGACAATGCGCAACATTCATCAAAACCTGTTCTGGGCATTTGGCTACAACGTTTTGCTTATTCCGGTCGCTGCTGGCGTGTTCTATCCCGTGTTTGGGTTGATGCTGTCACCGGCTCTTGCTGCTGGAGCAATGGCGCTTTCAAGCGTGTTCGTGCTGTCTAATGCGCTTCGCCTGCGCTGGATAGCCCCAGCGATCACTCCAACGCTTGAGAAATCTCAATCAAGTGTCAGTTCAGCTCCTGGCGTTGTGCCGACAGCGGCTAAATAGGGGTTCTCTATAATAGGAATTGGTTAAATAGGAACTTTCAGATGAATATAGGAGACGTATCTAAACAAGCGGGTTTGCCGCCCAAGACCATCCGCTACTACGAGGATATTGGGCTGGTGAGGCCCCTGCGAGACACCAACGGTTATCGCAATTTTCGCGATAGCGATAGGCACAAACTTGCATTTTTAGGTCGCGCTCGTGCCTTGGGATTTACCATAGAGGATTGTCGAAACCTCTTGGCGCTCTGGGATGATCAGGCTCGAGCCAGTTCTGATGTGCGAGCGATAGCAAAACAGCATCTGTCGCTTATTGAAAACAAGATAGCGGATCTGCAAGCTATTCAGAAGACACTTACCCATTTGGTGCATGAATGCGCTGGTGATGACCGTCCAGATTGCCCTATCTTGGATACCTTGGAAAAATTATCGATGCCATAATGGAACTGATATCCAGCGCTGCGCTAGTAAATATGTTGTTTACGCACACAACAAATACGCTAACAAATCACAAAGGAGTTAAATGAATTCGATATAAAATGAGACGGTTCTCCTTAGCCATCACTTTTTTGTGCTTTATTTCCCGTCACTTTACCTTTAAATTAACAAGTTAATTACTCACATATAACTCGATGAACCTAACGTCAAGAGCCATCCATATTTTCAGCCTCACTAACAAAGGTGCTCTTATCGCGAGTAAACTGCTTGAGTTTATTCCTCAAGCAGTCCATCAACATAGGCCAAAGCCCTTTATTGAGGCTGCACAACAATCGTTTAAACAAGGCCATTCGTGTATTTTTATTTGCTCAACTGGCATTGTCATACGAGCGCTTGCGCCAATAATTATTGATAAGTATCAAGACCCACCGATCATTGTAATGGACGAAGCGGGTGA
>CAWVZP010000180.1:0-6775 GCA_963934675.1 uncultured Gammaproteobacteria bacterium | reverse complement strand
GCACCGATGAGCCAACCAACACAGAAGCGCTCATTATCAACATCGAAGGAATCATTGAAAGTAATTTGAAACTCACGCGTTGGACCGTTCTCGAAAGGGACGACTTTCAATACCGTCAGTTAATGCTTGAGAATATTCGTTTATTCAAACAATATTACGATCTTGATGATGCCGCCAATAATGACTTTTATGATCAATTATTGCAGCTACAAAAATCAGTTATAAAACCAATCAAGCCGGCTATTGACGGATCGTTGCAGTTGCTCAATAACATCATAAGCCAACGCCAGAATGCGCCGGGTACGAATAAGGCCTCGCCAAAGGCACCCGAATCAGACAACGAGGCAGCCGACAATGTTTAAACTTGTGATCGGATTACTCATACTTGTTATTGTTGTACTTAGTGCAATTTTGTTTGTTAAGGAAGACCCCGGTTTTTTATTGGTTAAATATGGCGACTACTCGTTGGAGACTAGTCTGGCGTTTGGCATTATCGCTGTGGCAATCATCGCACTATTGGTACATTTGGTTTTTAAACTCATCGGCGGAATCTGGCATTTACCGCTGTCGGTTAAGCGCCAATCACAGGGTCGTCGATTCACAAAAAGCCAACAGCTGCTCAATCAGGGACTAATCGACTTCGCCGAGGGTCGTTTTGTTCAGGCTGAAAACAATTTAATCAAGCTGGTTGATTACAGTGAAAACCCCTTATTGCATTACCTAGCTGCCGCAAGAGCTGCACAACAACAGGGTAAGTATGACGCGCGCGATAATTATCTGAAAGCAGCGCATGAAGCAAAGCCTGAAGCCGAAATTGCGATTGGCGTGACACAGGCCGAGCTACAGTTAGCGCACCATCAAAACGAACAGGCACTGGCGACACTAACCCATTTACGCAGCATTGCCCCCAGGCACGATCATTTAATTCAACTGATCGCTAAAGTTCATTACCAGTTAGAAGACTGGCGTGCGCTAGCAGATTTATTGCCCGATATCCGCAAGAAAAAACTGCTCAGGGATGAAAAATTAAAGGTTATGGAAACGGTGGCTTATAAGGGCTTTCTCGACATGAGTGCCGATGCTGACGACCGTTCCAGTCTTGATTTTGCTTGGGATAAAGTGCCAAAAGCGGTACAGGCCGATGCTGATATTTTAAATCACTGCGTTAGGCTTTATAACAAAGCGAACTGGCAACTTGCGGGTGCAGAGCAACTGATGGTCCGATCACTCGATCGACAATGGCATGACGGATTAATTGAAACCTACGGTCAGCTTAGCGCCAGTGACGTTACCAGCCAATTGAAACAAACCGAGAAATGGTTGTCCGATTATGGTGAGAACGAACACTTGTTGCTCGCACTGGGTCGAATTTGCATCCGTGCAAAATTATGGGGCAAAGCTCAGGGCTATCTCGAAGCCAGTATCGGCATCAAGGCGAGTCCTACTGCCTGTTTCGTGTTAGCTGAATTATTTCGCGAGCACTTGCAGCAGCAAGATAAGTCCGCCGATTACTACAAGCAGGGTCTCGAACTAAGCCTTTAAGGATATTTTTTGAGTACACGTTGATATTTTGTGCTGATAGCGAGTTATACCGATGGTCATCTATGATAAAAAAGCGGCTCAAAATATCGAACTCACTTACCAGACGCCCGAGATAGTTCGACAACGCATACAAACCATCGAAGCACTCGCATTACGCGCAGGGGAATATGTACTCGATGCCGGTTGTGGCACGGGGCTGCTAGTTCACGCGATGTCGAGTACGATTGGCTCGCAAGGTCGAATTGTTGGCGTCGACCTGAGTCATGATATGCTTGAATTGGCAAAAGATCGTTGTTCCGAACTGGCTAATGTTGAGTTAGAGCAAGGTTCAGTGACTCAGCTTGACTTCGATGATAATACCTTTGATGCTGCTAGCTGTATTCAAACGCTGTTGTATGTTGATGGCGTCGAAACGGCGTTGTCCGAATTGTACCGAGTACTCAAACCGGGTGGGCGTGTTGCCATCATCGAAACCGACTGGCGTGGCGTTGTACTCAACAGCCCAGATGACGTCATGACGCGAAAAATTCTCGACGCCTGGGACGCTGCCGTCTCTAGCCCTAATCTGCCAGTTAAACTCACCCCCTTACTCAAACAGTTAAATTTCAGTGCGATTAAAACAACGGCAATTCCGATTCTAAATACAAGCTATTCAGACGTTAATTTTTCATCGGGTATGTTGGAATATTTTTCGACCTACGCAGTTAAGAATAAAGTCATCACAAATGATGAAGCTCAACTCTGGATGAAACAAATCCGTGACCTGTCGAAAGCAGACGGTTACTTTTTTTGCGTTAATAGATTTTTATTCACAGCCGTTAAGGTTTAATTCAAGGACGTTTCTAAAAAAGATTTTCAATTTGAGGTAAATGCTATGTCCCATCACTATGCAGGTAACTGTCACTGCGGTGCTATAAAATTTTCATACGAAGGCGAAGAGATTAAAAAAGGACTGCGCTGTACTTGTTCCGTTTGTTCTCGTAAAGGGGCCATCATGTCGGCAGAAGTTATTCCACAACAAGCCCTCAAAATTGAGGCCGACGCAAACGATATTGGTCTTTATCAATTTGATAATAACGTCGCCAAACATTATTTTTGCAAAACCTGTGGCATATACACTCATAACGAAACATTACGCGCGCCTGGACACATGAGAGTCAACTTAGGGTGTATCGAGGAAGTCGATACTTCTCATTTGGAAATTATGACATTCGACGGTAAAAATTTGTTATAGACTAAACAAATATTACTAATTACGGCTGAGCTCGTTAGCATCTGGATGGACTGCAGTACATTCGAGTGACTAGTCGGTGATTCTCTCGAAAAAATCTATACTTTCACCGATAGTACTTTATCGATCGTTGCATCAACCGTTGCAGGCAATACAGACTGCAACGGGGGCGGTGCTAGTGCTGGTGCAATAGATAACACTTATGTACTTGGCAAAATAGTAACGGTAAATGGTTCATTTATTGGTATTATTAACTCTACGCAAATCAATATGACGAATGCCGTCAATACAAATGGAAAGAATTTCGACCTAGTCTCGATTAATAGGAAAAAATTATTTTTGGCGATGCAGAAGGTGCTCTGGATGCTATTAACGAAGCGCCCAACGCAGTTATTCGGGCAAGTTTTTACTAAACAATAGCCTGTCGAGTAACGTAAGCCTGATAAGTCACAAGGGCCATCAGGCGTGACCAAGTTGCAAATACCACCAAGCCTTCGAAAGAAATGCTCTATAAATGGCTATGGATGTTTATGACTAGGGGGGCCTTCTAGCTCAATCTCAGATTCAGTTATTTTGAATGGATGCTCAGTAAATTAAGATTGACTGAGCATCAGTGGTCTTTTATCTTAATTGAAAGAGTGATTAAATTACTTAATAAAATTTTGTGACAATACTCAGAGAGAAATCATGACTGATAACAACTATAACTTTATTGCTGGCGAGTGGATTGCTGGTGCTAGTGAAGTCGCGAACATTAACCCATCTGATTTGTCTGATATCATTGGCATGTATGCCCAAGCAGGCAAGTCACAGCTTGAGCATGCGCTGGATGCAGCTCAATCAGCTCAAATCGAATGGGCAAAAGTAGGTCTTGAAAAACGTTACAATGCTTTAATGAACATTGGCAACGAGTTGATTGCGAATTGTGAGTCGATCGGTACGCTACTGGCTCGTGAAGAAGGCAAAACTCAACCAGAAGGTAAAGGTGAGGTCTATCGGTCGGGCCAGTTCTTTACTTATTATGCGGCTGAAGTATTACGCCAAATGGGTGAAAATACCGAATCTACGCGTGATGGCATCGAAATCGATGTGCGCCGTGAGCCTGTTGGCACCATCGCTATTATTTCGCCGTGGAATTTCCCGATGGCGACAGCGTCATGGAAGATTGCCCCAGCATTAGCGTTTGGCAATGCGGTTATCTGGAAACCGGCCAACATCGTGCCTGCATCAGCCGTTGCTCTGACGCGTATAATTGAAAAACAGGATTTGCCCAAAGGCCTGTTCAATTTGGTGATGGGTTCGGGAAGTCAAATTGGCCAACAGTTAATCGAAAGCCCAATGGTGAATGCCATCAGCTTCACTGGTTCTGTACCCGTAGGCCGCGAAATAGCAAAAACAGCGGTGGGTAACTTCACTAAACTTCAGCTTGAAATGGGGTCTAAAAATGCCTTGGCAATTATGGATGATGCGAACCTTGATACCGCCATTGCCTGTGCGCTGGGTGGCGGATTTGGCAGCACAGGTCAAAAATGTACTGCTTCGTCGCGGTTAGTTGTTCACGAGTCCATTCATGATGAGTTTGTCGACCGTTTGGTTGCCGGAGCAGAGGCGATGGTAGTTGGCCACGCGCTTGAAGCGGGTACGCAAATCGGGCCGGTTGCAAGCGAAGTTCAATTAAATCAAAACTTGGCAAATATTGAATTGGCTAAGAAAGAAGGGGGTGAGCTCCGTTGTGGTGGCGAGCGTGTTGAACGTTCAACTGAAGGTTACTTCATGACCCCAGCGGTATTTACCGGTACCAGTAACGACTGGCAAGTAAACCGCGAAGAATTATTTGCGCCTATGGTCTGCGTTATCAAAGTCAGCTCATACGAAGAAGCCCTTAACACAGTAAACGATACCCGCTTTGGATTAACCGCTGGCATCATTACAACCAACTTGGCACGGGCGACGCACTTTCGCCGTAATGCCAAAACCGGCTGTGTGATGGTCAACCTGCCAACTGCAGGCACTGACTATCACGTGCCTTTTGGTGGTCGTGGTGACAGTTCCTATGGCTCACGTGAACAGGGTTCATACGCGAAAGAATTTTATACTCATGTTAAAACGTCTTACATCAGTTCAGGTATTCCTGAATAAATGTTCCTTGATAAGCACCCATTAATAAGTAAACACTGCTTAAATGTGAAAATACAGGGGTAAGCATGAGTGGTATAAGTTATCGAATCGATGGATTGCAATACGCCAATTGGTCGGAAGAAATTTTTAGACAAATGCGAGAAGGTGGCGTTGATGCTGTTCATGTCACGATTGCTTATCACGAAAATTTTCGCGAAACGGTTGCCAATATAGAGCAATGGAATGGGTTTTTTGAACGATTCCCTGATCTGATTTTTCAAGGCAAGACGGGTGACGATGTGCGTTTGGCGCGCGAAACCAACCGTACCGCTATATTTTACGGATTCCAAAATCCATCGCCGATGGAAGACGATATTCGTTTAGTCGAAATACTACATACACTTGGCGCTCGATTTATGCAGCTGACCTATAACAATCAGTCGTTATTGGCCACTGGTTGTTATGAGGCAATGGACACTGGCGTTACCCGTATGGGCAAGCAAGTGATTGAAGAGATGAATCGAGTTGGGCTGGTGGTTGATATGAGCCATTCAGCAGAACGTTCTACCTTAGACGCCATAGAGTTCAGCGCCAGACCCATAGTCGTCACCCACGCTAATCCCAACTTTTGGGAGCCGGCGCTACGTAACAAGTCAGACGCGATTCTCAAAGGTCTGGGTGAAACTGGCGGCATGCTCGGATTTAGTATGTACCCACATCATTTAAAAGGTAAGGGCGATTGTAGCTTGCAAAGCTTTTGCCAAATGATAGCCGACTGTGCAGATAAAATGGGCGTTGATAATATTGGAATAGGGTCAGATCTATGCCAAGATCATCCCGACTCTGTTGTTGAATGGATGCGAGTGGGTCGATGGACCAAAAAAATCGACTATGGCGAAGGTTCGGCAACCAATGCTGGCTTCCCTGACATGCCACCCTGGTTTAACGATAATTGCGATTTCTCGAATATAGAGCAGGGGTTGCTTGAAGTTGGCTTTAATACGCAAGATACGGCTAAAATTATGGGTAATAACTGGTTGAGGTTCTTTGACGAAAACTTTGGATCCAAGTAGTATTTTCTGATGATACTTTTTAGTTAGCCTTTTAGTCTAAATCAAGGGGTAAAGTAATGAACTGTAACGATCAAAATCCGATGCCTGAGGCCGCTAACTTTAGACGTCCAGCCGAAGTTGTTATGCGCCTCGAACGCATGGGTAGTTTTCATCAAACTCGTCTATCTTTTATGCGCACCTTGTTACGTCGATTAAAAAAGGAACAGTGGACGTTTGATAAGCCAGTCTGGGAAATTGATGGTGATGGTTTTGGCCGGGCTGTTTATAGTGTTATCGGTCCAGTGAGAACCTATTCTTTAGTCGCCTTCTCACACTATCTGCCGGATGAAATGCGATCTGATCGAGTCATTGCTACCGCCTGGGATGCCACCTTTACTTTATTTGATGGCGTTCCCACCACCGCAGATCTGGATCGTCTACAGCAAAATGTACCGAAGCAGGAAGCGGGTCGTATTAGCGATTCAGAAATAAGTTTGTCGCGCGCTAATCGTTCAGTGCGGCTGTGGAATCATGTTATTGAAAAGCTTTCGATTGGCGAACAACCCGACCGAGAACAGCTCGAGTCAGTGGGTTACCTGATTAGGACAACAGCTGTTTATGGCTCAGGCAAATTTGGTGCAGCTGATCGACTGACTATTTGCGACAGACCGGAATTGAGTGGTCCGTTTCAGGCAGAGTTATTGTCAGTCTGGTTAATTCGCGCATTCGCAATTGACCTAGTGGAGCATATCGCAACGTTTATCGGTGGCGATAAAGCAGTTGTGATTGAGCCAGATCTTAGAAAACGCATTGGTGTCGGAAATTCTACCGG
>CAWVZP010000179.1:0-6814 GCA_963934675.1 uncultured Gammaproteobacteria bacterium | reverse complement strand
TTACTAATTTGCGACTTTAAGCCTTGGAGATAAGGTAGTTGGATTCTAAATCGCGTCCCGACGCCAGGCCGAGAAGCGACGCTTATAGACCCTTCATGAGATTCGATGACTGACTTGACGACCGCAAGGCCTAAACCAGTGCCATCAATTTTAGTCGTGAAAAATGGATCAAATAAATGACGACGCATTTGGGCATCCATGCCACATCCACGGTCATCAACAATGATCAACAAGTGACCTTTATTAGATAGCGCAATTTTAATGCTGATAGCTGGCTTTTTATCAGATGCATCGAGGGCATTCATACACAAGTTGCCAAGCGCCCCTAACAGTGCATCTTTGTTACCCTGCAACCTTAACGATTGATAATTATTTAATATCGACAAACTGGCGACTTTTTGTTCCAGCATTGGCACGAGTTGCTCTTGAAGTTCCCCGAGCAATGCGCCTATGGTGAACTGGCTCATATTGAACTGACCACCATGCGCGAATACAAGCATGTCGTTGATAATTTTTTCGATATGTTTGATTCTAGCCAGCGCCTTTTCACTAAAGCGCAGGTGAGTATCTTGATCTAGATTGCTTTCGACGATTTGCGATAAATACAACATGGATGATGCGAGCGGTGTTCTAATTTGATGCGCCAAGCTCGCCATCATTTTCCCCATCGTCATCAAATGACGATTTTGTTGCGCAGTACGCTGTAATTGACGGGTCTGAGTGACATCGCTGAGTAATAAAATTTGACCTGGTGCGTAACCCAAAGGTTTGGTCGAAATACTAAATTGACGTCCGTCTTCAGTTTTTAACTCACCTTGATCCAATTCAGGCAAAAAAACTTGTTGAACGATCAATCGCCATGGTTGCTGCTGAACTGATTCCCCGAGGAGCTGACTCGCAGCCACATTGAGTTCAACAATAATGCCATGAGGATCTAGCACGACAACGCCACCAGGAATGGCATCTATCAAAGATCTTAAATGCACCACCTGTTGGTTACTTTCATCATCGACATTAATTAAATTAACCTGATCTACATCGTTACAGGCTCTCATCATGGCAACTGTCGATTGCTTCATGCCCCCTTTAATAGAGGTAGCGGTTTGATTAAGCTTCACGACAGGAGGCACGAGTAATTCAGATAAACGATTGAATTGATCAAAAGCTTTTGGGGGAGTTTCAATAGTTGCATTATCGGTTTGTTTTTTTATTTTCACAAACAACTATAAGCACATACCAATCCAAACTGTTTTAATTCATTAAAATCAATTAGTTATTTAATTTTAGGCATAATGCAATGAAATTTAACGTCATATAAATGACGTAATTGTTATTACACTATTTCATATTTACGCATTTTTTCGACCAAAGTGGTGCGTCGGACATTCAGCATCGTGGCCGCTCTAGCAACCACATGATTGGTATCAACCAGCGCTTGCTCGATTAAAGATATTTCGATATCGGTTAAATATTGCTTCATGTCAATACCGTTACTGGGCAATTGGCTTATATTAGGCTGGACCGTTGCAACCAATGTTTCTTCTTCACCATTAGGGTTGAGGTCTATTAAATCACCAGATTGAAATTTTTCGGGTAAATTTTTAACTTCAATTACCGCATTTGGATAAAGAATTGCTAATCTTTCTAAAAGGTTAGCAAGTTCACGGACATTGCCCGGCCAACCATAATGCTGCAACATAACAACGGCTTTTTTACTCAATCGAACCGAGCCTCTGTGATCTCGCTCCATGCGTACTACCATTTCTCTCACTAAGAGTGGGATGTCCTCTACCCTCTCTCTTAAAGGCGATACATCGATTGGAAATACGTTGAGTCGATAGAAAAGATCCTCACGAAAATGACCTTCTTCAATTAAACCCTCCAAACGCCGGTGGGTCGCAGCAATGACACGAACATCCGTTTTTATTGATTTACTACTACCCACTTTTTCGTAACAGCGTTCTTGTAATACTCTTAATAATTTAACTTGCATCGGTAAAGGCATATCACCTATTTCATCGAGAAATATAACGCCACCCTCTGCTAGTTCAAAGCGCCCCTGTCTGGCACTAATCGCGCCAGTAAACGCTCCTTTTTCGTGACCAAATAATTCACTTTCAAGCAGGTCTGCGGGAATAGCGCCACAGTTGATAGGGACGAATGGTTTATGGCTTCGAGAAGACTGAGCATGAATATTACGCGCAATTACTTCCTTACCAGTGCCTGATTCTCCAAGGATCAGTACCGATGCATTGGTATCGGCAACTTGATCAATCATTTGATTGATTCGTTCGATCGATGCGCTTTCGCCAATCAATTGTTGGCATTCACGATTATCCATGCGTCTTTCGCGCCGATTGTGCAGTCGAACTTTATCAAATACACGAGACATCGAATAATAATCGGTGTGATAACAAAGCCCAGCAAGATAGGGCAGATGCACAACAATATCCAATTCAGTTAAATCAACTCGATTGGCCATTAAGACAACCGGGTACTGACATTTTTCTTGTTTATTGCGATGCAAAAAAAACTGAGTGACCTCTTCAGATTCAAGGGTGAATATGGCGAGATAATGATTTAATTCATCCGCTGAAGTTGTTAACAATTGCTGAGGTGTAATTAGTGTAACTTCAACTTTAATGAACTCTAAAACAGCTACAAAAGCCAGACCCCTAGAGTGGTCGGTATCGACTAGGAGTACATCGTTGGTCATTGGAAGACGTAAGTGATGCTGCATTTTTAACACTCTATAAATTCATGTGGCACTAATCAGCCGACAAATTGACGAACTGCAAGGTTTAAAGCTAATTGTAGTAGAATAAGCCGGGATTGTGTCAATAAAATGTAGTTTTTTCCTTTATATTTGTATTACAGTTTGGACCTGTTCTATTTAAAATTGGTAGGAAGCAATGCGGTTTTCATCGTTAAAATCATAATTTGAAATATTAGTGAGAACGCATATTTTATAACTGTAAGGTAAGAAAGTCAGCCCAGACATCACGAAGTGATGACTGGTTTAATCTAAATTTGAAAAAAACAAAAAGATAGCTACTAAGTTTAGGCGAAACTCAATATATATTTTATATGATGAGTCAACTCGCGCACTCTTTTTATCACTGATGGTTTCGATAAGCTCTGGTTGCCTTAGAGGCATTACTAGCTACTTGTTGCTTTTGCCTGATTGAAAGCTTTAACACAATCAATTTTTCAACCACTTCTTGATTAAGGCTCAGTAAATACATCGATTTTATACGATCTATTTGCTCTGCTGGTTGAGAAAAAGCTTGGCCCATAAAAGATTGTCTTTCGACTTCTAGCGCATCGAGCCGACTCAAATCTTGTTCCTCTAATAACACCAAAATCTCGTCAGTTAACCTGATTGCTTGCTCTAATGCGCCGTGATTATTCATTTGGCCTAGACACCAGCTAATTTTAGTTGATTCGGTATTTGTATCCAGCCAGCCTTAACTTCATTCATTAACCGAGCAACCTCGTCTAATTTATCAACATCATTTTCGACGCTGGCTTCAAGTAAACGCCTATTCATATACTCGTAAAGCGCTTCAAGGTTTTTGGTCAAATCGCCTTTCAACTCCCTATCCAGACAAGCATCAAGACCACTTATAATTCCAATTGCCTTACCGATTAAACTGCCCTTGTTTGCCACATTTCTTTGTTTTATCGCACCTTTAGCCTGATATATTCTCTCGATAGCACCTTCCATCAGACGTAATATAAGAGAATGTGGATCAGATAATACGATAGAACTATTGTTCGTAGTTTGATATTGATTGAGCGCAGCGTGTGTGCGGTGATTCATATTTCTCTCCAATTGCAGTAGTATTTATATCGACAATACACTGAATTACTTTAGGATTTTTATCAATTTTTCCCGATCGAATTTGGCTCTACCAAGCTCGCTAATTGTTGCGTTAAAAAAGAACTCGTATTATTAAACTTCGCTATTAAGCTGTCTAATGCGGTAAATTGCGAAATTAATCGACTTTCTAAGCTATCGATTTTGAGGTCAAGCTTACCTCGTTGTTCGCTGATATCTTCAATATTACTTTTAATACCATTTTCTCTAGTTGAAATAAACCCATCATTTTCCAAATAACTCGTCAATAAGGCTTCGAGTGAACTCGACAAGCCCCGTGAAAATGGGACCGAACCTCGACTACCCACTAAGCCACCGTTTATATTCAACGACAAGCCTTTACTGAGACCCAAATCACTGGTTAAGGTTTGCCCGTTGCCGGTGGCCGCAAAACCGTTAATGGTTCCAATAACGTCAACGCCACTTGTGCCAGCACCCAGCGAAAAACCAATATCAGTAGTAGTCGTATCGTCAATCGTGGTAAATTCAATTTTTGACGCCTCGCCATATTTTTTTGAGGAAATATCAAATCGGTTGTTAACACTATCGTAAATAACCGAAACCAGCCCATCGCCAGCCTTAATTGCGTCATCGGCGTTAATTTGAGCTTCAATATGAGTTGCCAGTGCCGCCTCGTCGGCATAGGTACCCGACGACAGTTTGATGTTGCCGGACAACACACTGTTAACTTTAATTGCAAATTCATCATTCGTACTACCAATGGTCAAAGCCGAATTAATAGCAGTACCATTATAGACACCCTGAGTAGCCAATCCGGCAATATTAACCGAGAAGTCACCTGCCATAGTATCGCCAGTGGACGACAAATATTCAATTTCGCTATCGCTTGGCAAGCCCTGCACCGAAAATAATGATTCGACTTCTAATCGACTGTTTTTCAAAGCGCTGTCGAGCGTGCTGTTATTTATTTGAAACGTGCCGTCTGCTTTGGTGGTAATACCAACATCGACCAGCGACCGGATATCGCCACTCAAACCCGAAAGCCGGTTGGATAATAAATTGGAAAGCTGAGAGCGAAAACTACGGACAATGGAATCGCCGTTCAGAATGCCTGAGGTACCTGTTTCGGCGTCGTACTTGGTTAAAGTTGTCATACCGCTGACCAGCCCATTGTAGGTATCAACAAAATCGTTGATGGCAGATTTAGCTTCGTTAACGTTTTCGCTTACATTGATTTTGACGACATTACCCAAGTCAGCTTTAAGCAAATTCAGAGTCACACCATTAATAGCCCCGACTACTGAGTTAGATTCACGAGTGATCTCGAGACCGTTAATAGTCAGAGCGGCATCTTCTGCGGCCACCGTTTGTGTCATGCTGCCTTGAGCTAAACTATTGAAGGCCAGTTGAGACAATCCATCGTTATCGATATCGCTGCCGACACTATCCTCGGATACGGTAATTTGCATACTATTTTTGGCACCCGTATCTTCCGATACCAATACCATGCGAAAACCATTGCCATCGTTGACTATCGATGCCTGGATACCGTAGTCATTGTCATTAATATAATCACGCAAACCGGACAGCGTTGTATTGCCGTTTTCAGCACTAACGGTAATGCTTTGGGTCGCTTTAGCGGTATCCTGAACGAAATTATAAGGGCCGCTAGTCGTAGTCCCAAAACTGATACTCAAGTCGCCAGTACCAATAATATCGTTAACGTCTTCAAATGCAGTAGCTGAACTAGTTGCCATGGCATGAGCCTGAGCCAGGGCGCTCACTTCTACCGAATAGTTGCCGGGTGCAGCAATACTGGTCGCAGTCGTGGAAAGCACCGAATCGTCTGAGTTGGTGACACTCTTGGTACTACCTGACATTGCAGCATCGAGCGATTTAGACGCCCCTTGAAAAAGAGATATAGAGCTTCTAAAAACACCAAATGCCGACAACTCGGTAGTTAGGCCTTCTTCTTTAAAGTCCAGGCGTTGTTCAGTTGGGGCCCGCTCGGCCTCAATCAAACTTGACACTATGTTGCCGAGATCCAGTCCGGAACCAACACCTAATGAGCTGATCGAAGCCATCTTAATTATCCTATTTCAGGTAGTGCTTTAAAATAAAACCCTTTGTTAAAACTTAAAGTGAGCGCTATTTTGGCCTACATATTTATTGTCTGGAATTATGATCTTAACTTAACATACCCAGGCAACAAAAACCGTTGCCTGGGTATGTTATTTTTTTTGCAATAATCATACCAACTGACTTTAAATACTGTCTGAAAATAACATCCCTTGCGGCAGGTGCCCGGCACCTGCGGAATTTTCACTATAATTTTGAAGTGAAGCAGCGATCGCTAAAACTTCTTCCGTCGGGATTTGACGTATCAGCTCACCACTATTGCTATCCATCACTTTGATAACAACGTTGCCGCTATCTTCATCCAAATTAAAAACCAAATCGCGCTGTACAGTTTGCATCGCATCATTGAGCGAACTAACGGCTGATTCTAAATGTGCCTTGTCCAACTGTTGTGGCATTTTGTTGCCTTGACCTGGCATATCTTGGCTACTGGTATTGTTGGTTTTCACCGTATCAATTTCAACAGCCTGGCCAGTTTGAAAGCCACGAACAGGCGCCTGCGGTGCCTTGATAATACTGGAAATATCGTTAGTCATGTTAATTTTCGCCTCAAATAAGGAAGAGAACTGGCCCTTTCAATCAAGGGCCAATCTCTTCTTCATCAATCCGTTATTGTAGAAGAGATAAAACATTCTGAGGTGCTGAGTTTGCTTGCGAAAGCATCGCTATACCCGCCTGTTGCAGAATTTGGTTCCTAGATAATTCGGCAGTTTCAGCAGCAAAGTCTGCGTCACGAATTTGTGAACGGGCCGAGCTTAGATTCTCCACTGAAGCCGCCAGATTATCAATGGTTGACGAGAAGCGCTTCTGAATGGCACCAAGTTCAGCTTGCTG
>CAWVZP010000178.1:0-6828 GCA_963934675.1 uncultured Gammaproteobacteria bacterium | reverse complement strand
GCCGATAAACGTAGCGCTGCGAGTTCAAACGTCGATCGGGTACGAGTACTGGGTTCAAAGAATATGTTAGCAACGGTTTTGCCGCGAAGTATCGGTACCTTTTTGACGGTCCGTTCAGTAACCGACGTGAACGATTCAGCGGTATCCAGTATGTCGGTTAATATTGCTCGATTTAAACCTTCGATAGCCAAAAAATGTTTCAGCTTTCCGTTCTCATCGAGTTGTAAATTGTTATTCGACATGGTTTTTTGGTTAACCGATTTCTATTTGTGTTTTGATATTAAGTTGAAGTGGTTCAGGCCCACTGAGTTTAATATGGCTACCAGCTTCGAGTTGAATGGTCTCGGCGACAATATCAGGCTGGATAGGAATCGATCGTTCACCACGATCAACCAAAATAGCCAGAATGATTTGTTCGGGCCGGCCGTAGTCAAATATCTCGTTCATCGCTGCACGAATGGTTCGCCCTGAATAAATCACATCGTCAACCAAAATGATGGTTTTGCCATCGATATTGGTTGTTAGGCTTGATGGCTCAACGGTTGGATGAAGCCCGGTTGTGGTGAAGTCGTCACGATAAAACGAGATGTTTAATCGACCAAGCTCGGTATCGGGAGCAATGCTCTGATGAATGATATTAGCAATCCAGTAACCGCCAGTTTCGATGCCAACAATGATCGGTTGATCGGCAGGATCCTGACTATCTGGAAAATAGGGCCTGATCGACTGTATCAGCTTATCGATGAGTATTTTAACTGAAGGTAATGACACGGATGTTCCTGACTCTAAAAGGCCTAATGTTGGATATGAGCTAACTTATAGCATGATTTTTTATCGAATTACAGCGCTGCAAACGCCGCTTTTCAAAAACTGTTCTGTTTTAAAGCAAGGGGTAGATATTAACTCGTACTTGGATTATTGCCGCGAAGCCAAGATTCGGTGATTAGCACGGCTGCAATGCTATCGATTTCCTGCTTTGTTTTTTGTTGCTTGCTTTCAATCGCAATTTGATAGGCTTCGCGAGTGGTGAGCCGCTCATCGATGAGCTCTACCGGCACTTTGAATCGACCTTCGAGCTGCCGGCTGAATTTCAGCACTTTTGCGGTCATGGGGTGATGGTCGTCAATCATTGAACTAGGCAAACCAACAATGAGCTTTTGCGGACGCCATTCTTTCAATACGGTTTCAATCGCTAGCCAGTTGGGCTTTAGGCTGATCGATTTGATCGCATTCAAGGGGCGCGCCTGAGCCGTAAGGGTGAGGCCAATCGCGATGCCAGTCCAAACCGTGCCAAAATCAAATCCAATCACTGTGTCGACTTTAGATTCCATGCGCCTGTCTATCCTACGTTAACTATGCATTGCCACTGACAGGTGACAGCATGCTAATGTCAAACCCGAGTGTATCGAAAGCCATCTGCCATTTATCGTCTGAATTTTGATGAAATAAAAGTTCGGCGCTCGAAGATGACGTTAACCACGAATTTTCTTGTAACTCGGATTCAAGTTGTCCCGATTCCCAACCTGAAAATCCAAGTATTACCAGATAATCCTCGGGTCCTTTTCGATCTGCAATGGCTTGTAGAATGTCAGCTGATATAGTCAGATAGATGCCGTCAGATACTTCTGTGGTTTTTTGCCACTCGTCGGCAGCGCTATGCCCGGTTGCTTTATGTAAAATAAAGCCTTGTTCAAGCTGTACAGGCCCACCGATATAAACCGGCTGCTGGCGAATATCTTCGTCATTACATTCGATATTAAGTTGCTCAAAAACGTCGTGAAGCTGCTGTGTTGTTTGGTGGTTGATGACCAGGCCCATACTGCCCTGTTCACTATGTTCACACATGTAAACAATGCTAGAAGCGAACAGTGGGTCTTTGATGCTAGGTGTGGCGATAAGGCACTGATCGACCAGACTTTGAGTGGTTGTATTCATTTAGCTGACCTCTCCATTTGTAATTAAATGGTTACTGTTAAAATTCCAAGTTCGTATAATGACTATTTGATCGGCACGTTGCTTTAGTTCTTCAGAAAAAGGTGCGAATGGTTCTGACAATCGTAAAATTCGCTTCGCCGCCTCGTCAAGAATAGTTGATCCAGACGACTTGGTTATTTTAACGTCCAGTATGGCGCCCTGTTGATTGATTCGAACACTTAATCGTAATTGGCCATCGATTTTTTTGACTCTAGCTTCGCTCGGATAGTTCAGGTTACCCGTATGTTCAATTTGTTTTACCCAGGTGGCCAGGTAACTCGCTTCTACCGCTTTCTTAGTGGCGGCAGTTAAGGTAATTGACCTCGGTCTTTTTGCGTAATCGACCGTCATTTGACGAATCTCAGCCTGCAATCTTGCGATTTTACTTTGTCGCTGCTCGGTCTCGCTCGCCTGCTTAGGGTTGGACTCCTCCTGTTTATTCTGTCGTGTTTTATTAATCGTTTGGTCGGAATCCAGTTGTGTCAGAACATAAATTTGATTAATCGCAAGCTGACTTTTGCTTAACTCTTGTCTGGCTTGATCAGTCAGTCCCTGCTGATTGATCGGTGTGTTGGCCGATATCGGTGCGCTCGGACGCGCTTTCTCTTCTGCTTTGCCACCGCCTGCCTGATCGACCTGAGCTAAATAGTCAGGATTTTCGACTGTCTCTAAACTACGAGAATTCGCAATAATAACCTCAAGGCCAGGCAAGACATCGGCGGTAGATTCTTCTGATTGAGAAAAACCAACCCCCAGCACAACGATGGCGTGAATGGCTAAAGCTAAAAAAAGCGTGAAGCCCAGCCGATCGCTAGCCTTAATGCCCTGAGTGTTTGGTTGCGAAGCGTATTGTTTTGTCATGTAAGTGTATTTTGCCAGACAATGGTAGCGCTTCACCAGTCGTTTGCGTCGACTGCGACGATAATGTGCATTTATTACCGTTGGGCGCTTCGGCTACTAGTCGATAAAAATGATCGGCCAGTCGCTAGTAATGTCGATTTTTTGTGCGAATGATCGCGTGATTATTATTTTTTTATCTTCGCTGATAATCAGATAGTCCTTTATACCCAGTGATTTTGCGAGTGAACGATGATTGTTTACGCCGTCGATCATTAACGTTGTGGCGGCGACATCGGACAGCACTGGGTCTGATGATAATACGGTTGCCGAGCTAATATTCTCTGAAGGATCACCAGTCCTAGGGTCGATAATATGGTGAACAATTTTATCTGCTTGTTGATAATATCGCTGATAGTTTCCGGAAGTAAATAAACTGTGATCACCTGTCAGCTTGACACCGGCAACTGCGCCAGGTCCGAAAGGATTTTGTATGCCAATTTTCCAGGGTTCGCCAAGTTTAGTCCCCGAGAAGGACAGGTCACCACCGGCATTAATCAAAAAGTTTTCAAAGCCAGAGTCAATTAAGTAATCAGCCACTAGCCCGATGGCATAGCCTTTGGCGATGCCACCTAGATCAAGCTGGAGATGAGGATTGTTACTGTGGGCCTGTTGTTTAATAAGGCTTAGGTCAAGCATTGTCGGAATATTGGCCTTTATCAAATCAATCGTCTTAGTATCTGGCTCGCTGGTACCGTGAAACCCATAGGCGTTGATGAGCCGCCCCAAGGCTGGGTTAAATAATTGCTGTGATTGACGATAATATTGCTGACTCAGCGTTAATAGTTGTATCAGGGATTCAGGCACCTTGGCGGTATTGGTAGCGGCAAGGGCCTGATTGAAGCGAAACAGATCGCCATCTTCCCAGGCATGCCAGTTTTTGCGGTAAACCAGCAGTTGACGTTCTATTTGGGTTAATGCGGCTACCGCTTTGTCGCGATCTACGTGTATTAGGGTGACATCGATAATGGTGCCAAATTGCAGAATGCGTTGTTCTACCAGCAGCTCCTGGCTATTGCAGGCAGACAGTAAAACGAATAACAGACTGGCAATTAAGCGGAAATTATTTGCTCTACACAATTGAATAAATCGGCACTGATATTTAGACTAAACTGACTATCGAGTTCGCGAATACAGGTGGGGCTGGTGACATTGATTTCGGTGACGTAATCACCGATAACGTCCAAGCCGACGAAAATGAGGCCTTTTTCGCGTAACTTAGGTCCGACTTGTTGGCACAACCAGTGGTCACGTTGGCTTAGTGGTTGGCCACGGGTACTGGCACCAGCGGCAATATTGCCTCGGTTCTCACCTTTAGCCGGTATGCGGGCCAGAGCATAAGGCACTGGCTCACCATTGATCATCAGGATGCGTTTATCACCTTCGGTTATTTCAGGGATATAGCGCTGAGCCATGGTTTGAGATGTGCCACGTCTGGTTACCGTCTCGAGAATAACGTTAGTATTAGTGTCTCCTGCTTTTACTCGAAATATCGATTGCCCACCCATGCCATCGAGTGGCTTGATGATGACGTCTTGGTGTTCTACGATAAATTCGAGTAAACGCTCAGGATTGCGGCTTATGCGAGAATCAACACAGCATTCGGGGAAAGAGCGGGTAAAAAGCTTTTCGTTGCAATCGCGCAAGCTGGATGGTTTATTGACGACTAAGGTGCCATTTTCTTCTGCTTGTTCGAGTAGGTAAGTGCAATAAATATATTCAAGATCAAATGGCGGGTCTTTACGCATAAAAATAGCGTCGAGTGAATCTAGCCGGCAACAACCGTCGCCAGTGACCCGAAACCAGTCGTCGTTATCGTCGGTGACTTCAACGGTTTGATAGGTGGCATAGCTAATGCTGTTTTCCATATACAGGTCGTCGATGCGCATATAGAAAATTTGCCAGCCACGACTTTGGGCCTCGAGCATCATCGCGAAGCTAGAGTCCTTCCATGGTTTAATTTTCTCGATCGGGTCCATCACTATGCCGAGTCGTCGTTTAGTCATGGTTTTGATTCATTTTGTTGATTCGGCAATTTCTCTGGCGGCAGCGAGTAATGCTAAACGACCGATAATGCCATAGGCATAAAATCGATTGGGTGCGGAATGGCAATCGTCATCTAAATTAGGCGAGTTGCAAGGGTCTGCAAATGCCAGCGGTTGAAAAGACATGCCTGGCGAGTTGAGAATACCCGTAGCCGACTTCTTAGAATGCATTCTATAAAATCCACCGACAACATAATGGTCAATCATATAAACTACCGGCTCTGCCGTGAGTTTTTCATCGCCAACTGTTTCTAACGTTGGGACGCCTTCCTGCAATATTACTTCTGATGTATCGCCCCCTTCTTTGGTGGAAGACATTTTAGTGCGTTGCTTACGGTTTAGTGAACGAATTTCTTCGGCTGAGTTGACAATTAAAACGCCCATGCCATAGGTGCCTTGGTCCGCCTTCATGACAATGTAGGGTTTGTCGGTAATGCCGTATTCGTCATACTTTTTTTGTATTGCAGCAAGTAGCTTTTCAGTGTTATCAGCTAGGCAGTCTTCACCCTCACGTTTCATAAAGTCTATGGCGCCACAATTACGAAACAGTGGATTGATTAACCACGGATCAATATCGATGAGTTTAGCAAAGCTTTCAGCTACATCGTTATACATATGGAAATGATCTGACTTGTAACGATTTGACCAGCCCAAATCCATTGGCGGTACAACTGTCTGCTTGAGCTTCTCGAGAATTGCTGGTCGCCCACCCGATAAATCATTGTTAAGCAGAACGGCGCAAGGCGAGACACCTTCAACCTGAAGTTCATCATTGACGCGTTTGATAGGGCTGAGTGTGACCGATCGGCCTGATGGCAGCTCGATTGTATTGGGCTCTTCTAGATCTGGGTTCAAACTTCCGAGATAGCAGTGATATCCAGCCAGCGTAATATATTCGATCAGGGTGGCAACGCTCTCAAGGTAAAATAGGTTTCTGGTGTGCCTTTCAGGAATGATGACCAAATTCTTAGCGTCTGGACAATAACGCAGTAATGTGATTTGAATGGCCTGAATACAAAGTGGTTTTGATGCTAAATTGAGGTTGTTAAATCCAGCAGGAAATAAATTGGTGTCGACCGGTGATAGCTTGAACCCTGCGTTTCTTAAGTCGACTGAGCCATAAAATGGTGCTGGCGTTTCGTTAAACTGCTCTCGTAACCATATCTCAATTTTCTCCTGATTAGCGAGTATCTGCTGCTCAATTTTGTCAATTGGACCGGTGTTAGCGGTTAAAAGGTGGGGTACTGTGGTTAGAATCTGTGCACTCATAGTGTTAGTAACTGGTTAACGTAAAACAATAATACTGAATTTTGTTCTTTAAATCACATCTAAATCGAGGTCTTAGGTCCAAATTTTGGCTGTTAGTAGTAAGAAGTGTGAGCTTCTAAAATGGCATAAGAAATAGTTACCACTACAACACCAATTTTAAACGATTTAAGCAGGATTAGAATGACAGTAACATTTTTATTTCGTTCAAATCAATCACTGGTTTTGCATCTAAAAATGCATATACTTAATTTTTCCGAATTAAATTTAGCCTAAATCAATTAGCAGTCCTTCGGGGGCATGTGTGAGTGACGACTTAGAGCCATCTGAAACTGATGAAACGCTGCCGTTTTTAAATGTGAAGGTTATGGTGGTTGACGATAGTAAAACGATTCTTCGAAGTGCGAAAACTTTATTAAATAAATTGGGTTGTGACGTGCTAACGGCAGCTGACGGTTACGAGGCATTGGCAAAAATCACTGTCTATAAGCCCGATATCATCTTAGTTGACATAATGATGCCTCGTCTGGACGGTTATCAAACCTGCGACTTAATCAAAAACAATTCTTTTTTCAAATCCACTCCGGTCATTATGCTATCGAGTAAGGATAGTATTTTTGACAGGGCTCGTGGATGCATTGTCGGT
>CAWVZP010000177.1:0-6888 GCA_963934675.1 uncultured Gammaproteobacteria bacterium | reverse complement strand
CTCGTTTCACCGTGGAGCTATTCCACCTACAGAGGCAGCTAATTATGGTACGCCCCAAAATGCGTTTTCCTCACAATAGCCCCGTAAGCTCGGTACTCGAACCCTCAAGTACTTCATGTACAGTCTGGTTCTTCATGTGGTGTTTCCCTGCTCTCGCAAAAAAATCACTATTTTTGGAAGCACACTAATATGTATGGTATACGGTTCATTCTTGATGGAGAATTGGTCGAAATAGAAAATCTCGATCCAACTCGCACCGTATTGCAGTATTTACGTGAAGACTTGCGCCGTGTCGGTAGCAAGGAAGGCTGTGCCGAAGGTGATTGTGGTGCCTGCACTGTAGTCATTGGTGAGATAGCGGGCTCATTAGCGGATGAGCGCATCCAGTTTCGGTCGGTGAATGCTTGTATTCAGTTCTTGCCTACGCTCGATGGCAAAATGTTGTTTACCGTCGAGTCGCTCAAAACTGCTCAAGGCCAATTACATCCTGTTCAGCAAAGCCTGGTCGATTGTCACGCATCGCAATGTGGGTTTTGTACTCCGGGTTTTGTGATGTCAATGTTTGCACTTTACAAAACTAACCCCAGCATCGATCGCTTGTCGGTTGACGATGCGCTATCGGGCAACCTTTGTCGCTGCACCGGCTATCGACCTATCATCGATGCCTGCCTGAGAATGACTGACTGTCCAGCGCCCGAAAATTCTAATCCGTTAATATTCGAGTCAGCCAGCAAGCGGAACACTGATATAAGCGACCAAGAGTTACAGGCCATTGATCAGCTGCGTCAACTAAAGCGCTCAGAAGGTCTAACCCTGAAAATCGGGCGGAGACATTATCACGCACCAAGCACTGTGAATGAACTGGCTCAAATTTACGCTGATTCTCCCACTGCTCACATTCTTGCCGGCGGCACCGATGTTGGCCTCTGGGTTACAAAGCAATTACGTCAATTAGATGACGTCATTTATCTTGGTCATATCGATGAACTGAATGCTATTGAGCAGACCCAGTCATTGATTAAGATAGGTGCAGCTGTATCGCTAACGGATGCATTTGATGTTTTATTGAAGCATTATCCAGAACTCAACCCGCTATTTCGACGATTTTCCTCAGTGCCTGTGCGTAATGCTGCCACCCTGGTGGGTAATATTGCCAATGGATCACCGATTGGCGATTCTATGCCCGCACTAATTTGTATGGGCGCTCGGGTAGCATTGCGTCAAGGTCAGAAAAGCCGTGAAATGGATTTACAGGATTTCTATATCGACTATCAAAAAAATGCGTTGCAAGCGGGTGAGTTTATTGAGTCTGTGCTAATTCCAGTCAAAGACCAAGCCTGGCAATTACGAAGCTATAAGTTAAGTAAACGTTTCGATCAAGACATTTCCGCAGTTTGCGCCACTTTTTCTATCCAACTTAAAGAAGGCGCAGAACACAGCAAGATAATAGACATTCGCATTGCTTTTGGTGGCATGGCCGCCATTCCTAAACGCGCGACACAGACCGAGGCCCTACTGAAAGGTCAGTTCTGGAATGAAGGCAGTGTACATCAGGCAATGGCGGCACTATCCCAAGACTTCACTCCCTTATCCGATATGCGAGCCAGTCAAAACTACCGTCAGCAAACAGCCGCCAACTTGCTCTATCGGTTTTATCTGGAGACTCGCCAAAACGATGCATTGACCCACGATCAGCTCGACGTCTTTGCTGATTGTGCTGCAGTGCAAAGATAATGGAGATCGTTTAATGAAACAGCCAACCCAACAGCAAGACAAGATACAGGTAGGCGAGAACGCGAAGGGCAAGTCCGATCCACATGAATCGGCTCATCTTCACGTAGCTGGCGAAGCCGCTTATGTTGATGACCTGGCCGAACAGGCGGGTACAAAACACATCGCGCTGGGCTTAAGTCAATGTGCCCATGGCCGAATTAAATTGCTCGACCTATCCGCGGTTAAATCCGCAAAAGGGGTCGTCGCAGTCCTCATTGCAAATGACATTCCAGGTATCAATGACTGTGGCCCAATCATCAAAGATGATCCGATTCTGGCCGATGGGTTGGTGCAATATATCGGCCAACCAATGTTTGCCGTGGTCGCTACTTCGTTTATAGCTGCCCGTAAGGCGGCGCGCTTAGCCGTGGTTGAATATGACGAATTACCGGCTGTACTCGATATTGCATCAGCCAAACGTAAGCAGTCCTGGGTTATCCCACCAATGCTGTTGCAACGCGGCAACTCAGCGCAAGCAATGGCATCAGCAGACCATCGAATGAGCGGTGAATTTTCAGTGGGTGGTCAGGAACAGTTTTACCTTGAGGGACAGATTTCATACGCCGCGCCGACCGAAGATGGCTGTATTAGGCTTTGGTGTTCGACCCAACACCCAACCGAGATGCAACATGTAGTGGCTCATACGCTCGGTATTAATTTCAATCAAGTCGTTGTCGAAATGCGCCGGATGGGGGGTGGTTTTGGTGGTAAGGAATCGCAGTCGGCAATTTTTGCTTGTATCGCATCCGTTGCCGCACAAAAGCTCAATTGTGCCGTAAAACTTCGCCTCGATCGCGACGATGACATGATGATTACCGGCAAGCGTCATGGTTTTAATTTTGACTATGACGTTGGCTATAACGACGAAGGCTTAATTCAAGCCGTTGATATCGAAATGATCGCCCAAGCGGGGTTTTCTGCCGATTTGACCGGCCCCGTAGTGACGCGAGCGGTTTGTCATCTAGACAACGCCTATTATTTAAATGATGTCAAAATCGTTGCTTTGAGCGCCAAAACCAATACTCAGTCAAATACCGCTTTTCGCGGCTTTGGTGGACCACAAGGCTCATTTGCGATCGAAACAATCATCGACAATATTGCGCGCAAATTAGGCAAAGACCCACTCGACATTCGCAAACTTAATTTCTACGGTAAAACCAAACAAAACACGACACCTTATGGACAAACTATTAATGACAACGTGATCCATGAACTCGTCGAACAAATAGAACAAAGCAGCGACTATCAAAAACGACGCCAAGCAATCGAAGATTTTAATCGAGACAGCCCAATTTTACGCAAAGGCATTGCATTGACACCGGTTAAGTTTGGCATTTCGTTTAACGTCGTTCACTTTAATCAGGCCGGTGCGCTGGTGCATATTTATACTGATGGCACCATTTTAGTGAATCATGGCGGCACCGAAATGGGCCAGGGTTTGCATACCAAAGTATCGCAGATTGTCGCTCTCGAGTTGGGTGTCAACCTCGCCACTGTGCGAGCAACCGCGAATGACACCAGTAAAATCCCAAATACTTCGGCAACTGCTGCCTCTACTGGTACTGATTTAAACGGCAAGGCGGCCCAAAACGCGACTCGAAAAATACGCCTTCGACTGGCGGTTGTCGCGGCCAAAAAATTAGGCGGTGAGCCAGACCATGTTCGGTTCGAAGACGATCAGGTATTGAGCAATGACAAGCGAATAACTTTCGTTGCTCTGGTGGCTTTGGCGTATCAATCGAGCGTTCAACTATGGGCTGACGGTTTTTACAAAACACCCGACCTGCACTGGGACCAGAAAACCATGCAAGGCCGACCCTTTTATTACTTCGCCTACGGTGCAGCCGTGTCAGAAGTAATCGTCGACACGCTCACGGGGGAATGGAAATTGCTTCGAGCCGATATTCTGCACGATGCCGGTAACTCGATTAATCCAGCGATTGATATTGGCCAGATAGAAGGCGGCTTTATTCAAGGCATGGGGTGGCTTACCAGCGAAGAATTGTGCTGGGATGCCAAGGGCCGACTCACCACTCATGCCCCGTCAACCTATAAAATACCCACCATTACCGATTGTCCCGATGCTTTTTATACTGAACTGTTCGACAATCAAAATGTTGAGGAAACCATCATGCGGTCGAAGGCTGTCGGCGAGCCACCTTTGTTATTACCCTTCTCGGTATTTTTTGCGATTCGCAGTGCAATCGCCAGCGTTGCAAACAATCGGTTTAATCCACCGTTACGCGCCCCCGCGACACCTGAGGCTATTCTTGACGCGGTTCAAGCTGTTCGCGAAGGAAGGGAAGCCTTGTGATACCTGTTCTATGAATTGGTTGTCAACCCTGATGCGCTTACAACAACAAAACATACCCGCCGTGATGGTCACTGTGGTATCGATTTCAGGCTCCACTCCGCGTGAAGTGGGCGCCAAAATAATAGTGACCGCGACCCAATTATTCGGTACGGTTGGTGGCGGTAATCTAGAGCATCAAGCGACAGCGATTGCCCGAGAGCAACTTCAAAGTAGTCAGTCCCGATCAATGCGGCGCTTTCCGCTTGGCGCTGGTTTGGGTCAATGTTGTGGTGGGCTAGTGAATTTATTATTCGAACCAATCACCGACTCAACTGATTGGATAGCCCAAGCGCAGGCACTGCAACTTAAAGGTCAACACTGGATTAGAGCGGTAGCAACCAATGGCGAGCAGGAATGCTTTTTGACTCTTGATGAAGAGATTCAAAACAGCCATCCGACATTGGATGGTTATTACTACGAAACGGTTCCAAAACCTGACTTCGAATTATTATTGTTCGGCGCCGGTCATGTTGGTAAGGCCATGGTTAACGTTTTGGCTGAGATGCCTGTTAGCATTCAGTGGATTGATAATCGTGATGAGCAATTTCCGGCTGACATACCCGATAACGTCGAGGTTATTTGCACCGACACGCCAGAAGTCGAGATTGAAACTGCCAACGCAGGGTGTTTTTTTCTAGTGATGACACACGACCACGCACTGGATCAGCACCTGGCAGAGCAAATTTTAAGGCGACATGATTTCGCTTACTTTGGTCTAATAGGCTCAAAAACCAAACGCCGAATGTTCGAAAAACGAATGATTCGGCGAGGTGTCTTGCCTGCTAGATTTGATAAGATGGTTTGTCCTATCGGCATTGAGGGTATTTGCAGCAAGCAACCTGCAATCATCGCTATTTCGGTAGCAGCGCAATTGATGAGAGTTCACGACCAACTATCAATTCATAAAGCCATTCAGACAGGAACTCAAAAACCAACTTTGCTCGGGAGTACAATATGACGCTGACAACAGACAGTGATACTAGTACCAGACTAGAACTCAACGACATCACCAAAACCTACCCCGCAGTAATTGCTAACGACCGAGTATCTCTGACCGTTAAGCGCGGCGAAATTCACGCTGTATTAGGTGAAAACGGTGCTGGCAAAAGCACTTTAATGAAAATGATTTATGGCGTTACTAAACCCGACTCTGGCGAAATGAAATGGCAAGGTGAATCGGTCCGGGTAGAAAGTCCAGCGCATGCGCGCAGTCTTGGTATTGGCATGGTGTTTCAGCATTTCTCCCTATTCGAGACCCTCACCGTGGTTCAGAATGTTGCGCTTTCATTGCCTGACAACCTCACCTTAGAAGCTTTGGCAGTTAAAATCAACGACGTTTCAAACCGCTATGGTTTACCAGTAGATCCCCAACGTCTGGTACACGCATTATCAGTAGGTGAACGCCAACGCGTCGAAATTATTCGCTGTCTTTTACAGAACCCCAAACTATTGATCATGGATGAGCCAACCTCGGTATTAACGCCACAGGCAGTTCGAAAGCTGTTCGACACATTGCGTCAGCTGGCGGATGAAGGCTGTAGCATCTTATACATCAGCCATAAACTCGATGAAATTCAAGAGCTGTGCCATGTTGCTACCGTTTTACGTGATGGCAAGGTGACCGGCTCTTGCATTCCATCAGAAGAAACGCCAACTTCAATGGCGAGCCTGATGATTGGAAAAGAGTTACCTGTATGCCAACACGACGCACCAAATGAGTTAGGTGAAGTCAGGCTCAAATTGAACAATCTGTCACAAATTTCAGATGATCCGTTTGGCACCAACCTAGAAAATATCAACCTTGAGATTGTGGCTGGTGAAATATTCGGCATTGCCGGTGTTTCAGGTAACGGTCAGCAAGAGTTGCTCTATGCGCTATCGGGTGAGTTGCCTTTAACGACGGATGCATTAATAGAAGTTTGTGGCCGCGCCGTAGGCAGTCAATCGCCCAATGTTAGACGTCAGGCTGGCATGGGCTTTGTACCCGAAGAACGCTTGGGTCGCGGTGCCGTACCGCAAATGTCCTTGAGTGAAAATGCACTACTGACCGCTCATTCATGTCAATTCGACGCGACTCTATTAGACGAGGGTAAAACAGGCGGCATGCTCAACAACGGCATGATTCAATTTTCTAAAGTGACACAGTTTGCTAATAGTTGCATCGACAAGTTCAATGTCAAATGCGGGGGCTCAAAATCAGCCGCCCGTTCACTCTCAGGTGGTAATTTACAAAAATTCATCATGGCCCGTGAAATATTACAGGCACCCAAACTACTCGTTGCAGCACAACCTACCTGGGGTGTTGATGTCGGTGCAGCGGCTTTCATTCGCCAGCAATTGATCGACCTACGAAATGCAGGTGCAGCTATATTGGTGATCTCCGAAGAATTAGAAGAGTTATTCGAAATCTCTGACCGAATTGCAGTCATAGCCGAAGGCAGGTTGTCACCCGCCAAGAAACTGGCCGACACTAATATCGATGAAATCGGGGTGTGGATGAGCGGCATGTGGCCAACCGAAGGCCAGGCTGAGGTTGATCACCATGTTTAAAAGTATCGTTAGACTAGAAGCAAGGGCGGAGTCGTCGGCACTAATGTCCTACGCATCACCGTTAATCGCCATTGCCTTAATGATGGTTGGCGGACTCATTTTATTTTCAATATTGGGCAAAAATCCAATCGAAGGCTTCCGCATTTTCTTTATTAATCCGATTAGCGATATCTATGGTCTGTCAGAGTTACTGCTCAAAGCGACACCATTGA
>CAWVZP010000176.1:0-6909 GCA_963934675.1 uncultured Gammaproteobacteria bacterium | reverse complement strand
ACAATGACAAACCAGATTAAACGTTGAATGGCGGGTACTAGCTTTGGGACCCAAGCGCGGGTGATTTCGGTAACCGCCAGATGTTTGTTGTCACGCAAGCATATCACTGAGCCAAGCATCACAACCCAGACGAAACTGAGGCGCGATAACTCAACCGAAGAGCGCAGGCCCGAATCGAATCCGTAACGCAGCACAACGTTGGTAAAAACCATCGCAATCATGAAAACTAGCAATGCGGCCATTACCCAATCGATGATTTTCCAGACTCTATTCACCCTTCCCCCCCTAACAGCGCGTATTAGTTTGCAAACATAATCTGCGTTTTCATTGCCTGAGCTCTATCTGACGCTACTTCAAATGCTTGTTCAGCCTGATCAATGGGAAAGCTATGAGAAATGAGCGGCTTGACATCGACTAACCCCGACTGCATCAGCTTTACCGCTAAAGCAAATTCTTCATGAAATCGGAATGACCCACGAATTTCGAGTTCTTTAGCGGTGATTTGCATCATCGGTACTGGTATATCACCACCTAATCCAAGCTGCATAATGACCGCTCTCGGACGCAACGCGGGAATGGCACCCGCTAATGCCTGAGGTGCGCCAGTACATTCAAATAAAACGTCAAAGCTACCCTTGTCAGCTAGGTAGGGTGACAGACCATCAGGCTCCTCCGCCATGTTGATCACTTTGTCTGCGCCAGCCAACATAGCGTATTGCAGTGCATTCGGTACTAGGTCGGTGACGACAATTTCGGCAGCACCAGCGCGGCGTGCGGCAACAATACAAAGCGCACCGATTGGCCCACAACCCGTGATGAGTACTCGCTTACCTAGCATTTCGCCCGCTCTGAGTGTTGCATGAAGGGCGACCGACAAAGGCTCAGCCATGGCCGCTTCTGCGGGTGTTAAACCTTCAGCACGAACACATTGGCTAGCATCAACAATGAGTTCTTCTTGGAAAGCACCTTGAATATGTGGATAGGGCATTGCAGAACCATAAAATCGCATATTTAAACAGTGATTGAGCAATCCTTCGTTACAAAAGCGACAGTCGCCACAAGGCCGTGAAGGCGAGATAACCATTAGCTCACCTAGTTCGAAACCGTCAACTCCCTCACCAATCTGATCAGCATAACCAGAAAACTCATGTCCAGGCACCATCGGTTCTTTTAGCGTTATTGGGCCAAATCCACCTTTATTGTAATAATGCAAATCAGATCCACAGATGCCACCAACGGCTACTTTAATTTTTATCTGACCAGGGCCAGCTAACGGAACCTGACGTTCTTCGATTCTCAGGTCTTTTGCTTTGTGAATGACTAGTGCGCGCATTTTTTGTTAACTCAGATAAAATTTACAGGACGGGCGTTAATAGGTCTTGGCCGTTAAAATAAGCCGACAGATTATCTCGAACGAGTTGACCCATGGCCTTACGGGTTTCGACCGTGCCTGATGCTTGATGAGGTTGTAGCAATACATTGTCCAGCGCTAGAAAGCGCGGATTAATAGCGGGTTCGCCTTCAAATACATCGAGAGCTGCGCCCCCTAAAGCACCCGATTCAAGTACAGATAGCAATGCTTCTTCATCAATGTTGGAAGCACGACTGATGTTGATGACCATACCTTCAGAACCCAACGCATTTAATACGTCGAGGTTGACAATGTGGCGCGTCTTAGCGCTGGCGGCAAGGGTAACAAACAGAAAATCGGATTTTTTCGCGAGTTCAACGGCACTTTCGGTAAAAGCCCATTTCCCCGCATAGTCTTTGGCTGACACATCCGAATAGGCAATATCCATATCGAATCCGTCTAATCGTTTAGCAACTTCGTAACCAATTCGACCCAGGCCAAGTATGCCGACACGTTTGCCGTGAACGCGAGAAGCCAATGGAAACAAACCTTTGTCTGCCCACTGCCCAGAACGAACCCAGTCTTCACCTTTCACCATACTACGCGACATTGCGAGCATCATAGCCACCCCGAAATCTGCGACGTCTTTGGTCAAAACATCAGGCGTATTCGTTACATGAACCCCATTGGCTTTTGCTGCGTCAAGATCAACAGCATCGAAACCAACACCATAAACAGAAATGATTTTTAATGCCGGTAAGGCGTTAATCAAATCTGCATCCGCGCCCAGTTCGCCTCGAGTAGCAATACCCTGAATGGTTGATCCCTGTTTGGCTAAAAACGCAGCTTTATCATTAATTTCAAAATAGCGATGCACAGTAAACAATTCATTCAGCGCACTTTCGTCCCAGGCGGGATAGGGGCCGATTTGTAGTATTTCTGGTTTACTCATTTAGTTTTCTCGTAATACAAATAGTAGCGAATAAAATATATAACTTTATAAATGTTATCGATAACTTAGTATCTGCCATTCGTTCGACATGTCAATAATAATTTAGTTATGCCGGTATTTATTAAATTTAAGAGCTGAGTCATCGTCTTAAAGTCAACCGATCTAGTCCTCTGCTTGATTTTGTTTGTTATCGATAACATACTACGACTACTTACATGTCAAATTAGATTGACTTAAATAGAAGGGCTAAATATAAACATGAAAAATCTTTTTGACCTGACAGGTCAGCGCGCATTGGTCACTGGCTCGAGCCAAGGAATTGGTTTCACACTAGCGCAGGGACTAGCAGATGCCGGAGCCTCAATTGTGATTAATGGTCGAGACGAAAAGAAGCTAAACCAGGCTTGTGTGGCTTTGCGTGAACAAGGCGCCTCGGTAGAAATACTCGCATTCGACGTAACTGACTATCATGCAGTTAAGCGTTCTGTCGACCAGTTTGAAGCGGAGAACGGCGATTTCGATATTCTTGTTAATAATGCCGGCATGCAACATCGTGGTCCGCTGGAAGACTTCGAGCCAGATGCGTTTGAACACCTAATGCGTACCAATGTTTCGAGTGTTTTCAATGTTGGTCAAGCGGTCGGAAAACACATGATTGAACGTGGTCGGGGCAAAATTATCAATATCGCATCGGTCCAAACCTCACTTGCAAGACCGGGTATTGCACCCTACACCGCTTCAAAAGGCGCAGTTGCCAACCTGACCAAAGGCATGACCACTGATTGGGCAAAATATGGGCTACAAATTAACGCCATTGCACCAGGTTATTTTGATACACCGCTCAATGCGGCGCTGGTGAGCGACCCTGAGTTTAGCGACTGGTTGAGCAAACGCACACCAACAGGCCGATGGGGACAACTGCCCGAGCTGGTCGGTGCCTGTGTATTTTTATCTTCTGCGGCTTCTAGTTTTGTCAATGGTCAGGTACTTTATGTCGATGGCGGAATCACAGCCTGTATCTAACGGATCACCATCAATGAAACCACGTCTGATGGTAGTAATGGGTGTTTCAGGTTCAGGGAAATCTTCGATCGCATTAAGTTTAGCTAATACGCTAAATGCCACTTATCTCGATGCAGACGATTACCACTCAGCGACCAATATCGATAAAATGAGCCGAGGTGAAGCGCTTACAGATGCCGACCGCTGGCCTTGGTTAGAAAATTTTGCTGCAATAATGGTTGATCAGAAGACGATGACCGTTGGTGCCTGCTCCGCCTTACGAACAAAGTATCGACAACATATCCTGACAGCGGCAGGAGAACCGATTTTATTTATTTATCTTGATGGCTGTAAATCTCTGATTCGACAACGCATGTTGCAACGCAAGGCTCATTTTATGCCAGATAGCCTGCTAGATAGTCAGTTTGAAACACTTGAACCGCCAGGAACCGATGAGTTAGCAATATCAGTTGATATTCAGGGTTCAGTCAGCCATATCACCGACCTGATCGTGCAGCAATTAAGAGAAATACACCTATGAGTAGTAAAATCGCTTTAATTGGGGCTGGCGTGATGGGCAATGCCATTGCCACACGTTTGCTAGAAGTGGGTAACCGATTAAGTATTTATGACCGAAATCAATCTAAAATCGATGCCTTGGTTGAAAAAGGTGCGACGGCAGCAACATCAGCCGCATCAGCCGCAGCCACTGCTGACTATATAATTCTTAGTCTGAATACTGCTGCCATTGTTAGCACCGTAGTTTTTGGTCAATCTGGTGTAGCAGAACAAGCCAGACCTGGCGCCCAGATTATTGATATGTCGTCTATTGATCCAATTTCCACTAAAGCATTGGCCGCACAAGCACAGGACAAAGGCCTGCGCTGGTTAGACTGCCCGTTATCCGGTGGCGCACCCAAAGCTTTAACTGGTAAGTTAACGGTAATGGCCGGTGGCGACGAAGCTGACTTCAATGCCGCCTGCATTGTCATGAATCAACTCTGTGCCAATTTTACCTTAATGGGCTCGGTTGGTGCTGGCCAAACAACCAAACTCATTAATCAGGTTTTATGTGGCTTACATTTTGTTGCTGTCGCTGAGGCGACACAACTTGCAATTGATGCTGGCGTTGACGCAAGCAAAATCCCTCAGGCGCTTAAAGGAGGACGAGCTGATAGTGCTATTTTACAGGAATTTATGGCCAAGATGGCGACAAAAGATTACAGCCCCACAGGACGTATCGATAATATGGTAAAGGATTTAAACGGTGTACAAGATCTTGCGCGTTCAACAAATACGGCTATGCCACTGACGGCGGTTTGTGCCGAAATCCATCGTCACCTCATGCATTCAGGGTTTGGTGGGGACGACAATGCCGCCTTAATGAAATTTTACGCGAAAAATGAAGAGTAAAGAATAAAGCTAACCCGCCGTGCTTTTTCTGACAATTAATCGCGTTGGGATGTCGATGTTAGCTGGGTCTTTAGAGTGTGTTTTGTCCGCCAGTGATGATTTAATTACTTCGGCTACCTGGGTACCAATCCCCCGCGCACCAACATCTATGGTAGTAATTTCGGGCAATGCATTCGCTGATATATCGTAGGCTCCGAAACCTGCAATGGCAATATCATCTGGGATTGTAAGGCCTCTTTTCTGGCAGGTCATCATCGCACCAAAAGCAGACAAGTCAGAAGCACACATTACAGCGTCCGTATCTGGATATTGATCGAGTAGTTCGTGCATGGCTTTGGCGCCGCCAGCCATAGTTAATACCGGTTGATCCGACTGCCACAGGCGGTCGGTACCTAGACCAAAATCGCTAATTGTTTCAACAAAACCTCGGCGCCTGTCTGCACCTCGAATATCGCTGTCGGTATCACCACCAATGAAACCAATTTTTCGATAACCCTGATCATACAGATGACGCGCCATTATTCGACCGGCGCGAGCGTTCGAAAAACCAACCACATGATCGATTGGTGAAGGGGGCGAATCCCACATCTCCACAATAGGAACGCCACTAGAATACAGGTACTGCCGGCAGCGCTCGGTATGAACACCACCCGTAATGACGAGCGCTTCTGGACGCCGAGTCAGCAATGTTTTGACCAAACGTTCCTCTTCGTCCATCTTGTAATCGGTATAGCCAAGCAATACCTGCAACCCTGAATTCCGTAAACCTTCGGTCAAACCGCGAACGGTGAATGCAAAATTGGCGTTATTAATAGATGGAATAATCACTGCGACAAATCCAGTTTTGCGCGACGATAATCCGGCAGCCGTGCCATCAAGCACATACCCCAATTTATCGGCAGCATCTAGAATTTTAAGGCGAGTTTCGTCTGAAGTTGAGGTATCAGCGCGTAAAGCACGTGACACTGTCATGGAGGAAAAACCCGTCAAACGTGCCACATCACTCATGGTCGGTGTTTTTATCTTCGGCATATAAAGAGGCTTCTTTTTGTTTAATTTTAACTGACTACTGACAAATCTACAAAGGGATATTGTTATCGGTAACAAAAACTAGAAGTCCAAAAGAATCTCTAATCTATCACCAGAGATTAATCTAGCGGGTTTAAATCACATCTGGTGAATTGCTCATACATAGACAAGTCCAGCCATAGTCTTTTAATATCATATAGGCAATGTCGAAAGGTTATCTGGAACGATTCTCAATATTTATTCTGAAGTAAAACCCGGCTTATAATTTAAACGCTGTAATTACTGGCTCTATTAAATTTGAGTTCCATGATCAGTCGATAGCAAACTTATTCGTAGTCAGTGTGGATGAAAGAGACAAAAAATAGAGATATAGCTAACAGAACGGTACCACTCAGCATGTTAAAACACGCAAACTACTGCAAGTGCCTCCTTGCTATACAGGGTGATAACAATTTCATCAGGTTCAATCTAGTAACCGGAATCGATCATTGTACGGACAATTGAGCGTTAAAATAACATGATGGTGGCTAAACCGAGAAACGCAAAAAAACCGATGGCATCGGTCGCCGTTGTCAGCACTACACCACCCGCCAACGCTGGATCAACACCTATCCGTTTTAATATCAACGGAATGAATGTTCCGGCCAAGGCGCCGGTAAAAATAACGATCAACATAGCGGCGCCAAAAACCAGTCCCAACATCAAATCATTAAACCAATAGTAGGCAACCGCGGCGACCACGACGGCCCAAAAGAGACCATTGAAGCAACCGATAATGAGTTCGTGCGCTGCTAATTTCCATATGTTGCGCCGGCTAATTTGGTCCAGCGCCATCCCTCGCGTCACCAGCGTTAGTGTTTGGATCCCTGCCACACCACCCATACTGGCAACTACCGGCATCAACACTGCCAGCGCTACCATTTTCTCAATTGACCCTCCAAATAAAGCGATCACCCACGCTGCTAGGAAGGCGGTCATTAAATTAATGCCGAGCCAAATAGCCCTGCGTAACGAACTATTGATGACCGGCGCAAACATATCCTCATGCTGGTCTAAACCGGCACGCCCCAATATTTCACGATCAGCACGGTCACGTATCACATTGATAACATCATCAACGGTTATACGCCCCACGAGATAGCCTTTATCATCAATCACGGGG
>CAWVZP010000175.1:0-6965 GCA_963934675.1 uncultured Gammaproteobacteria bacterium | reverse complement strand
TATGGCTCTGCGACGGGTTGTTTTTCAACAGACCATGGTAACTCAGGACTGTTGAGGTTGGACAGGTTGGTACATTATGTCTAGAGAACAAATTGATAGGGTGATATTGCAATTAAGCTCTGCGTCAGATTCCAAATAGAGTTGCTAGCTGGAGCTTTGATCGGGATATATTAAAAAGTTTTTGTGTTAAACAGGGTGTCAAATGTGATAGGTTTATTAAATCATTACGCTTTCATACTTCATTAAATAATGGGTTATCAGTATTTTTTAGTTTCAGATGTTGCTCGTAAAACAGGCAGTCACAAAGCCAGATCAAGGAATAATTGTGAAACTAATGGTTACGCCTGTTTGCTGTAAGTTATCGTATTTACTGATGGAGCAAAGTGCAAAAAAACTAACCCTCTAAAATTGAATGCTTCGAAGCAAGGCCAGTCCGAGAAAAATTCAAATCCGGAGCCAAGTCAAAATCAGGCTGAAGTCTCAAGTGAGTTCAGGCAGGAACTAACTCATACTCTCTCAGTGGCCATCGATATAGGTTATTGGGAGTGGGATGATGTTGACAATAAACCGGCTTATCTCTCGGATGAAATGGCGGTTATTCTTGGTATGACGCCGGTCGCTCTGTCTGAAATGTACCAGTGTGAGGCGGACTATTTCCCCCTGGTACATCCGCATGACCTATCATTGTATTGTGAAAACCTGAGCGCTATCCTGGACTCAAAGCACGCGAGGTCAGGCGAATTCCTTCGACTACCGCATCGTTCGACCCAGTGGTGAAGTCCGTTATGTGCGCGAGCTGGAGTACGGCGTCTTGGTCGAAGACGGTATCGTGCTAAAAACCTTTGGCGCGATTCAGGATGTTACAGGCTATAGAGAGTCACTGCTGTCACTGCAGGAAAGCGAGCAACGCTATGGCTCGCTATTTACGCAACTACCGCTCGGGGTGTCGGTGCTGGATTATAGCGTTGCAAAAACAATGGTCGATGAACTGCTTAGTGCCGGTATCAATGATTTAAAAATTTATTTTAAAAGTCATCCTGATTTGTTGCGCAATATAATCGAAAAAGGTGTCACCATGATTGAGGCTAATCAGGCGCTTTTAGATTTATATGGATGTTCTTCCTTTGAGTCACTTGTCGGTATAGATGAAGATGTCTCAGAGTGGTGGAATGATGATTGGGCGGATTTTTATACGTCTGAACTCACCAATTTTACCCGTCCGCGAAAGTACTATAATTCTGTAATTCGTGATACCCGCATTGACCCCTCTGAGTTTGACGTTCGCATGATAAGTACCGTCATAGAGGGTCACGAAGATAGTTGGAAACGGGTGTTGACGATACATGAGGATATTACCGAACGGCACCAATTAGAGGCGAAGCTACTCAATAATCAGACCCAGCTCGAACAGCAAGTTGAAGAGCGCACCCAAAAATTAATCGAAAGTGAACAGCACTTTCGCACGCTGGTTGAATCGGCGCCGATGAGCATCAAACAAATTGATCTCGACGGTAATTTATTGTCAATGAATCGAGCTGGACTAGAAATGATCAATATCATCGATGAGCAGTCAGTTATTGGTTTGTCTTATCTAGAATTGGTATCAGAGCCGCACAGATTAAGAATATTGACACACCTGAATCAGGCCTTACTCGGCCAGGTTTGCGCATTTGAGTTTATCAGCGAAGGCGGCATCGAGTGCAGTAGTACTTTAGTTCCTATTTTAGATCTGAACCGCAAGGTAAGTAGACCTATGGGCATTAGCCAAGACGTAACTGAGCGGAATCGAGCACAAAAGAAATTAAGTTACCAAGCCAGTTATGATGCTCTGACTGGTTTGGTAAACCGGAGTGAATTCGAGCGGCGCGTTGAACGATTAATTGTGGCCACGTATCAGGACCATAGCGCACATGCACTTTGCTTTTTGGATCTTGATCAATTCAAGGTGGTAAATGATACCTGCGGGCATATTGCGGGTGATGAGTTGCTACGTCAGGTCGGAAAACAGTTATTAAGCACGATAAGAAATCGCAACACTCTGGCAAGACTCGGTGGCGATGAATTCGGTTTATTGTTAGAGCACTGTAAGCTTGATCAAGCTCACCGGACTGCGAATGCGATGTTGGAGGAGATTAATCAGTTTCGATTCTTCTGGGAAGGTGTGGAATTTCGAATTGGGGTGAGCATCGGTCTGATTGAAATCAATGAATCAACCATTAATTATACTGAATTATTCCGTTATGCTGACGCAGCCTGTTATATGGCTAAGGAGCTGGGTCGAAATAGAATCCATGTCCATAAAGCGGAAGACACAGAATTGGCCAGCCGCCACGGAGAGATGCAGTGGGTACCCCGTATAACCGAAGCACTCGAACAGAATCGTTTCATTTTGTATGCTCAAAGCATTGAGGCACTTAGTGAGCAAACCGGCAGCCATTGTGAAGTCCTACTCCGAATGGTTGACGAACGTGGCTGCATCATTCCACCAAGCGCTTTTTTACCTGCTGCTGAACGTTACGGGTTAATCCGGGGCATCGATAACTGGGTTGTCGAAACTGCATTGACGCTAATGGCGTCTCACCCAGAATTTTTAAAACAGGTTCATCTGGTGTCGATTAACGTTTCAGGTCCGTCAGTGGATAGCGTCGACTTTCTCGATTCGGTGGCTGATAAGATAACTAAACTAGGCATTGATGCCAATAAAATCTGCTTTGAGATAACTGAGACGGCTGCTATATCAAACTTAAACGCGGCGCGTGTCTTTATATCAAAGCTTAGAAGCTTTGGTTGCCGTTTTGCGATGGACGATTTTGGCAGTGGCTTATCATCATTCCGTTATTTAAAAAATCTGCCAGTCGACTATCTCAAAATTGACGGCATGTTTGTTAAAGGTATGGTCGATGACCGAATCGACTATGCGATGGTAAAATCGATCAATGAAATTGGCCATGTGATGGATATGAAGACTATTGCTGAATTCGTCGAAACTGATGAAATAAAAAATAAACTGATCGAAATAGGAGTGGACTATGTACAGGGCTACCGCATTGGCAAGCCAGAGGCTTTTAATGAGCTGTTAAAGCGTTAATCCAAAGCGTCTCTAATGTTTATAACGCGCATTCGACGGTCAAGTGTTTCTGTCAGATTAGCGAACAATTAGAATCAGCTATACAGTAAACCAAGTTTAAGCAACAAAATCAGACTAACGCCAGCTCACCCTAGCGCCTCGTCATATTGTTTACCCAATCAGTTACCGTGTGGCTCAGTAAATGCCGGAAGGCGGCTTCGCCTTTTTCGGCCTAACCCACTTGTTTTAGACATACAGTAGGGATGTCTAAATATTGGTGTAATTATGTTGAATTTTCTAAAGCAGAATCTGCTTTTCGATCATATTGAAGTTTTGGCAACATTCCACTCGATTAAAAGTAGTCGTCCTTTAATTATTGATGCTTTGGCTGTGCCTGAGAATAATTCTAATTGTTCTTCTCGGTAGCGAAAAATTAAAAAACACGTTTCTAGATTTTTGCCTAAAACAGAGCTTTTATCAGGCTACAGAAGGAGAGGGTGGGGAATGTGGTATTTGGCAACGGTGCTTTTGGGATTATGCAATTATGCAATATAATCAAAGTACGACTTTAGAAATTATATTCACTGCACCTATATTAATTTGGTGAAACATGGTTTATTAAATGGACAGTCACCTAACTTTGTTGAAAAATAATGATACACCTTCACGCGACTAAAAAACTCTTTACCAAGCTTCCCGTCAACGAGCATGGCCTTCTACCCGAGCAAAGTGCGACCCAATTACTCCAAACGCAAGGCAGCCCGTCGCCCAGTGTCTTAAGTGGCTGGCACGCCAATTTACTAATCATACAACGTCGTCAGTGCGTTATCATGGTACACGACACAACTCGCTTTTCTTTATTCATTCCCCGCCTAACCAAATCAGATTTCGCCAATTTAAACGGGGCTTTTGAAGATGCTTTAATGAGTACGCTGATTAAGGTAGGGGCCAACGACATACAATTAAATTCAGTATATCGTTATCTGGCACCATTAAAATTTGATACTGATTGTAATCGTTCAGTACAGGGTTCGATGAACCAAATGGCGGCTGATATCAAGCATATGCTGTTAGTCGACAATGTTGATATTAAAAATGTGTCTGGCCCGAGCACAGCCCAATGGTTGTCTGAGCAGCCTCGCAAAGTCAAAGGTCGAAATGACTATATTTGGCCTCAAGCGGAGATGCTGTCACTTCTATTAGACTCTGCGAAAGATAATGTTGCAGCGGAGCCGTTGCCGGATAATGTGATCAGTTTGAAAGACTATAGAAATGGCTGAGAAATGGTAGCTACTGACCTTTTACACCGATGATGGTAAAGCTAGACGTAAAGTGACGACTAAAAAATAGATTGAACTCCACGGAAGGGCATCCTAGTAGAACAAGCTTTCCATTCATCTATTCAAAGAAGTTAACGGCACTCTGGTTCAGCCAGGTTCATACAAACTATGTTAGAGTGATAACCAGACAAATTGTGATGATGAGTTTCATTACTTTATAATAATGGGTCTAATTCTTGGCAGATATTAAATTTTCTAAAGAGTGAAAAACTTTATTTTTAGTCACATACAGCAATACTGTAACCGAGTGTTAGATCAAGATTTGGCCCATTTTGATGCTGAGTTCCTGCTAATTTTTTGCCCTGAGTAGATCAGCGGGCTTTATTATAACCTGGCTTTAAAAGATGCACGGGCGTTGCTGGATAATAAGCTAGAGAGCATTAGCGGTACTATTAATGAAATTAAATGCCAATACAGCCCAGGCTACTGCGCACTCGACGATAAACACCGGATAAGGAGTATCCTATGAACGACACGTTTGTTGACTTACCTCAAACCTCTCTTGATATTCAGCAATCGTTGGCTGATGTTTTTGGGTTTAATCAATTCCGACCAGGACAAGAGCAAACAGTTAAGCAGCTTCTCAACGGTTTTTCGTCTCTGGCTATTTTCCCCACTGGTTCTGGTAAATCACTGTGTTATCAGTTTAGCGCTTTACACTTACCTCACTTAACGCTGGTGGTGTCGCCGTTGTTGGCTCTGATGAAAGATCAGTTGGAATTCTTGCAGTCCAAGGGCATCAGTGCGGCCAGTATTGATTCGACGCTCACGCCTGAGCAAAGCAAACAAACTATGAAAGGTGTGCGCGAAGGTAAGATTAAGATACTAATGGTATCGGTAGAGCGCTTTAAAAACGAACGTTTTCGGCAGTTTATTCACGGTGTGCCGATGTCTATGCTGGTGGTGGATGAGGCCCACTGTATCTCAGAATGGGGGCATAACTTTCGTCCAGATTACCTTAAGTTGCCCCAGTATAGGCAAGAGCTCAATATTCCATTAGTTTTGCTACTCACCGCAACGGCAACCAAAAAAGTCAAGCTTGATATGGCGCAGCGGTTTTCAATTGCCAACGAGCATGTTGTGCAGACGGGCTTTTATCGGGAAAATTTAGACTTAAGCGTTATGCCGGTGAATGAGATGAATAAACAGTCTCAACTGTTAAAAATAGTCCAACAGCAAAGTGGTTCCGGTATCATTTACGTTACCTTGCAGCACACCGCGGAGCAGGTGGCTGAGTTTCTCGCTCACAACGATATCAATGCACAGGCTTATCATGCGGGATTTGACAATGACAAGCGCCGAACGATACAAGATAATTTTATGCAAAGCCGGCTGCAAGTCGTTGTTGCCACGATTGCCTTTGGTATGGGTATTGATAAGGCGGATATTCGTTTTGTGCTGCATTACGACTTGCCTAAATCAATCGAAAATTACAGTCAAGAAATAGGCCGAGCCGGGCGTGACGGTGCTCCCTCGACTTGTATTACATTGGCTAATCTTGATGGTTTGAACACGGTCGAAAATTTTGTTTATGCTGATACACCTGAGCTACAAAGTATTGAATATGTGGTTAATAACATTCGCCAGGAGCTTAGTACACCTCTTGATGAGCAGTCCCAATGGGAGGTACAAATCAATCGTTTGTCGACGGGCAGTAATATTCGCCAATTGCCCCTCAAAACCTTATTGGTACAGCTTGAAATTTTAACAGTGCTTCGCCCTTTGTACGCTTATTTTGCCGACTTCAAGTATAAGTTTTTGCAGGATAAACAAACAATTTTACAACTGTTTGAAGGCGAGCGCCGAGCCTTCCTTGAGGCTGTGTTTGCTAACACCCAAATGAAAAAAGTCTGGGGGAGTCTTAACTTTGACAGTATGTATCAAGCTTATGGGGCGGATCGGAATCGTGTGGTCAAGGCGATGGAATACCTGCAAGAGAAAAATCTGATTGAGTTGGAAACTAAATTGATTACCGAGGTGTATCAGGTTGATGTGCAAAAACTGGCTGATCTAGAGCTGGCGCAAAACTTATACGCCTACTTTGCTGACAAGGAGCATAAAGAAATTAAGCGTATTGCCGCTCTGCTTCGGTTTTTTGAATTGGATCGTTGTTTGAGCAGCAACCTGTCGCGTTATTTCGACGATCAACAAGCACCCGAACAGTGTGGTCATTGTTCGGTGTGTCGTAACCAGATAGCGAAATTAGCCTATTCACGCCATCCTGTTATGCCTGACATCGAAAAAATTAACGCCGCAGTTCAGGGCCTTGATAAGCATTTGTCCAGTAAAAGCGACTACACATTAACAGTTGAGACTTATTGCAGGTTCCTAACGGGCATGAGCATTCCACTGTTTGCGCACAATAAAGTCCGTCAATTGTTTGGTTTTGGATTGTGTGAAGAGAACCGCTATGCAGATGTGCGCGAGATACTAGAAAAGATAAGTCAAAGTTGACTACTTTCGATCCTGTTGAATATTGTGTTGCTGCGGAGGTTAGGCTCTAGGAGTCTGTCGGGCTTAAAATAAATCTACTGCGGAAAAGCTATTTCGGCCAAATT
>CAWVZP010000174.1:0-6973 GCA_963934675.1 uncultured Gammaproteobacteria bacterium | reverse complement strand
TAAACTCTGCAAATTGCAAAGCGTAATCAGGAATACGACGAGGCATGCCAGCCAGTCCTAAAAAGTGCTGAGGAAAAAACAACACGTTAACAGCAATAGTTGACCACCAAAAATGAATCTTTCCTAACGTTTCGTTATACATATTGCCCGTCCATTTTGGAACCCAGTAATAGTAGGCTGCAATAATCGAGTACAAGGCACCTGTTACTAATACGTAATGAAAGTGAGCTACTACGAAATAAGTATCGTGGTATTGGGTATCTACTGGAGCTACGCCCAACATCAAACCGGACAAACCACCAATAGTGAACATTACTATAAAACCCAGAGCCCACAGCATCGGTGTTTCGAAAGTCATGGACCCCCTCCACATCGTTGTTACCCAGTTAAAAACCTTCACCCCTGTTGGGATTGAAATCAGGATAGTGGCATACATAAAATATAGTTCTCCCGCAACAGGCATGCCCGTGGTGAACATGTGGTGAGCCCAAACCATGAACGAAAGGATAGCGATAGAACCAGTCGCATACACCATTGAGCTATAACCAAATAGTGGCTTGCGCGCAAAAGTAGGTATTATTGCAGAGATGATACCAAACGCTGGCAAGATCATAATATAGACTTCAGGATGTCCAAAAAACCAAAATATGTGTTGGAACATCACCGGATCACCACCACCTGAGGCATCAAAAAATGAAGTCCCAAAATGACGATCAGTCAACATCATGGTGACTGCGCCAGCCAAAACAGGCATAACCGCAATTAGCAGGTAAGCAGTGATTAACCAAGTCCATACAAACAAAGGCATCTTCATCAATGTCATACCAGGGGCACGCATATTCAAAATAGTAGCAATAACATTAATGGCGCCCATCACGGACGAAATACCCATCAAGTGAACACCAAAGATAAAGTAGTCAGTACTGGCGGGGGCATAGGTTGTAGAAAGGGGCGCGTAAAAAGTCCAACCAAAAGCGGGGCCACCACCTTCCATCAGCAAAGTACTGAGTAGCATTGTAAATGCAAATGGCAGTATCCAGAAACTCCAGTTGTTCATACGAGGCAGCGCCATATCGGGTGCACCAATCATCAATGGTAACATCCAGTTAGCCAAACCAACAAAGGCGGGCATGATTGCACCAAAAACCATGATTAAACCGTGCATGGTCGTCATTTGGTTGAAAAATTGTGGCTCTACAAACTGTAACCCTGGCTGAAATAATTCAGCACGGATGACCATTGCCATAGTGCCGCCAGTCAATAACATAATGAAGGCAAACCAGAGATATAAAGTACCAATATCTTTATGATTTGTAGTCGTTATCCAACGAGTTATTCCATATGCTGGGCCATGATCATCATGGTCGTCATGATCAACTGTCGTAGTTGCATTTGTCATCAGTAAGTCCTCTTATCTCAAGCCAGTAATAGCAGAAGGTTGAACCATGTCACCCACACTATTACCTAAAGCATTTCGTTCGAAAGTTACTACTGCCGCTATATCGACATCACTCAGCTGCGATTTAAACGCTGCCATTGCAGTACCTGCTTTCCCGTTCACAATAATATCGATATGGTCAGCAATATCGCCAAGAACTATATCGCTCCCTGTCATAGCAGGAAATACACCCGGTATACCAGCACCGGTTACACCATGGCAGCCAGAACAATTAACCTTATAAACTGTTTCACCCTTAGCGATCAAATCTTCCATAGACCATTTTTCTTCAGCGGCTGCCGCTACAGCTAGAGCCTCGACCTTTTTAGCCTCCAGCCATTTTTCATAATCAACTTGCGTCACTGCCTCTACGACGATCGGCATAAAGCCATGCTCTTTTCCACATAGTTCAGCGCATTGGCCGCGATAAGTGCCAACTTTTTCAATAAGGGCCCAAGAGTCATTAACGAAGCCAGGTATGGCATCTTGCTTAACAGCCAGTGCCGGTACAAACCAAGCGTGTATGACGTCGTTGGAATGAAAAAGGAAACGTATTTTCTTATTAATCGGTAAAACAAGAGGCTCGTCTACTTCTAGCAAATAGTTCGCATTTGCCAAAGGGTCTTTAACCACGTCACGACTACTTTGAGCTAGGGAACTAATAAATTCGACATCCTCATCAATAAAATTATATTTCCACTTCCACTGAATGCCCGTAACCTGCAGATTAATATCGGCATCAGTCGTTGCATCCTCAAGGTCCAGTAGTGTGGACGTCGCAGGAACAGCCACAGCAATTAAAATAAGTAACGGCGCAATCGTCCAAATAATTTCTACAGTGGTACTTTCGTGAAAGTTTGAAGCTTTAGCGCCACGCGACTTTCTATGATAGAAAATTGACCAAGCCATTATACCAAATACAAGGGCTGCAATTACGACACAAATCCAAAAAACAAGCATGTGCAAACCGTACAAATCCTGACTGATAGGGGTAACACCCTCAGTCAAATTCAACTTATACTCAGCATTCGCCGCCGACATAAATAGCATAGGTATAAAAATACCAGCCGTTACAGCGAACCATCGCCTGGTTAACTTACTTAAAACCATTATAAACTCACCTCTCATGCCTTACCCTTAGATCTCAATTTATTGCCCAAGTAAAAAATGCCGCCCGCGTAAAAAGCCAGTAAAGCTCAAAAAATCTGGAAGAATTATACAGCGTTTAGATTGAAACGCTAGCTCATCCCGCCTTGAACCCACGGCAAATTTGTTCTAAACCTAGACCTTATGACACGCATAGCCTTTGAGCGTTTTGGCATTTTCAAGTAATCAAGCACGCTCATGTGTTGCGGTTCAGCATTCTCGTTTTCTTTGACCTATTTTTAACCGATTTCGATTTGAGCAAGCCCGTCGCAAAGCGCCCGAGTCGAGTCATATTCTCGGACTACACACTTGTCGCCTAAACTTCCCAAATTTTCGAAGACACTACACACTTACCGTTAAACACTAGTTCTCGGCCTATGTTGCATTGAACGATTGAAATCGAAGTCGTCAGCAGGCACCTATTTGAATTCGTTTTATTCTCAACATATGACTTAAACCCCAAATTAACATCACCGGGTTTACGACAGCTCTTATCTAAACGCCGTCAGTACGGCCTTTAGCCTACGCCAAGTGCATGCTCAGGGATCTCACAGGTCAAATTAGAAATCGATGCTGTCTCCTTAATAAGCCTTCTTCTTTGAGCTGCTGTAATAAACGACCGGCAGTGCAATCGGCCATACTCTGGCATGAGGAAATCGCGCGTTCACGGCTAATTTAACCATCAACAAACGCATTATACAAAACTTTTGCTGCTTCTATTTTAAGGGGTACAATCCCATTCACGGGTGAGTCAGCACTTCCAATTGGCGTAAATTGGTACACTCGACTATCATTACGGGCTTTAACATATTTCTCAATACGTTCTCGAATGCCTTGCAACACCAACAGGCTACTAATGTACTTAACTTGATCAAGCACCGTATCCAGCATGAACTCACCAAAAACGATTGATCGTTTTTCACTCAACACGCCTCGTCCATCTAGACCACCCCGACGCGTTGCATCCGCTCCAGTCAATACCCATTTGTACTTCACAGAGGCACGCGCCAAACCATGGCTTAAACACCATAACCCACTACTTTTCATACCGGCTGCTTTTAATGCCGTGTCAGTGAAAAAACTGATCATACGGCCATTACCATCTGAAAACGAGTGCATCCAAGCAAGTCAGCGGGCAAATAACTATGCGCTGGCACAATATGCTGGCCAACCTTAATCTCGTGATAACGCTAGGCACATGGCACCACCACGTGAACTTTGTTTCCCGCTTCATTCTTTATCTGATTCAGTGCAGGAGGAATATGCTTATAGAATTGCTAATGAACAGCTTGAATAAACTCAGGTGTGTATAAGACCTCCAAACTGACGTCTTGCTCAGCAATCCATTTCTGAACATGAATGTGTGCGATTGATTCAAGCTGTAAATCTCGCTTGCCTGAATCGCTGGAGAAATCGCCCGCTTGTGCCTGACGGATCTCATGAGGACGAGTATTGTTTCCCTCTATGAGATTCGACTAGTACAAATTAATACTCGCCATATGTTGAGTAATGGTTTGGCGTATCTTTTCAGATAGCTGATCTGCCAAGGTAGCAGCATCAACAGATAGTGCGGTCGACTTATCAGGTAAACTGGAAGCGGCCAAAGCCGTATCGGAGGGAACATAGGGGGGGGAACAGGGTATTTGTTCAGTCATGGCTATATTGTGGCCACAGTTATGTCCAATGCTAAGTAAATTAAGTCATTGTTTATAGGCAACAATTTCTTACACACTCACCACATTTGACGCGCCAAAGCTCCTTTATAGTTTGCATTAGCTTTATCCAGAGTTGCATTAGCAACCAATTTCTTTGCGTAGATATCACGTATTCGTGCTCATTCAATTTCGGTATCATTTCTTACAACTTTGGCTTCACTCAGACCCGCATGGGCTTTTGATCAAGCAATCCACGCTGCTGAATACCCTTAAAGCGAATCAGCACAGTACCTTGTTCAATATAATCGTCCACATCAAAATTAATTTCAGTAATGCACTCAGATAGTTGAACTGAAATAGTGAATTTATGAACTGCTTCCACCTGTGCCTCGAAGCGTCGTTGAGTGGCTACATCTTCGTAGTTTAATGCTATCAATTCTAATTGAGCGAGCGCAATCTCTGCGGCAACTGAAATAGAGCCAAGAAATTCAACGAGTAAAAGAAACATAAACCTTCCTAACTGCGTCGTGTCCTCGTCCAATAGATTCTGAATATACCTCAGGTATACGCATAGAAAATAACAGATCACAGTTGCCGATAGATACTCGACATAAAAAAAGGCCATGCATCAACATGGCCTTTTTTATTACTCCATCAAATCAAGCCGCTGAAATTAAAATGACTTCCAAGTTCAGCGCCTAATTCAAATTTAGCGCGTTGCAACCCTACCCTTAGCGGATACACCACCTTCACATATTGCTTACTTCCCACCATCTTCGATAGTCCACAATTGCGTAGGCGTAATATCAAAGTGAGGTGCCAGGCGGTTATGGTCAGTAGAGTAAGCACCTGATGCTGTTCCTTCGAACATCGGCAACATTGTACCCGGTGCATAATCAAGCACTGAACTCATCGAACCACCTGTTGCAATACGGTAGTCATCGTACAACTGGCCGCCAACAACTCGTGCACCTGAGCCGGTCGGGAGGAAGTCACCTTGATTAGTTGCATTCAACACAACGAACCCTGGAGAAAGCTGCTCTGCAAAGTTACTCACCGTGGTTGGACTAACTTCATGACCCAGGATATTACCGAATAGGTTAATCGATACACCCATATCGGCAAATACTCCAACTGTCGAACCATCCTGCAGCGTCGTACCATTTGTTGCTGTCGAACCCGCATAAGCGAAGACCTGAGGTCCCTGCAATGTAGATACTGGCATGGTCTGATTAGTATTCTCAATGCTAAGTTCGCGACCAAGCTGACCAATCGTTCCCGTTTCTGCCGTCAATGTAGCCTGTGTAACCGCAAGGATGTTCGGTGTGGTTACATCGGCATCAGCAGAGAAGATGCTGTTAGCCGCTGCCACCGTGACATCGCTAGCCGAGCTAAGCAGTGTGATAACAACACTGCCATCCGCATCAACAATAATCTGGTTACCTACGAAACTAACTCCGTCGGTCATCTCAACATTACCGTTGAAGCCTTCTGCTGATGTCACCGTAATAACGCCATCTGTTCCTGATGCTTCAATGCCATCAGCGGCAACAACATGACCATTGGCTGTCAGCGTAACGTTTCCGTTACCTGCATCAATCGGATTGTTGTCGATAGCCATTATCTGGTCATCAACGAACAGGTCGCCATCAGCAACCAGTACGATGTCGCCTGCACCGGCCGTTGCACCGATAACCGTCAAGTCACGTGTATTGTTAATGAAAATACCACCGGTGTTGGTTGTTGCGACCAGCTCGTTGATAGTCGCATCAATATCACCATCAATTGGCGTACCAGCACCGATACCTGTATTCACTGTAGCCGTGAGTCGCTCAGCCGTCACATTCACAGCCTCACTTGCACTGGCATCAGTGATATTAGTAAAAGCATTAAGGATGACATCACCCGCCGTCAGACCTGCATTCACAACAACCAATTCAATGCCACCGGCTGTTGTTGTTAGCGTAATATCATTCTCATCGGCATCCGTTGTTGAAACAACGTCAGTGGCGGTAATGGTGCCACCAGCATCAACCGTAATTGAACCATTGGCCGTATCAACATCAAACAGGTTAATTGCATCTGTTTCATCAACGTTGATGAAACCACCAACAGTTGAACTCAAGTTTGCTGTATTCACAGCCGTATCAATATCAATATTAACGGCCGCTGTACCAGTCATGTCATTGGCTGATACCAACAAGTTGTTACCGATGATAGAACCCGTTGTCGCTGTCATGAAGACATCGGCTAGCGTGGTAATCGTACCCGTGCCTTGTTGAGTAATATTACCTTGTGCATTCATGGTGATGTCATCACCTGCCGCGACTGCATTACCCAATGTGATGCTACCCGTTGCCGCATCAATATCGATGGTAGCACCGGCTGTCAGTGTTGCTGTTGTATCAGTAGTGACATTGCGGTTTGCATCAATATCGATAGAACCTGTGTCGGCGTTAATTGCACCTGAAAGAATCGCATCGTTACCCGCCGCCATCTGAATAAAGCCAGCACCCGTTGCTGTCACTGTATCGTTAAGGTCAATATCATCAGCTGTAGCAGTCAAGATGATGCTCTGCATGCTACTCAGGTCGCCCGCTGTGCTGCTACGGATATCACTGCCAGCTGTTGCAATCAGGCCACCATTATTAGAATTCACTGTATCGTTGATGTCGATATCAACCGCAGCATCCATGGTCACTCCATTCGCTGTAACAAAATCACCAATCGTAAT
>CAWVZP010000173.1:0-6993 GCA_963934675.1 uncultured Gammaproteobacteria bacterium | reverse complement strand
GCATTAACGTTACCTCCGATCACCTGGGACTCGGTGGAATCGATACGCTGGAACAGCTGGCGAAGGTAAAAGAGACCGTGGTGCGTATTGCAAATGATACTGTGGTGTTAAATGCAGACGACAAGCTATGTTTGAAAATGGCCGACAATTGCCGCGCCAAGCACCTGTGTTATATCACCATGGATGCGACTCATGGACTTGTCCGTGAACATATCAGAGCCAACGGTCGCGCCGTGGTTTTAGAGAAAGGTATCAATGGTGATATGATTACTATCTACGACAATGGTGCCCACATTCCACTACTTTGGTCGCATTTGATTCCGGCCACCATCGAAGGCAAGGCAATGCACAATGTACAAAACGCCATGTTTGCCGCCGCGATGGCCTTTAGCTTTAACACAGATTTAGATGCCATTAGAATGGGTTTACGCACTTTCGACACGTCATTTTTCCAGAGCCCGGGGCGCACCAACGTTTACAATGAACATCCCTTCAAGGTAATTCTTGATTATGCACACAATCAAGCTAGCTTTCGCGCCATGGCTGACTTGGCCGATCGTCTCGAACCAACAGGTAGGCGTATTATGGTCATGTCCACGCCCGGTGATCGTCGAGATGAAGATATCCATGATTCAGTCAAAGCTTGCTTGCCCGCTTTTACCCACTTTGTTCTAAAAGCTGATGGCAATCGTCGAGGTCGAGGACACGACGAAGTACCACAGTTAATGCGTAACTACCTGTTAGAATCAGGGATTGATGATGTCAACATCACCGTCATTGCTGACGAAGAGCCCGCTGTTGATTTTTCACTGCAAATGGCCTCCGATGGCGACCTGGTTGTCATTACTGCCGATGACTTGCAACGCACCTGGAAACAGATCATTAACTTAAATAGCGACAAACCAGAATATAAAAAAACCATTCCGGGCACAAAGGTATATGAACCCGAAAAAGAAAAACGATACATACTTGATCAGGACGAAGAAATTATCATCGATGAACGCGGTGTACGTATCGCAACCAGTGAACCAGAAGACGCTGATTAACGCCCGGTAGAGATCCGACGGGCGCGTGTCACTAACTGACTTGCCCGTCGGCAAAAAGAGCACCTAGGCTCTGTGTATAGTGACTATTAAAGTTTCTTCATATTAGAGATTTTCATATAACAGACGACTATACTGAAAACAGATCAGCAGCAACTACTTTACGATTTGCCCAAAATTGAGAATAACAATGAGAAAACGCGTCGAAATAAGCGGACTGAGCATTGATGCTGAACTTTACCAGCTTATAGATCAGGAAATAGCACCCAGTACGGGTATCGACTCCGATAAGTTTTGGCAATCTTTCGCCGAAATCAATGCGGTACTGGGGCCTCGCAATAAAAAGCTACTCGCAACACGAGATAAAATTCAGCAACAGTTAGATGACTGGCACAAAACCCATTTTGGCCATATAAATTTATCTGAATATAAAACTTTTCTAAGGGAAATTGGCTACCTAGTACCCGAGGGCGATGCCTTCCAAGTAACGACAGAAAACGTTGATGACGAAGTCGCTGCCGTTGCAGGACCTCAACTCGTGGTACCAGTTGACAATGCTCGTTACGCCTTAAGTGCCGCTAATGCTCGCTGGGTTAGTCTATACGATGCGCTGTATGGCACTGATATAATTCTTGAAGTTCAGGGCTGTAAGAAAACGGCTAAGTACAATCCAGTACGAGGCCAACAGGTTATTCGCTATGTCCGTGAATTTCTCGATCAGGCCGTACCGTTAGCAGCGGGAAGCCACAGCTATGCAACAAAATATAAAGTTCGATCAGGCAATCTAATTGTCGTCATGGGCGACGGTAGTGAAACCGGACTTGGCTGGCGCGAATGCTTTGCCGGTTATAAAGGTGAACCTGAATCACCAACAGCTATATTACTTAAACATAATGATCTGCACCTCGAGATTTTAATCGGCGAAGGCTTCTTTATTGGCCAGGGCGACCTCGCTAATGTTTATGACGTTCGCATAGAGTCGGCAATCACCACCATCATGGATTGCGAAGACTCAGTCGCGGCAGTTGATGCAGAAGACAAAATAGGCGTCTATCGGAACTGGACTGGCTTAATGAAAGGAGATCTAAGCACAACACTTGTGCGCGGCACAGAAACGATACAACGCAGCTTAAATACTGACCCTGAATTTATAGCACCTAACGGCGACCAATTTACTTTACCCGGTCGTAGCCTGATGTTTGTGCGTAATGTCGGTCCCCACATGTTCACTGATGCTGTCACTTGCAATGGCGAAGAAGTAGCCGAAACATTTCTCGATGCAATGGTCACATCACTGGCAGCAAAACACGATCTACTCGGCAACAGCGAGTTTAAGAATAGTCGGAAAGGCAGTATCTATATTGTAAAACCCAAAATGCATGGCCCTGAAGAAGTATTACTCGCTATCAATCTATTTGAAATGGTCGAGCAGGCACTTGGACTTGCCAGTAAAACCATCAAGATCGGCATCATGGACGAAGAGCGTCGCACAACCGTTAATCTTAAAGAATGTATTCGAATCGCGAGCGAGCGTGTCGTTTTTATTAATACCGGGTTTCTAGACCGTACCGGTGACGAAATCCATACCAGCATGGAAGCCGATGCGATGATCCCGAAGAATGAGATAAAAGGATCACACTGGTTATTGGCTTATGAAGACTGGAACGTCGATGTTGGCCTTGAAGTTGGCTTGCCTGGACGCGGTCAAATCGGTAAAGGCATGTGGGCCGCGCCCGATAATATGGCCGCAATGATGGAACAAAAAATCGCGCAACCACGCGCCGGTGCCAATACTGCCTGGGTACCGTCTCCAACTGCCGGTGGACTTCATGCCATGCACTACCATCTGGTAGACGTGCGTGCCCGGCAAAATAATTTACGAGCCTGTTTTCGAGCAAGCCTGGATGACATTCTGACTATCCCCATGCTCGATGGCCGCCAGATTAGTGCAGGCAGTTTAATTCAAGAACTGGAAAACAATGCGCAAAGTATTCTTGGTTATGTCGTACGCTGGATCGATCAGGGTATTGGCTGCTCTAAGGTTCCTGATATTACCGACCTGGATTTGATGGAAGACCGTGCCACGTTAAGAATTTCGAGCCAACACATTGCTAATTGGCTCCATCATGGATTAACAACCGAAGGTCAAATACGGTCCGTATTTGAGAAAATGGCTGAAATTGTTGACCGACAAAATGCGCATGATCCAATGTACAAAGCAATGGCGCCGAATTTTGACAGTAATATTGCCTTTCAGGGCGCACTCGATTTAGTCTTCAAGGGAAGGGAAGTTGCCAATGGCTATACTGAATCCGTATTACATGCGCGGCGTCGCGAAGCTAAAGCGAAAATGCACCGTTAAATCATTCAGATTGCTGGCTATCTCAGATAATCAGCAATCTGAATATAATAATAGAAGCTGATGAAAGTCAGCCTTTATTACCTGTCATAATGGTAGGTTCACAATCCTGTACAGCGCAGTTAATTCTAAGCCTATGAAGAAACGGCCTATAGGGTCACAGGCCCTGAAAATGCGGCACGTTTAAAGCAGACGATTCAAGAAGTATAGCCAGATGGAACTGTTACCAAAGAATTGATAACGGCGTTATCTAATCGTTATTGTACAAGGTCATTCTCACGGTTAGATTCGCTTAGCGTGACCCTACTCTAGAAACTCAATTCACCCCTAGCTCGAAATTCCTGCGGACGCAGGCTCTCTAGAATAAAGCGATTAACGGGAGTATGAATATCGTACGCTTTACCCAGGCGAACGATCGCGCCACTTTGCTCGTCGAGTTCGGACGGTTTGCCCTTTGCCATATCTTGCTGCATCGAAGTTTTAGAACTTTCGGGGAGGCTTTCGAGCACCGCGATCGTTTGCTCAATACAGTCATCCGCCAAGTTAATGCCTTGCGCCAAACCTAATTGATGAACCTCCTGCATCGAATCAAGTAATAATTGACGAGTCTCATGCAGTTTTAACAATACACCGATAGGAGCTCGCGATACCGCACCAATCCCACTCCAGGGACTTATTAATAAAAACTTTAGCCACATAGCGACATTCACATCACGCGGAATACTCGACTTGACGCCATCGCAATGATTGAAAATCTCTGACAACTGATTAACCCGTGAATCAGCCTGACCATCGAGTCGATTGAACCGAATCAACGGATTGGCACCAATATGCTTTATATGACCCGGCGGTGCCTGAAAGGCAATCAATGCACATAGCCCACCCAAGACAGTATCAGTGCCGAAAAGCGCCGCGAGCTGGCCTGCAGCTTCGATACCATTTTGCAGCGGGACAACCAAGGTGTCGTCACCGATCATAGGAGCCATACTTTTGGCTGCGGAGGCAACCTGCCAGGCCTTTACTGCACAAAGAACAACGTCTACTTTGCCGACTGTTTTGGGATCATCAGTCGCCTGAACCTTATTCAAAATGAAGTCGCCTGCAATACTATTGACCCGCAAACCACTCTTTTGAATGACCGCAAGGTTTTCACCACGCGCTATAAAGACAACATCGTAACCCGCTTGTGCCAGTCGACCACCAAAATAACCACCAACGCCACCACTACCAAAGATTGCTATACGCATATTTTTATCTCGTCATTAATCTCCACTATGCATTCTTGCTATAGAACACCAAAGCCGCTGCCGAATTCAATCGGATAATAGAGGTCCTTCATTGCAATTTCTATGGTCGCGATGCCATCTCACCAGACATCAACATGCGGAACAACGCACCACCATTTTGTCTAGCCCTAAACCGGAGAAGACAGTCGATTTATTGGAAAAAACTTCAACTAGAATATCACTATTAAAGTCATCGGGAACATAGATCGCACTCACAGTTTGAGAATATTGCTCTGGTTTGCGCCCACACAACTTCAGACCCTGAACTTCAACAGCCGGCCTAAGGCCTTAAACAATAAGTTGATGAAGCTCGTAGACGCTATTTGTGAGCCAACAATCTCCAGATCAAATCACAACAGGGCTGAATAATTCGATTGATTCATTGCCTCACGGACTGAGCAATATTGGTTACGACGCGAGTCGATGTTTTGTTTTCAGTGACGAGCACTGCTTTAGTTTCATACTGACTATCATTGGCAAACACTCGTGCTAACTGAACGGTGGGTGCTGCCTCTTTCAATTCGACTTCGATTTTAAATTATCATCATATCCATTTACGGCGCTGTAAAAAAATATCGCAAAATCAGGCGCTCAATGATCCCAGCTTTTTTAAGCGACGGCCTGTCTTAATCGATGAGGTCTATCGATAAGTCGAGGAATAAAAATCAGATTCTGATACAACCTGATGAATCTCTATAAATTTTTAAACTGTAATAGTAACGGGGTAATGACATCAATTTATAAATTAATGGTAATTATTCCCATATATTTTAAATTAATAAAATGGTTATTAAAATAAAATTTAACTTTATATTTCAAATAGTTATATAATATACTTATAATTTATTGATTATTTTGGAATATATTTTTATTTATTTAATTCACTATTTTCGTCTATTAAACATAAAAAAAACATGCTAACTTAGTTAACATGTCAGATACAGTCATTCAAATCACTAAAAAACGCGGCAGACCACCCGGTCCGAATAGCAAAGCAAACGATGGAAAGAACCAATCACTGGTTCGTGCCATGACTCTGCTAGAGCGACTCTCACTCACGGCGTCAGGTATGACCTTAACCGACCTATCTCAACAGTTGGGCATGCCATCAGCAACAACGCATCGCCTACTCAACACTTTCGAAGAAATGGGTTATGTCGAGCATGACTCGATTCTTGGGCTTTGGTTTATTGGTTTTAAAACATTCTCGGTAGGTAATGCCTTTTTAAATAGACGTGATTTTATTGCTACCGCCCGACCATATATGCGCCGCCTAGTAGATCAATGTGGTGAGACCGTCAATCTAGCTGTCATCGACGACGGCGAGGTAGTTTATGTTGGGCAGGTTCAATCACCTGAAATGATGCGCATGATCGTTAAACTGGGCAGCCGATCACCCATTCATGCTTCAGGTGTTGGTAAAACGCTACTCGCCAGCATGACCGAAAAAGGCGTGTCGACTATTTTACAGCGTAAAGGTCTGGCCCGATTTACAGAACGAACTATCGACAATCCCGCCAATTTACGGGTAGAGCTCTCTCATATTCGAAAATTAGGATATGCACTAGATGACGAAGAACACTCAGTCGGCCTGCGCTGCGTCGCTGCCACCATCTTTGATGAAAATGGCGTCGCACTCGCGGGGCTATCCTTGTCAGGACCGAAAGCCCGAATAACCGACAGCAGGCTTACTGATCTGGGTGCTGCAACCCGACAAATGGCTGATGAAGTGACTGCGGCACTCGGTGGGCAGAAGCCACCTGGGGCGTCTTAAGACATCGCTTATTAAGACCTAAGCGATAACAATTTACCTTTATAAACAGTGATAATAATGGAACAAAAATACATATTAAATTTAGAGTCGGCAAAACGAGTCGCCGCCGCTGCCGAACAAGAAGCCACTAACAATGGCTGGAAAGTTGTAATTGCGATTGTTGATGATGGCGGTAATTTAATGTACCTACAACGCGAAAAAGTTCAGCTTGGTAGTATTGACGTTGCGATCAAAAAAGCCGAAGTAGCGCTTAACTTCCGTCGCCCAACCAAATTTTGGGAGGACATGGTTGCCAGTGGTCGCCAGGGATATTTGGCAATGCCTGGCATGCTGCCACTAGAAGGTGGTTTGCCCATTATCTACAAAAATGAAGTGATTGGTGCCATTGGCATCAGCGGCGTTAAATCGGACGAAGATGGCATTATTGCCCGGGCTGGCGTAGCCGCCCTTTAGCTGATAGTTGCAACTTTGTCGGCTCTAAAGCAGATTTTGTCGAACCGGACATAGTTTGCTAACACGACCTTAATATAA
>CAWVZP010000172.1:0-7018 GCA_963934675.1 uncultured Gammaproteobacteria bacterium | reverse complement strand
ATAATCATTACCTAGAAGGGCGACTTCTAGCCCGCTACCTCCGCCACGAATATTGAGACTATTACCTTGTATCACACGTACCTGAGCACCTGGCATATCTGACAGTTTTCTATTAATTTCTTTTGCCAGTTGTTGTTGGCTTATACTGCGCTCATCCCAATGTTTCATGGTGGCAATTGTATAAACACGATTTTTATCCCAGCTCCCCACAATCGTATAAATATCGGTAAAAATGCCTTGCTTTTGATAGGGAATAAGAACGCTTTCAACCATTTGTGATTGACGATCTGAATAGGCTAAGGACGCACCGTCTGGTCCGGTTAAAAAAACTCTAATGGCGCCTCGGTCTTCTTGAGGGAGTAACTCTTGATTCAATTGTGTAAAGCCATACCCACCTCCGACTGCTATCATAAGTGCAAACATAAGCCCCATAACCTTATGAGCCATTAGACTTTCAAGCGATTTAAAATAGCCTGACGCAAGTTTTCGACCAAAGCTGTCGAGTGAATTGCGCAGCCCTGGCATTGTGCTATTTTTTGCGCTTAAATTAGGCAGGCGAGAAGCCATCATAGGACATAAAGTTACCGCTACAAATGAACTTATTATTACCGCAATAGCTAACACTAGACCGAACTCGCGGAACAGCCTGCCGGTGTCTCCTGGCAAAAATGCAATTGGAACAAATACAGCGACAAGCGTTATTGTGGTGGCTATAACAGCAAAAAATACCTGACGAGTACCCAAAACAGCTGCCGCCATTTTATCAAGACCTTGGGCACGCCGGCGCTGAATATTTTCAAGTACGACAATCGCATCATCAACAATTAAACCCGTGGCCAAAACAAGAGCAAGGAGCGTTAACAAGTTAATTGAAAATCCGAATAGCCATATCGCTGCTAAGGTACCTATGAGCGCGACAGGCATCGTGACTGCGGGAATGAAAATTGCGCGCCATTGGCCAAGAAAGGCTGCGATCACAATCAAAACAATAAGAATAGAGAAAGCCAAGGTGTATAAAACATCTTTTAGTGCGCCCTTAATATACAAAGAGTCGTCAGACGTTTTTACCAGCGTAAAATCACGCGCACGGGTATTAACGAGCTCTAGCCGCTTATCAACCTCATCGGCAATTGCAATCGTATTCGAGCCTGCTTGGCGAACAATACCTAGCCCAATTACGCTTCTTCCATTTAATAACGAATAGGACTCTGGATCCATCGGCGCATAAAAAATCTCTGCAACGTCATTAATACGAACATCATCGCGAATATACACCTGTTCTATTTTTTCGGGATCTACAATTGATGCTTGTACTCGTACTAATAAATCTTGATCTTCAGATTTATAGCTACCAACGGGGACATCCAGGTTTATTGACCGTAAGGTTTCAGTTACATCCGATACCGATAAATTGTATCCTGCTAGCTTTGCTGGACTTAACAACACTCTTAAAACACGAGGTTGTTGGCCATTTAACCTCACTTCGGCAACACCGGAAATAGACTGGAATTCGGGAGCTACATCTTTTTCTATGCGTTCGGCCAGCTCATATTTGGAAAGCGTATTACTGTATGCAGATAACTCAACAATGGCCTGGGCATCGTTATCGGCTTTGACAACGATCAGTTGATCAATATCGTTAGGCAATTGTCTTTGGACACGGCTGACAGCTTCTCGAACATCACTTGCAGCAGTATCAAGATCCATAGACGGATCGAATTCGACACGCATACGCATATTATTCTCTTCGCTCGAGGACCTAATACTTTTAACACCGGCTACACGAGCAACCGCCCCTTCGACAATACTAGTGATTTCAGTGTCCATTGTCTGTGGTGAGGCACCCTCATAGACCGCTCTGACACTCACAATCGGGCGATCCACATCGGGTAGCTCGCGAACATCTACACCCAAAATACTGGCCGCACCACTCAGAATGATAAGAAGATTAGCAACAATGATTAGAATCGGTCGACGAACCCCTAAAGCCGTTAGGCTTCCCGCAAAGCCCTTCACTGTGCTTGCTCTTGGGTCTTAACTGTTTCTTCTATCATATTTAGAATCTGTACCTTACTATTAGGGCGCAAGCGTTGAAGTCCTTCAACGACGACTTGATCTCCTTTTTGTACAACGGCATCTAACAGTACTTGCCCTGCTTTTCGAGCGACAACGTGGGCTTTAACTTTTTCAGCTTTATTATTCCGAATGATCCAGATAAAGGATCCATTACGGCCCCACTGCACAGATATTTCGGGCACTGTTGCAAAGTCTTTGCCTGGAATATCCCATCTTGTTGTAAAAGACATACCGGGCCTCAACGCATCTTCAGTATTTGAGATACTGGCTCGGGCCATTAGTGTGCGACGACTTTCATTAACGCGTGATGCCTGGGCCGTAATTAAGCCCTCAAAAGTCTTTACAGGATAAGAAGGAGTCGTAATCATAATGACTTGTTTTTTGGTTTGCGCCTCTTTAAGCGCTGCAATCAAAGCTTCAGGAACCTCAAAGTCAACGTAAAGTGTATCGCGCGCATCTAATCCGGTTATCATGGTATTGGTATCAATGCGATCACCAGGATCAACATTTGGAATACCTACAATACCATCAAAAGGCGCGATGATTTGACGCGCTTCAACCGCTAGCTTGGCTTGATCAAGCGCGACCTGTGTGGACTCAAAAATTGCTCGCGCTGAATCAACTTCGTTTTGGGGAATAGCACCTTGCTTAAAAATTTTCTCGAAACGATCTAGAGTCGTTTTTGCTTCCTTAAGTTCTACACCAGCAAGCTTAAGAGTAAGCTTTTGTTCGCGATTATCGAGCTGAACAAGAACATCACCTTTTTTTACATTTTGCTGCGCTTTAAAATAAACATTAATAACTTCTTCAGAAACGGCAGGATAAATGTCGGCAGAATATTTTGCACGACCAGTACCCACGGCTTCAAACACTCTATCATTGGGTGTAAAAACGACTGGCTGAGTGATGACCTTGACCAAAGGCACACTAGTTTTAGATGGTTTTATGGTCTCTTCTATTCCACTAGACTGAAATTTGAGGATTTGGAATTGCCAAAGAACCGCAACAATCACTAATCCAAAAACAATAAATATTGCTGTTTTTTTTAGCATAAGTTTTTCTCAAATGTCCAAAGTTTTAATGCACTGTTATATGGAAAATATTATCACTGTCTAATTATATGTAAAACCTTTTCCTACTTTTGCGAAGTATAAAATTCATCAGTTATGCAGCATAACAAAAGGGGCTAAGATGCTGTCAGATCCTTTTCATAATGCAGCCGAATGCATCAGGCTAGTCCACTCTGACTAGAATGTCTGAGTACTATATTACAATGGAATTGTTGGACGAAATTGGTAGGTTGCAAAAAACAGAATGACTAATATCAATTGATTTTTATCAAGTCACATCTAAATTTGAACATGAGGCTTTCTATCAAATTTACTGGGCGGGTACACCTTGAAGGAAATAGGTATGCATTAGACTACCCTTGGTTAAATTGTAAAAAGTGTTTTAATGTGCCTCTTGAAAAATTATTGTTTTTTTGTTTTATTTAATGACAAGGGCTAAAGAGTTAACTCGCATTCTTAAAGCGCTCTCGGTAATAAAATCCTTGCACAAAATCCACCTTAAGTTTTTTAGCGAAGTGTAAATCATCAGCTGTTTCAACGCCTTCTAGAATAACTTTTTTACCAGCGCTACGGGCATAGTTAATTAATGACTCAACTAATAGCATGAAATTGACATTCGACTTATTGTCCAGCACATATTTGTCGAGTTTTATGTAATTAACCAGTTGGATAACCGCAGTAGAAATCATAGATTGTGGATCACAAACATCGTCAATAGCAGTATGGATATTATTTATTGATAAGTTGTCTATCATTGCCAAACTCATAATTGCATCATTAATTTCAGAGTTTTCAATAAGTTCGACAATTATGTTTGATTTTTCGAAACCTTTAAATAAATTTAAAAACGGGTTGTCATCTTTTCATGCCCCAGTTGAAAAGTAAGAGTCTTGGTCTAGATTAACGAAAATATCGACACTGTCTGGGGCATGACAAAGCTGTAATTTTTCTGTTGATACTCTACTTGAAACAAGCTGATCTGGCTATCGTGTAACGAGGCGTAAACTAGGTCTGGCCTGATAGGAATATTTTCTGCATCGAAAAACCTTGATAAGCATTCGTAAGCATAAATTTCTTGATTGCTTATATCGACAATAGGTTGATATTCAACAGCATACCTTTGTTTCTCCATCAACTCGATAAGCGTGGCGGATAACAAGTGATTATTATTCTTCATTAAATGAGCAGGTCGCCATAGCGCAATCACCTATCCTACAGCTGAAATGGCGCGCAATTGTAAATGATTATTATTAATATTTGAAGGGCTTAGTACTAATTGATTTATACATGGCAAGGCTTATTTAAATTTAAGCTATTTAATCGGAAAAGATAAAAAAAGGAATTGGAATTGACAAAATCTTTATCGTGCCAACTCTATATTTTAGGTGGTTTTAAATAATTAGACTGAGTATCCTTCTTCTTTAAGTCGCTTTGCCAGCTTTGTAATGTGGGCGGGTCCCACTTCACAACAACCACCGATTAAACCAGCACCGTCATTTGCCCATTGCAAGGCAAACTCGGCATAGGCTGTTGGATCAAGATCTGATCGTGATTCCATCGACTTCACCGTACCGCCTGGGATTAAGCTGTCGACAGATGTAAAACCATTAGCGTAAGCACCGGTTAAACCCTGGTCTGATTTCATTTTTGACCATGAAGCTGAGATTGATTCTGGCTTACTGCAGTTAAGTAACTTTGCATCTGCACCGAATTCATCCAACATGGCAACGGCTTCTGCTAATGACTCGCCACTGCGCAATACGCCTTGACCATCGTCTTGAATGGTTAAAGAAACCCATACGGGCAGTCCTGTCTTTTTGGCAGAGATCAGAGCGGCTTTTGCCTCGGCAATTGATGACATGGTTTCACACAAGAATAGGTCAACATGTGGGGCTTGAATGGCGACTATTTTGCTGTAGCTTTCTAGCATTGCGTCGTATTCGGGTGACACTTCAGCATGGAAGCTTGCCACCAATGGTGGTAAACAACCAGCAATTCTAACGCCTAAAATACCCGCACTAGCACGCGCTCTCGTGGCTGCATTAACAGCGGCTAATTGGAGCTTTTCGAAGTCTTCGATCTGAGCATCACGCGCCAGTCTTTCAGGCGTCATGGTATAGGCATTTAGAGTAATCACGCGTGAGCCAGCACGAATAAAATCAGCATGTAAATCATGCACGATTTCAGGTTCGTCGATCATTACCTGAGTTGACCAAAGTGGCGTGATTTCTTTGCTGCTGCGCTTGACCAATTCTTGGCCCATGCCGCCGTCTAAAAGGGTAATTGCTTGTTTATTTGAGCTCATATTTTAAAACCATCTGTGCTAAGAAACCGACTAATCAATAAGCCTATCAGTTTAAACGATTATGTTTATTAAAAGTTGGAGGGTGTCATTTTTATTTTAATCTTGTTAGGTAATAGGCTGTTCAAATTCGGTGGTGCGCGTCATGAAAACGGTGAGACCCCCAAGTTCAGAAAGTCTATTAAACCACTAGACATGGTCATAGATTGGCTTGGGTAACTCATAGCATAATAAAGATATTTGCAACCAAAGCCACGACGGCTCTGTTTTACCGGCATTGCTATGGATTACAAATTGAACCCCTTTAACGCTGATCTAGAAAATGAAGGGTCCATGCAAATAGAATTTTAATATGACAATGAAAGCACTAAAACACAGTATATTCTGAATTCATGAGTTCCTTCTGTCGTTACTTTAATTTACATTACAGGTCGTTAAAAAAATAGGTGCCTGTAACTTTGAACGACAGTATAAATAACCGAAAAGGAATATTGTTGATGCTCGCTGCGATGGCGGGGTTTACGATAGAAGATGCGTTTATTAAGCAGCTTTCCAGCACTATCTCTATCGGTCAAATACTGATTGTTACTGGGTTGTTTAGTTCGTTTTTTTTTGCATTGCTAGCTTTCAAAAAAGGTCACAGCCTATGGGCATCTACCGTATGGACGCGAACAACATTGGTTAGAATGTTTGCAGAGGCTGTTGCGGCTGTGGCGTTTGTCACGGCATTATCGCTTGTTCCTATATCGACAGTCGCGGCAGTGTTTCAAGTAACGCCATTAACAATCACGATGGGTGCCGCGCTATTCTTAGGTGAAAGCGTTGGGTGGCGTCGATGGACAGCTGTTTGTGTTGGCTTTATTGGAGTTTTACTCATAATAAGGCCGGGATTTGGTGGGTTTGATTCATCGGTATTGTGGGTGCTTGTTGCCGTTTTGGGTGTAGCTGTTAGAGATTTAGTGACCCGCGTAATTCCGTTTAGTGTTGAATCTTCAATCATCTCTTTTCAAGCCTTTTTGTCGCTGGTGATTGCTGGGGCCATTTGTTTGCTCGTTAACCCTCAAGATATTGCCCCCATTGCGGGCAAAGAATTCGTTTATTTTGGCTGTGGCATTGTTTTTAGTATTTCAGGTTACTACGCGATCGTAACGGCAATGCGTGTCGGAAATGCTTCCATTGTGGCGTCGTTTAGGTATTCAAGGCTTCTATTCTCGCTGCTAGTTGGCGTTTTTATTTTTGGCGAGATCGTTGATATGCTCACGCTCACTGGGTCTACGATTATTATAGGAACAGGTTTGTATACTTTTCTAAGAGAACACCGGATTGTTATGCAAAATAGAAAAAACGCAGAGGTGACAACATGAGTAGCGATCTAAGGAGCCGATATTAGATAAGGCTGCGCATGGTGATTACTTTGACTCGTTGGAGTAGTTTTAGAAATAAACAGGATCTTTGATTTATTATCGAACATTTTGAATTCCGTTACTTTACTATTTCAGTTAGTAACGGAGAAATGAATTACAAAAAAAGCCCCTCTGGTTTAGTCAAAGCAAGGGGCTATAGCTGATTA
>CAWVZP010000171.1:0-7094 GCA_963934675.1 uncultured Gammaproteobacteria bacterium | reverse complement strand
ACTCTTTCCAAATATTGCATTGCAATTTTTCGGGCTTCGACCTTTGGCGTTTTTCGAACCAACTGCTGAGCAATCATCAAGTTTTTTTCGATTGTCATATGAGGGAACAGATTGAAATTCTGAAACACCATGCCTACTTCTCTTCGAACAGCGTCAATATTTTCGACTTTATCGGTGAGCTCAATGCCATCAATATTGATTCGTCCCTCATTGTGTTTTTCTAAGCGGTTAATACATCGAATTAAAGTTGATTTACCTGAACCGGATGGCCCACAAATAACAATGCGTTCACCTTTGTAAACTTCGAGATCGATATTTTTGAGCGCCTGAAAGGTGCCGAAAAATTTATTCACCTTGATCATTTCTATCGAAGGTTGGCTATTGTTATCGTTCATATTATTCCTCTCGCCTGGTGTAGCGACCTAAGTATCTTTCAATTACACCAAAGAGTTTTTGTAACCCGAAAGTAAAAATCATATACACAATCGCCAGCGATATAAAAACTTCATACGGTGCGTAAGTATCCGCAACGATAGTTCGTGCGATTCCAGTCATGTCAGTAATTGTGATTGTGCTAGCGAGCGCAGTGGATTTTAGTAGGCTGATGACGTCATTACTATAAGCAGGCAATGATAAGCGTGTTGCTAAAGGAGCTGTAATGTAAATAAATTTTTGTCGGGCCGACATGCCCAAAGCAGAACCGGCTTCGAGCAATCCCTTGTCTACACTTAGCACACCGCCTCGTAGAATTTCAGATACATAAGCACCAGTATTTAGTGTCAGTGCAAGAATGGCACAACCGGTAGGTTCGCGCAAAATGTGCCAGAACATACTTTCCCGAATGGCTTCAAATTGTGGCAGGCCATAATAGATAATAAATATCTGCACTAGTATTGGTGTACCTCGGAAAACATAGATATAAACCTGTGCTGTCCAGTCCAGATAAAATTTGCCGCTGATTCTCATTAGCAGGAGTAGAATAGCCAATAATAAACCCAGAAAACCAGACACCAACAACAATTGTAGCGTAATCCCTAAGCCCGCTAACATCTGAGGCAAACTCTGTAGAATCAGATTTAGATCGAAGCTCATCTTGCACCTACTGTCGTGCGGTTGCCAAATTTTTCAATGCCCATAACCGATATCGTAATGATTGTTGAAAAACCCAGGTAGATAGCTCCCACCACTATGTACATCGTAAAGGGCTTGCCAGTAACGGTGATTGCTTGTTTTGCCACAAACAGGGTTTCATTCAGACCGATAATAGAAATGAGCGCAGTGTCTTTGGTTAGTGACAACATGTGATTGCCAAATGGCGGCAGCGCGATGCGCCACATTTCAGGAATACGAATGTAGACAAAAGTTTGCAGCGGCGACATGCCTAGTGCTCGGGCAGCTTCTATGCTGCCAGGATTGACACCGAGGAAGGCACCGCGGAAGGTTTCGGTAGCGTAAGAGCCAACAATTAATGCTATCGCAATCGTTCCAGCCCAAAAAGGCGGGATATCAACAAATCGAATTTCTGGATTAAATATCTGAGCAATAGCGGTTAAGGTAATTGCCGAACCATAATAAAGTAGAAGTATGACCAGAATTTCTGGCGTGCCTCGAAAAATGACCGTATAAGCACTTGCAATCCGTTGAGCAAGGCTATTTTCTGAAAGTTTAGCACCAGCACCAATTAGTCCAAACAGAATCATTAGAAACAGAGAGGCAACGAAGACCTCCGCAACTATAACTGCCCCCCAAAAATAGTCATCCCACCAGCCGTTTAATGCTTCCAAATCATTTTCCTGTCAGACGACAACTGAACATTAAATTAGTATTAAATAAAACGGCGACAAACTGTATTTTGTCGCCCTGAATAGATTAAATACCTATTGACCCCATTCGTCTTTATGGAGTTTAAAAGGGAATATTTTTTTGGCGTAGGTTTCGAGTTCTCCTGAATTAATGAGTTCTTTTAATGCTTCATTTAACTGTGCTTGAAGAGGTTCTTGTCCTTGACGTAATCCAATACCAACACCGATTCCAAAGTACTTTTCCTCGTCAACTACAGGGCCTTTAAATTCGTATTTTGTACCCTCTGTTTTAGACAGGAATTTAAGGTGCGCCTTCATTGGATTTGTCATGATGATATCAACCCGTCCATTTTGCAGATCTAAATAAAGCGGCTCAGAACCGTCATACAGGACAACGTCTGCCCCAGGCAACTCCGCTTTGAACCAGCTAGCATAAGTTGTTGCACGTTCTAGACCAACCTTCAAGCCTTTAAAATTGACTGGAATTGGATTGCCTGCATTATCAAATAAATTAACCTTGGTTTTTTTCGCACCAACTATCTGTCCTGTCGAGAAACGATAGGGCCCAGAAAAGGCAATTTTTTTCATACGTTTTTCAGTAATCGACATGGAGGCAATGACAAGGTCAAATTTGTTGGCCAAAAGTGCAGGGATCATTCCGTCCCACTCCTGACAGACGTACTCCAAATCAGCACCAATAATTCGCGCAACACCCTTAGCAACGTCTACATCATAACCGGCTAATTCACCCTCGGCGGTTTTATAGTTAAAAGGGGCATATGTACACTCCATACCAACACGAAGTGTTTCTGCCGAAGCGTTGGTACTAGCTAATACAGCAATAGCACCCAGAGCCATTAGTTTAATTAATTTTGTTTTCACATTGTTTTCCTATAGTTTTTGTTATATTTAAGTATCAACTACTTCCTTAAGATATAGAACTAATACTTTTATTGCAACATATTGGTGCAGTCAGAATACGTTAACAAGTTAATGTTAAAAACGGCCCCACTAAATAATTTACGCGTATTTTATTACAGCTTAGTTACAAATTCGGTGCAAAGGATAATGGTTTCTGTTTAAATCTATTTTTTTAAAATAGGATCGGAGTCAAATGATCAATTATGTCAGCACTAAAGGCGGAATATCTCCAGTCGCTTTTGATGTGGCGGTATTAAGTGGTTTTGCTGCTGATGGTGGGCTGTTTGTCCCTGAAACTATTCCCAAAATTACCCAGTCGCAGTTTAAAAATTGGGCTGAATTGAGCTATACCGACCTTGCATTTGAAATATTATCAATGTTTATAGATCGCTCTATAATCTCAGCTATTGATTTAAAAAAACTAATATTTGATAGTTACAGCGCCTTCGAGAGCCCGCGAGTAATTGATATGGTGCCACTTGGTGAAGATAGACGCACCATCATTATGGAACTATTTCACGGGCCGACGTTGTCCTTTAAAGATGTTGCGATGGGATTTCTCATCAACGTGTTGGACTATTTATTGGAGAAACGCGGCGAACACCTTTCTATTGTACTAGCGACGACAGGAGATACCGGACCCGCTGCAGCCTGGGCCTCAGCTGGAAAAAAGACAATCGATTGCTGGCCACTTTATCCGAGAGGAATGATTACCGAAGAACAGGAACGGCAGATGACAACACTGAATGCCTCTAATGTGCACCCAATTGGTGTGGACAATTGCCCAGATGGTGCTGATGACCTAGATTTTGTCGTTGCGAAATTATTTGCTGATCACGAACTAAAGGACAGGCTCAACCTTTCTAGTGTCAACTCTATAAACTGGTGCCGTGTAATGGTGCAGTCAGTTCACTATTTCTACGGATACTATAGAGCAGTAGAAAATGTGGGGGACGAGATTAACTTTTCTGTGCCAACTGGAGCATTCGGTAATTTGTTTGGTGGTTATCTAGCCCGCTCAATGGGGTTGCCAGTGAACAAGTTTATTTGTGCCAATAATGCCAACCATTCGCTCCACACAGTTTTTTCTAGTGGTGTCTTTGCAAAAAAAGATTTGGTTCGAACAATTTCTACGGCAATTGATATTGTTGTGCCCTACAACTTTTGGCGTTTCCTTTATTATTCAATTGGGAGTGATAGTGAAAAACTGAAAGCATTGATGAACAAGTTCCAGGCCAGCGGCAAGGTAGAACTCGATGAAGGAACTCTTTCCGTTATTCGAAATGGTTTTACATCAATTGCAATTTCTGATTATGAAACCAGAGAAACAGTCAGGGATACATTCGAAAAATATGATGGTTACCTGCTAGATCCACACACGGCTGTAGCAGTAGCTGGGGCGAATGCACTAAAAGACACACTGCCCAAAGGTACGAAGATCGTCTGTTTAGCGACAGCTCATCCGGCGAAGTTTCCTGAAATTACACGGGCCTGTCTTGATTTAGAGTCAGAATTACCAGATCAGGGTAAACATGCGTCTTTAGAGAGTGCGAGCAAAGTTTGTCAACATTTACGGCTCTGTGATTTAGAAAATCTGGAGTTCGCATTGGTTGAAGCCATGACAATTCATTCAAATGTACTGAAAAACTAATCAGTATTCATACTTTATTAAGTAAAAGAAGATTGAGCCCAAAGACATAAAGTTAAACAATAAATCATTGTATTATTGAGTTCTTTTAGTCCGTAGAGCAGACCTTACCGCTTATCGTTCTTTAACCGTTTACTTGATAGCAACACCAATTCTATGAGCCTTTATCTGTGTGACATCAGTACTTAATGAGACCTAGTGTTGGACGAAATCAATTGCATAAGACGAAATATTGGAAAGTTACGGTTATTTTGCCAAATCAACTGACCACTACAATACCGATGAATAATAGTCGCAGGCCGAGTCAAAGCAACCCTTCTTAATTCACACAATGACCAAGTCGACTATTTCATTAATATAGCTCATTGCATCTTTCTTCCGAAATGAAGGGTATACGACGTAATTTTCCGCCGCTTTTTCACCGATGTTGTTACTTAACAATGACCTCGGAAAAATTGTTGGGACCTTTTCAGGCGTTGTTATCCTCGCCTTTTTATTTCCATTATTTGAAAGCAAATTCATTCTTCCTGCACATCTAGCATCTATCGATATTGATGATGACAGTGCCTCAAAGTATCGAATTTCGCGTTACTGGCAACTGATACAGTCCGATGAGCAAAACACACTCTATAGGTTCAGAGACGGGGTCTATGCAACTGCAGTTGAATGAACGATTAAACAGCGATATGCCGTCCTTATCCTGTTCATTGCCATCGCTGTAGTTGGCATTGGGCTGATAGCAAATGGTAAAGTGAAGTCGGTATTCTTTCTGAAGTACCTGGTCAGATTATTAGTATCAATGTTGAAATGAATGATCGGGCCACATATCGTTTGAATATAGATAACATGGATAAGATTGAGCGAATTGGAAATGAAGTTAATGCTTACTATGTGGAACAAGGCATTACCGAAAGTCCACCCATACAGCATATTCTGAAAGTTGTATCTGGAGCCTATCAGGAAGAAATATACGCTGAGTTGACGCCTTCGGTTGAAAGAGAAAAGGCCGATACCTTGAGCATATTGCGAGAGTAACAAAAACGTGTCGGTACTTTAGAAGGTGTTATTGACTTTAGTTTTTCTGGTTCTGACAAAATTGCCGGCAGGTTTGCAATACAGCTTTTCAGTAAGGGTGAGGTCTCTCTTAATCAGGCCAGTAAAGAAGTAATTGGCTATCTTTCAAAAAGTGAAGGTGCGCGCAATTTGCGGGATAGCCTCAAGGGTAGGCAACCAGAAATCCATCTAACATTAAAACCAGAAGCACAACATATAGGCTTCAATGCGCAGGATCTGGCCATTCAAATTAGCAATCGTTTTGGCGGTGCTGAGGCACAACGCGTGCAATGCAACAATGGTAAAGTGAAGTTGCTGGTTCAGAATAATGAACAAGCATGAAAAACCCTGGATGACCTCATGCAGATCAGGCTGAAGAGCCAGAATGGTGACTGGTACCCACAATGTCAGTTGCCCAGTTTACGTCTAGTTATGCGAGTGGTTATATCGAAAGACGTAATGGCAAACGAGTAAATAACGTGGAAGCCTTTATCGATAAATCCATTGTCTCGTCAGAAGAGGTAAGCCAAAGTCTTTTTGAAAAACTGGTTCCAGAATTAGAGAAAAAAATCCGGCTGTAGAAGTCAGGGTCGTGAAGTGGCATAGTTAATTTGGCCACCTAACTAGAGGTGATATTATTACTTCATTGATCTTTAGGTGACAAAATGACAGGTATAACCAGACGAACTTTCACGTCAGAATTTAAGTTAAAAGCAGCTCAGTTAGTGGTGGATCAAAACTACTCAATACGAGAAGCAGCCAGCGCAATGAATGTCGGTAAATCGAATATGGATCAGTGGATTCGACAGCTCAAGAATGAACTTCAAGGGACTTCAAATCACCCCACTGCTATCACAGCAGATCAACGTAGAATAAAAGAACTAGAAAAGACCATTAAACGAATTGAGATGGAGAAAGAAATATTAAAAAAGGCTACTGCTCTCTTGATGTCAGACTCGATGAACAATTTTCGATGATCAATGGGCTGAAAGAGAGCTATGCGGTTCAAACACTTTGTAACGTCTTTGAGGTACATCGAAGCAGCTATCGATATTGGGTTAACCGCGATAAAAAGATGAGTTCAAAACGACTCGAGGAAGTGAGGACAGTAAAGTCTATCTCTAACGAAAGTGGCGGTTCAGCTGGCGCTAGAACCATTGCAACGATTGCCACTGGTCGAGGTGTTGAGTTAAGTCGATATTGAGCCAGTCGCTTGATGAAGCAGTGCCAGATCGTGAGCTGCCAACTGCCAAAACATGCTTACAAGAGGTCTACTCAGGTGCATTTGAGTATACCTAACCATTTGAATCGACAGTTTAATGTGAGCAGGCCGGACGAAGTGTGGTGTGGTGACGTAACCTATATCTGGGCAGGTAATCGATGGGCCTATCTTGCGATTGTCATGGATCTATTTGCCCGTAAACCCATAGGCTGGGCGATTTCTTATTCGCCCAATAGTCAGTTAACCGGTAATGCGTTATCGATGGCGTTTGAATCTCGAGGACGACCCGACAATGTCATGTTTCATTCTGATCAAGGCATGCATTATACGAGTCTGAAGTTCCGTCAAAACCTATGGCGTTTTCAGATTAAGCAGAGTATGAGCCGTCGTGGTAATTGCTGGGATAATTCACCTATGGAGCGTTTCTTTAGGAGTTTAAAGTCAGAGT
>CAWVZP010000170.1:0-7099 GCA_963934675.1 uncultured Gammaproteobacteria bacterium | reverse complement strand
CGCAATAGCCGTCGTGCGCGAGCAATGGAAAAAGGCTCACGATTCGGTCGCGAACAGCAAGAAGAAGTCTGGCAATCCGCCGAAGTATCAGCGCTCTACAAACTAGCCGATATTGGTGTTCGCGTTCCAAAACCCTACGGCTGCTTCGATGGCGTATTGCTGATGGAGCTAATCACTTATGGCGGTGAAGAAGTTGCGCCTCGCCTTAACGATATCACCATGACCAAGGAACAGGCGCTGATGGATCATAAAACGCTCATGCACGACGTCATGCGTATGCTTTGCGCTGGTTTAGTTCATGGTGATCTATCAGAGTTTAATGTGCTTATTGACGATAATGGTCCCGTTATTATCGACCTACCGCAAGCCGTTGATGCCGCCGCGAATAATAATGCACAAAGCATGCACCGCCGTGATGTCGAAAACATTACCAACTACTACGCTCAATACGCGCCCGAACTCAGCAACAGCCACTATGCTCCAGAAATGTGGGCCTTATTTGAAGCGGGCGACTTACAGCCCACTACTGAACTCACTGGACAATTTGAGGAAAGCACCGAATCAGCCGATGTCGATACCGTACTGGAAGAAATCAAACAGGCGTTCATCGAAGAGCAAAACAGGCTTGAGCGTATTCGGGAAGCTGAAACTACTAGTTAGGGTACGATTTGAGGCATTGCATTACCTCTAGTGGCTTAGACTGAATCGGGTATTAACAAGTATCCAGAAGTAAGAAAAGCGGCGTCCTTTTACTCTAGGTCCTTCCTCGTATCGATATCCATCGCGGCTGTTTGCATGGGGATCGTGACAATTTCGCGTTGCATATCCATTAACAATGATTTTGCTCCACGATCAGTGTTGAGTTGCTTCAGTTGTTCGAACATTGACGCTGGAAAGATTGCGGGAACGCCAGGACTAGCGGAATAATAAGCGGCCACGATTCGATCACCCTGGAATTGCTCAATGAGCTGATCAAAATGGCCAGAGGTCAACCATAACTGATCTGCCAATGAGACAAGGATACCGTCAAATTTTTCCAACCCCACAATTTCCCTGACGCCACAGGCAATGGACGAGCCCAGACCCTGTTGCCAGCCTGAGTGATCGATTACCTGGGCAATGTCTTCGACAACGGGCCGAACATCTTCACGATTCGCGCCTAGTACGATATAAGGCTGATCATTAAACACCAATGACAGGGTTTCCAGTGTGTGCCTCACCAAAGGCTTGCCTTCAATCAAAGCAAGTTGTTTACAGCCACCGAAGCGAGTGCCAGCACCTGCCGCTAACAACAAGCCAGCAATTCGCATTATATTTCAGCCAATCGCAACGCCGGCCGGCTTTTACTCAGGTTGAGTACTGCGTGGCACTCCGCGAGGATGGACAACGCAATGCTCTCTGGTAATTGCCCACCGATATCCAGACCAGCCGGTGCAGAGACTGGACAGGTTAACTGCTGTTCACCAAGACCCGCTCGTTCTAGTACCTGCTGATATCTGTGTCTTGGACCCAGCAATGCGACGTACTCCAGACCGGTTCCCTGGCAACATTGCAGTCCATCGGCATCGATATCAACGTTATGCGACATAATCACCGCTGCCTGGACCTTTTCCGACTGAATGTATCGCGACAGGCTGTCATCCAGTTGATTTAGGACCCTGTCGGCGCTGGGGAAATAAGCAGAGCGTGAGTTGGACGGACGTGGGTCAACCAGCGTAACGCGCCAACCGAGTTCGGCGGCGATACTGACCACTGGGCGCGCATCAATACCACCCCCCACGATGAGTAAATGAGGCGCCGGGTTTATCGGCGTTACCAACCACTCCCCATCCGCACGACGATCGATAATACTGCGCTCTGTCCCAGCGTTGTTCCCGGTTACAAAATACGCAGAGGCGTTTCCGATCTGTTGGTAATAAACACCACTATTACGGTTGTTAAGCGCTTCTGCCATATCGCCAAGGCCTAGATCGTTTTCCTTGCTAAGAGGCTGCAGCATGATAAAAACCTTGCCCCCACAGCCAATATCAAGCTGGAATGACCAGTCATCCTCATCACTTGCATCATAATCCAACAATAATACCCGTCCTGTTTGCATCACCTTGCGCGCATTGCGAACGATGTCCGCCTCGAGGCAACCGCCGCTCAGCAGGCCGAATTGTTGACCGAACCCGTTAATTAACATAACAGCACCAGCCTTGCGATAGGCCGACCCTTCGGTTTTATAAACCGTGCCGAGCACCCACTCAGTGTCATTCCTACCCTTTTGCCAGGCATCCAATAGAGCCGTTAGTTGATTACTCACTGCATCCGCACCCTTAGACAAATTGCAAACCAGATTTTGACATCGGTAATTCGGTGATGCGTTTGCCGGTTATAGCAAAAATAGCGTTAGCGACCGCCGGCCCAGTAGGTGGCACCGCGGGCTCACCAACGCCACTGGGTGCTTCAGCAGAGGCGATGATAACAACCTCTATGTCAGGCATATCGGATATGCGCAGTGGCTCGTAATCAGGAAAGTTAGACTGCACGACTTCGCCGTCAGAAAATGTTATTTCATTGCGCATTACTGCGCCAAGGCCATAGCCAGCACCACCTTCCATTTGCGCGCGGATCACATCTGGGTTTATCGCTATACCGCAGTCGACCGAGATGTATAATTTGTCGACATGCACCTGGTCTCCATTAACACTGACATCGGCAACTACAGCGACCCAGGTATTAAAAGAGAAATGTGCGGCAAAACCACGCTTGTTACCCTTTTTCCATCCCGACATATCGCGCGCAGCGTCAATCACACCCGCCATGCGGCGTTGCTTGTCGTCATCGCGGTCGAGCAAGCCGAGACGCATCTCGATCGGGTCTTGTTGCGTTTTGTGGGCCAGCATATCCAGCAAGCTTTCCATCGCATAAGCAGTATGACTATGACCTACAGAACGCCACCACAGCACTGGAATAGCTGATTCAAAATCACTCAGGCCAACAAACATATTGGGTAGTTGATAAAGCGTATCAGCACAGCCCTCTATAGAAGTGTGGTCAACTCCGTCATGTACTTTAAAGCTCTCGTAGGCAGTCCCTTTCATAATCGACTGGGTCGCAATGCGGTGATCCCAGCCCAGTACTTTGCCAGCGCCATCAAGACCGATAGTTGCCTTATGCACCGTCAACGGACGGTAGTAGCCGCCTCGAATATCATCTTCTCGATCCCAAACCAGTTTGATAGGTATTGTCTTGCCGAGCAGTGCAAACGCTAACGCGGCTTCCACCTGGTAGTCGGCCGTCGGTGTTGCACGGCGCCCGAACGAGCCGCCGGCATAAACCGTTTTGATCTCGACCTGTTCAGGCTGCAAGCCAAGCACTTTACTTACTACAAACTGCACGCCGCTGGTGCCCTGACAACCATCGTGAAATCTAACACCGTTTTCAGTCGGTTCAATTATACAATTGAGCGGCTCCATTGGAGCCTGCGACAAGAATGGAAATACGAATTCAGCTTCAATCTTTTGAGTCGCTGTATCGATCGCAGCTTGAGCCTCGGTTCGGCCAACAGGCGTAGCATCGTATTGAGGGTTATTCAACGATTCAAGTTGGCTCGTTACCATGTCTTTGCTACTGCGCGACTCTGCATTGGAGAAATCCCATTCGGAGAGAATCGCATTACGGGCCTGAAATGCTGCCCAGGTATTTTTTGCGTAAACCACCACTCCAGTTTTATTCGGTAAAGCTTTCGCATCGATAAAACCACCCACTTGTTTAGCCGCCGTCATATCGAATGACTTTACTACACCTCCGAACCTTGGGCTGCGTTGAATCGCAGCGTAGACCATACCCGGAAGCTTAACGTCCATTGCGAACACGGCAGTACCGTCAGTTTTCGACACGCTATCCTTACGCAACAACACCTGTTTTCCAATCAACTTAAATTGATCTGGTGACTTCATCGGCGGGTTTTCCACTGCCGTCAACTCGACTGCTTGAATGACAAAATCACCAAAACTACCTTGTTTAGAACCGCTAGTCAGTATCCCGTCTGAGACAGTTATATCTGAGGCATCTACGCCCCATTCCTGTGCCGCAGCCCGAACGAGTAATTCTCGCGCCGCAGCACCTGCCGTACGATACTGCATAAATGAATTAGCAATAGCCGTAGATCCGCCGGTGCCTTGCACGCCCCAGAACAGATTTTTATATTTTTCTCGGTCTGCCGGTGCGAAGTCAACCTTGACCCTACTCCAGTCGGCATCGAGTTCTTCCGCGACTAGGGTAGCCAAACCCGTCGTTGTACCCTGGCCCATTTCAAAATGTTTGGCAATCACGGTAACGACGCCATCGTCATCGATTCGAACAAAAGGATTAAACACTCTGTCAGCCTTACCAGAGGCAAGCAAACCATTTGAATTTAAACCAACGACTAATACTGCTGTTCCAGCAGCGGCTGATTTCAGGAAATTGCGACGAGAAAGTTGATGCGTCATATCATGCCTCCAGTTTTTGCGAAGCCAGTTTGATGGCATCTCGAATTCGAACATAGGTTGCACAACGACAGGCATTTCCTGACATCGCACCATCGATTTCTTTGTCATTTGGTGATGCATTACTGCTCAGCAAACTGACGGCCGACATAATTTGACCTGACTGACAGTACCCGCATTGCACCACGTCTTTTTCACGCCAAGCTTGCTGAACGACCTCTGCAATCTGACCCTGCAAGCCTTCGATTGTGGTAATTTCATTATCGGCAGCACTGTCGACTGGAAACGAACAGGAACGGATAGGTGTTCCGTTAAAATGGACAGTGCAAGCGCCACAAGATGAAACCCCACAACCAAACTTAGTGCCCATTAGATTCAATTCGTCACGAATCACCCATAACAATGGTGTACCGGGTTCTGCTTCGACACTCCTCGCTCGGCCATTGATATTCAGTTTATATAACATTGTTCTCTCCTAGTATTAGTTTAATGTGATTAAAGGGCCAAGCACTCCGAATGGCAGTTGACCGCGTTTTTGATTTTTCCAGCATACTTTTGATTACTCCTGTTACCTCAGTAAGAACTAAAATAAATATCACACCAACTCTTCCTAGGAACCTGTCGGACTTAGGTAATCGTAGTGAGGGAACCTTATTTTGAGTTAAATTTTTTGATCGAATGAGGCGAATAGTGTTTCTATTCAACGAATTGGATCGAGAAATTTGGCCGAAATGGCTTTTCCGAAGTAGATTTATCCTCAGTCGGACAAGCTCCTAGAGGTGCTTTCTTATTCATCCATTAACCTATCAATCGATAGTTCATCCCGCTTGTGACGGATCACCATAACGCCAAGCAAGTCCTTCATCTCGGTCCATCAGCATAATTTCAACCCTATCGATTTCGTCAGTTTCAAAAAAGGTAGATCAAAATTCTGTTGCATCCATTCCTCACTGGCACTCTTGGGAATTACCGCGCAGACCCATCTGACACCCCAGCACAATTAAGTTCATTGCTTCAGTCTTCGTGCTATCGTGCCCTTCTTCAATTCGCCAAGTTGATAACGTAAGTACCAAACCCATTCAGGGTTATAACGATGGATTCGGATAGTTTTAATGCCATCTTTTGATTCATGTCTTTGTTAGTCACGTTCATTAACCTAAGCAGGATTTTAGGTGCACCGTTAACGAAACGCCTGCCAATTTGACCGGCATCCATGCCTAATAATACAAATAATTGAAATAAATGATTGGAAACTGGCATCGGGCTAGTACAATTTAGATACGGGAAACTCAGAGGTAATAATGGCTAGCTCTAACTTAATTAATTTATCTAATGCTTACTTTGATGCTAATAATGACCCCAATAGTCAATTTTTTTCACTCTTTCCTGATCTTTTTCTGGCTCGTTATTTTAAGCCGACGGAGTTTGAGTCGGTCGTCTATGAGCCTGTTATCTGCCTTATTCTTCAAGGCACTAAAGAAACTACCATAAAGAAGCAGCCTATAGAAATTGGATCAGGCCAATCCATACTGATTAGCCACGACCTGACCATCAGCTCGCGAATTACGAAGGCCAGCAAAGAAAGCCCTTATATTGCGCTAGTCATGAAAATTGACCTCAACATTCTGCGCAGCCTTCACGAGTCCACTGAATCATTCAGTACCACACAAGGAAAGGCCAGATCATTCGAATTGGGTGGTATTGATGTCAGCATTTCCGAAGCACTAGAGCGCTACCTAAAGCTGATTAACAATCCACAAGATGTCAAAATCCTCCGACCACTCATTGTTAAGGAAATTCACTACAGACTTTTAACAGGGTCACAAGGCACTATGTTGCGCCATCTCATGTGGCGTAATAGCCAGACGAGCAACATCTACAGGGCAATCAAAGTCATTCGTGAAAATTTCAAACAACCCATTGTTATCCCAGAAATCGCAAAACATGCCGGAATGGGGGTCACTTCATTTCATACCCACTTCAAGTCAGTTACCGGAACCACACCGCTTCAGTATCAAAAGGCACTTCGCATGATAGAAGCGAAACAAATGTTGATTGCGGGCCATCACTCAGTTTCGAGCGCTGCATTTGAAGTTGGTTATGAAAGTCCGACGCAGTTTAGCCGAGAGTACAAGCGCGAGTTTGGCCACTCTCCAGCAGATGACCTAACGCCATGTGACAACGTCGATTTATTGACATTCCGGGTTGGGCAATAGTCGTCAACTATTGGGTAACTGGATCAATTAACCTCATTGCCTGAATTCTTGAACTCTAAATAGCTTTCTCATTGGCCTAAGGTGCCGGTCTACGCATCAGTGAAGTTGCTGGCCTTAAAATCAGTGGCGTCGACAGTGAGCGCAAGACACTGCATGTCGAGTAAGGAAAGGGACATGAGGATCGTTATGCCATGCTCTCGTCAGTGTTACTGGATATCCTGCACTGAAGGTAGCGATAAGGGCGTGCCAGGGGATTACTGCTCGCTGGCGGGTGGCTGGTTCCCGATCAGAGCCCAGTTAACCCATTAAGTACGCGACAGTTGTCTCGTGCCATCCGCACGGCAGCCGCTACTGCTGAGATCGAAAAGCGGGTCTCGATGCATTTGCTGAGGCATTCGTTCGCCACCC
>CAWVZP010000169.1:0-7190 GCA_963934675.1 uncultured Gammaproteobacteria bacterium | reverse complement strand
CTCATCGCGTTGATCGCAGCGCCTATGTTGCTGTCAGCATTAGCTATTGGCCTACTCATCGGCATGTTTCAAGCAGCAACGTCAATCAACGAACAAACTCTGAGTTTTATTCCAAAGCTCATGGTGCTATTAGTGTCGATTCTAATTGCGGGACCCTGGATGCTGAACTTATTGGTTAATTTTAGTCGACAGCTCTATCTCGATATTCCAAGTTTGATTGGTTGACTAGGTGGACGTTGGATTTGCACAGACCACTGCATTTGTTGGCTCTTTGATGTGGCCCTCTATGCGCATTGGCGCCATGCTAATGGCAATGCCTGTGTTAGGCACGCGAATGGTGCCAGCACGCATAAAAATACTCACAACCTTTGTGATTTCAATTTTTGTTTTACCTTTATTACCGCCAATACCAGAGGTCGAAGCGTTGTCATTAGCGGGTTTATTCATTTCTTTTCAGCAAATACTGATTGGCTTTGCCATGGGGTTTACCTTACAGCTTGTCTTCGGTTCCTTAATGATTGCCGGTGAAGCTATTGCGATGAGCATGGGGTTAGGCTTTGCTTCTATGATTGATCCCAATAACGGTGTCAGCGTGCCAGTAATATCACAATTGTTGGTTATTATGGGAACGTTGTTATTTTTAGCATTGGGTGGTCATTTGATGCTCATCCAGCTAGTGGTTAACAGCTTCCAATCATTACCTATCTCACCCACTGGTATAGAGCGAGAAAGTTTCTGGGCTATCGTAAACTGGGGTAGTCAAATGTTTATTGGCGCAATTTGGATTGCAATCCCAGCCCTAGTTTCAATGTTAGTAGTGACACTTTCTCTGGGTGTTATGACTCGTGCGGCGCCTCAATTGAATATATTTTCAGTGGGTTTTCCCGTCACTATGTTTCTCGGTTTTATTATTTTAATGTTAATTTTGCCCGGAATTTTGCCACGCTTTAAGCAGATGATGCTGGAAGCAATGCAATTATCACAAAGCATCGGAGGCTTGTGATATGGCAGAAGAGAGCGATAGCGGTCAGGAGAAAACAGAAGAACCAACCCCCAAAAAATTAAATGATGCTAAGAAAAAAGGTCAGGTTCCTCGATCGAAAGATTTGAACAGTATGACAATCATGGTGATTGGGTCGGCCTGTTTATTGATGTTAGGTTCTCATATAATTAATAGTATATCGACAATGATGGAAAAAGGGCTTAGCTTGTCGCGCACTGAAATTTTCGATACCAAAAGTTTACTGATCAGATTTGAATCGGCCCTGTTTGACGTATTAGCTGGTGCCAGCCCATTTTTGTTGCTAATGACGCTTATTGCACTATTTACCCCAATGGCACTGGGAGGTTGGGCATTTAGTGGCGATGCACTGGCGTTTAAGGCAGACAGGATCAGCCCACTGAAGGGTTTTAAACGAATATTTGGCCCCCAAGGGTTAATGGAATTAGTGAAGGCATTGTTGAAGCTCGTATTCGTGTCATCGGTTGCGATTGCCTTTCTGTGGATTAACAAATATGAGTTTTTGGGCTTAAGTGCGTTGCCAGTGATGTCTGCAGTTCAATACGGAGGCTGGCTGATTGGACAGTGCTTTCTAGTGGTTTCCTCTAGCCTTATTTTAATTGTGGCTATCGATGTGCCATTTCAACTCTGGGACCACTCTAAAAAACTCAAGATGACGCTACAAGAAGTGCGTGATGAAATGAAAGACACTGAAGGCAAGCCTGAGGTCAAATCAAAGGTACGCCAGATGCAGCAGGAAATGGCACAACGCAGAATGATGGATGCGGTGCCAGATGCTGATGTCGTCATCACCAACCCGACTCATTACGCCGTTGCCTTAAAGTATAATCATGAAAGCATGGCAGCCCCGGTCGTGGTTGCAATGGGCAAGGATCTAATCGCTTTTCGCATTAGAGAAATTGCACAGGAAAATGAAGTCGAGATTTTCGAAGCGCCGCCATTGGCACGGGCACTGTATGCACAGAGCGAGTTGAAGAAAGAAATTCCAGGACAACTATTTTTTGCGGTCGCCCAAGTGCTCGCTTTTGTATTTCAACTGCGCACTGCCCGTCAACAGGGGCTTGTTATGCCGCAACGACCCGATCCTTATATGTCACCCGAAGAGAACAATTAAATATGGCTGGCGAATCAGTACTTGGATATTTAAAAGCAATCAATGGACAAGGCTTGGCTGCGCCTGTCATCGTTATCATGATGCTAGCCATGGTGGTTATTCCATTACCGCCACTTGTACTTGATATGTTGTTTACCTTCAATATCGCCTTTGCTCTGGTTGTGCTGTTGGTATCTGTATATGCCATGCGACCACTCGACTTCACCGTTTTTCCGACTATATTGTTAATCGCCACATTACTACGCCTGGCCTTGAATATCGCTTCGACCCGAGTTGTTTTACTTGAAGGCCATACCGGCAATGCTGCTGCAGGTAAGGTTATCGAAGCCTTTGGCGATTTCGTTATCGGTGGTAATTACGCTGTTGGTCTGGTGGTGTTTGCAATTTTGGTCATCATTAACTTTGTTGTAGTCACAAAAGGTGCCGGTCGAGTGTCTGAAGTGAGTGCACGTTTTACGCTCGACGCGATGCCTGGTAAGCAGATGGCGATTGATGCCGATTTAAACGCTGGCTTGTGCAGTCAGGATGAAGCGCGTCTTCGTAGAACCGAAGTGTCACAAGAAGCTGATTTTTATGGTTCGATGGATGGTGCTAGTAAATTTGTCCGTGGTGATGCCATTGCGGGTATTTTGATTCTGTTTATCAATATGATTGGTGGTTTGCTGATTGGTATCTTCCAGCATGATCTTGCCGCTGGCGTCGCAATGAAAAACTACACCCTGCTAACGATCGGTGACGGTCTGGTGGCGCAGATCCCATCACTAGTGCTATCAACCGCAACTGCGATTATTGTTACCCGCGTATCGACTTCTGAATCGATGTCGAGCCAAGTATTTAGTCAAATGTTTAATGATCCTCGTGCATTGATTGTCTCTGCCGTTATCATGGGTTTGATCGGTGTGATTCCGGGCATGCCTAATGTCGCATTTTTGACCATTGCAGCTATTGCTGGCGGCTTGGCTTATGTGCTGCACCAAAAGCAAAAGCAACAGCAAATCGATATAGTGGAAAAAGCACCTATAGAAATCGAACCCAGGTCTGAACAAAAAGACCTAAGTTGGGATGATATGCATGCAGTCGATATCATTGGATTGGAAGTGGGTTATGGTTTGATCCCGTTGGTAGATGAACGACAAGGTGGCGAACTTATGACTCGAATTAAGGGTGTGCGTAAAAAGCTGTCTCAAGAATTGGGGTTTCTTATTCAGCCGGTTCATATTCGAGATAACCTTGACCTTTCACCGAATACTTACCGACTCAGCTTATTAGGTGTTCCTATGGGAGAGGCTGACGTTCAGCCTGGCCGTGACATGGCCATTAACCCCGGTACTGTCTATGGCGAACTAATTGGTTCGCCGACTAAAGACCCAGCCTTTGGTCTAGATGCGGTATGGGTTGATCCAGCGCAGCGCGACCATGCGCAAACTCTGGGTTACACCGTAGTGGATACTGCCACGGTCATCGCGACTCACTTGAGCCAACTGTTACAAGATAATGCGCATGAATTAATTGGACATGAAGAAGTGCAGGAATTAATCGATGTACTTAAACGCACCGCGCCGAAGCTTGTGGATAGTCTAACGCCTAAAGTTCTAGAGCTTGGCGTAATTGTTAAAGTGCTGCAAAACTTGTTGCAGGAACGTATTCCTATTCGAGACTTACGCACAATCGCCGAAACATTGGCAGAGCAGGGTGTTCGGAGTCAAGATGCCGGCATTTTGACGGCCCATGTTCGTATTAGTTTAGGGCGTTTAATCGTCCAAAATATTTATGGAATGGTGTCAGAGCTACCGATTATGACTCTCCATCCAAGTTTGGAACAGATATTGCAGCAATCTGTTCAAGGACAGGATGGAACTGTCATGGCTTTTGAACCAGGAATGACTCAAATGATACACAGCTCATTACGCGAATCGACTGAAAATCAGATGGCGAAAGGCGAACCTGCGGTTCTGCTACTGTCTCAAAGTTTAAGATCCTTTCTAGCCCGTATGGTAAGGCATGCGATTCCAGAGCTACATGTACTGAGCTATGACGAAGTTCCAGACGATAAACAATTAAAAGTGATTGCCAGTATTGGCGCGCCACAATCAAGTTTAAACGGCTAGTTTAACAAGCCGTCTGTAGTCGAGGATGAATTATGAAAATTAAACGAACATTCGCCCCAACCATGCGAGAAGCCCTGTCACTCGTCAAGCAGGAACAGGGTGCAGATGCTGTTATATTGGGCAATAAAAAAGTACCTGGTGGTGTTGAAATAATTTCGGCGATTGATTATGACGAATCTACCATTAATGGTGGTCAAGCGAATAGCGCACTTCCTAATATTGCTAAATTACATCCTGAACCGACTGAATCAAACTTAGCCACCCAGCCAAATAAGCCGATATTAAGCCGGCAAAACAATAGTGATCTGGCATCAGATACCTGGGTTGGGTCTTTAGTGACAGATCAGCAAAATGGCAGACGTGAACCTATATTAGGGCCAGTAGCAGGGGTCTTAACCAGAAAAATAGTAACACCTGCTAAGCCACCTGCTTGGTTAGAACAGGCTTTCGAACGCGCTGAAAAAATGCCTGGGTCAAAGCAAATCAACCCTGATTTACAGCAGAACTTTCAATCACAAGTGGTCAAGGCGCCTGTCGATGTCAGGCAGTCACCTATTGTCAGTCTCAAGTCATCACAAACGCCAGCCATGAAACCAATGCCAGCAGCACGATATGAAGAGCCTGCTAGTGCGAGCAGAGTTGTGACACAACCCTATAACGCTCAGTCAGATTCGTTACAGGAAGCGAAGCCTAGGCAGAGCAGTAATCGTAAAACACAACTCAATGCCAATGTGCCACCAGTTCAAAAAACGGTCAAAAAGACAAAAGTGAATACTAGTGAGCCAATGATTGATGAAGTACGAAATGAGTTAAAAGGTTTGCGTGATCTGATGCAAAGCCAGCTATCTTTGTTGCAGTGGGACCAATTTGCCAAGCGCCATCCGGTGCGTACCGTATTGTTAAATCTAATGTCTGAAATGGGGCTGGGTTCAGATATTTGCGAAATTATCTTTTCGCACCTCGACGAGCTAAACCAGGACCCCCATAAAGTTTGGCAGCAAGCGCTTGGAATATTGGCCAAGTGCTTACCAGTCAACAGAACTGATATTTTGGCTGACGGTGGTCGCATCGCATTGGTAGGTTCTACCGGAGTAGGTAAAACCACAACGATAGCCAAACTTGCCGCGCGCTTTTCACACATTCATGGCAAACGATCAGTCGCTATGATTAGCACTGACCATTTCAGAATAGGTGCTCAGGAACAATTGCAGCATTTCGCAAGGCTGCTCGAAGTGCCGTTGCTGACAGCCAACACTAGCTCAGAACTAGGTGACCGACTCGACATGCTATCAGATAAAAAGCTGGTGTTAATCGACACCGCAGGTATGAGCCAGCATGACATACGTTTGAGTGAGCGTTTCCATCGCCTACAAAATAGCGCACCACAGGTTAAGCCCTATTTGGTGCTATCAGCCAATACACAATTGGCGGCACTTAATCAAACAATTAAATGCTTCAGTAAAGTTCAGTTAGCAGGTGCTATTGTCACCAAACTGGATGAGGCCGCTAGTCTTGGCGGTGTAATGACTGCCTCTATTCGTCACCAATTACCACTCACCTATTGCGGCACAGGGCAACGCGTCCCTGAAGATCTTGAGTCGGCTAAATCTCATCGTATTATTAGTAAAGCTGTTGCGCTAATGCAAAGCTACAGTGAGACTGAAGATCAAGAAACATTGGCCGTTCGTTTTAATAACTTAATAAACCAAAGTGCTAATAACGACATAGATAAAAGACAGGCAGAGGCCGAACTATAATGGATCAAGCTCAAGGTATTAGACAAATGACTGCCTCAAAACCTGTTCGAGTAATGGCAGTTACCAGTGGAAAAGGCGGCGTTGGCAAAAGCAATATAACCGTTAACCTTGCGGTCGCCATGGCTCAAAGTGGTGAAAACGTTATCGTTATGGATGCCGATCTAGGGTTAGCCAATATTGATGTATTACTAGGTCTCAGCCCTAAGCTTAACTTATCTCATGTAATACAGGGTGTATGTACACTAGAGGATATCATTATTGATGGTCCTGGTGGCATTAAGATTATACCGGCGTCGTCAGGCAGTTCATCAATGTCAGATCTAACGCCAGCAGAAAATGCAGGTGTAATTCGATCTTTCTCCGAATTAACTCAGCCAGTCGACACATTATTAATTGATACCGCCGCTGGGCTATCAGATAGTGTTGTGAGTTACCTACGAGCTGCGCGTGAAGTCATTGTTGTTGTTTGTGATGAACCCGCTTCAATAACAGACGCTTATGCCATGATAAAAGTCATGAATCGAGACTTTGGTGTTCAACGCTTTCATATTTTATCCAATCAAACACATAGCATTCAGCAAGGACGTGAGCTATATATGAAGTTATTTAGAGTGTCAGAAAAGTATCTCGACGTTACGCTCGACTTTTTAGGCACGGTTCCTTATGACGACTATTTGAAAAAAGCGGTTCAAAAGCAAAAATGTGTGATCGAGATATATCCAAGAAGCCCCTCAGCACTGGCCTTCCGGCAGATAGCGAAGAAGGCTTTGCAATGGCCGATACCGAAGACTATGGAAGGTCATCTAGAGTTTTTTATCGAGAGACTGATCAACTACAGTACTCAGGACAATCGCCTATGAATGGTCACGCCATGTACGCAGAGGTGGCTCATCTAAATGAGTCAGACTCAATTGTTCGGCACGCCACATTAGTCAAACGCATTGCCTTTCATTTACTGAACAGGCTACCTCCAACGGTTCAGGTAGATGACTTAATTCAATCGGGCATGGTTGGTCTATTAGAAGCGGCAAGTAACTTTGATTCAAAAATGGGCGCTAGTTTTGAAACGTTTGCTGGCATTCGAATTCGTGGTGCGATGATCGATGAAATCAGAAAATCTGACTGGACACCTCGTTCAGTGCATCGCAAGTTTAGGGCGGTTACCGAGGCAATCCGAAAAATCGAAAACG
>CAWVZP010000168.1:0-7195 GCA_963934675.1 uncultured Gammaproteobacteria bacterium | reverse complement strand
TCCAGTGTCAAGTGCCTTAATTACAGTGAAAAACCAATTGATATAATCGACTAATTCAGATCCGACGGGTAACAGGCTGCTGCCACCATGCCCTGGCATATCGATAGCAATCACTCGCATAGATTGACTAAAGTAGTCGATCTGCGGTCCCCACGCAGCTGATTGCATGCCAACACCGTGAATCAATACCAGCGTTTCATTCCTTTCTGTATTTTTCTCGCCAACTTCACGATAGGACAAGGTGCCAGAGGAAAAATCAGACAGCTGCAGGGTTATCGACGTCATGTCCTAATTCTTTTAAATCTTGGTAACGATCACCAATTCTATGATGGGGGCGACCACCAATGGAAGCTCCCAGTCCAAGCAAGATTTCATCAGCACCCGGTGCATCAGCAACCGCCAATTGAATCGTCAGGTAATGAGACCGTCGTCCACCATCATTTTTATCCATCAGTGGAATCATTACAGGCGCATTGGCCGGGCCACGCGTATTACAAAATGCAAGATAAGATTTTGCACCAACTGCATCGCGATAATGATTACCAAACCGTAAGGTGTGAATCAACGCAGATGCATGTTCGATTTCACCATTCATGCCAACAATAGCAGTTTTGCCATAACCTTCGACCTTATCTCCACCACCAGCGGCTTCCAGTATCATTTCGGTAAGCATTGCGCCAAGTCCTGGCGCGCAGTCTTGAATCGCGGGTCTCAAGTTTTCGACAAAACCCTGCCCTGCCCAAGGATTTTTAATCACCGCTAGAGCGGCAATTAATTTTAACGGCGTTTCGGCCCCTTTCCCACCTTCAATGAAAGTAGTTTCAACATGGAGCACGGTTTTTCGAATTTCAGCGGGCATCTATTGGTCCTGAACAATGAGCGTTTTAATTGGATAATGTTTAGATAGTATTATGGTATACCATAATACTTGTGTCAAAATAGAATAGCGTTTTTTCTCGAAAAAACAAATTAATTTACCATGAGCAAAATCAAATGAGTGAACCAGAAATATCCTATTTGCAAGCAGCACCTTCGCCTCAAACATTAAGAGAAATTGTACAGGAACGCCTACGCGAAGCCATTATTGAAGGCCACTTTAAGCCCGGTCAACGTTTAGTAGAACGCCCCCTGTGTGCGCAGCTAGGTGTTAGCCGTACTGTAATACGAGAAACCATTCGCTACCTTGAAGCAGAAGGTCTAGTTGAAGTCCTACCCAACAAAGGTCCTATCGTCACACCGATGAATTGGGAACATGCGCAACAAATTTATGATATTCGGCTTTTGCTAGAGACTAGCGCAGCGGTCGAATGCGCCGAAAAGACATCCCCTGAATTAGCAACCCACCTTAATCTGGCTTTAGCAGAACTTGAATCTGCTTTCGCCGTCAGCACGCCAAAAGCATTATTTAAGGCAACGACTGGATTTTATAAGGTTATATTCGAAGAAGCGGGACATTTGATCGCCTGGGAAATTGTGCAACGACTCAATGGCCGAATCAGTCGATTACGCGTCATGACCTTATCAACATCAGATCGCCATGTTTCTGGGCATTCTCACATGAAAGCCATTTGCGATGCGATTATAAAAGGTGATGTGAAGGCAACACGAGTAGCCGTCGAAACACATTTAAAGGATGCCTCATCAATCGCCAAACATCTATTAAAAGCATCTGAAAACAACTAGAGCTAGAACAAACAACACAAAGTGAAAAGCGAAGAAAAAATTTCATGGAACTATAGGGTGATAAGATTTGAAAAAGTGACTCAAGGACTAAAGGTGTCAGTGACAAAAGATAATTATTTACACGCTTGATAATATTAAATTCCTTACCAGAACTAATGAGTGCTATTCACTTTAAAAACAATCATCACCCAAGAAATAATCACGTTAAGCCTAATGGTTGCCTCTCAACATCAGAGATTAAATGTCTAGCAGACTGAATGGAGTCATAATAGATCAGTAGAGCAATATTGCTCCAGCTGCCGAAAATGCATTACGCTGGACCTATCCCTGAAAACAGTTTGTGCTCTTTTGCCAAATCGGAGGAAGGGCTCACATTGTCATCATTTTGCGCAGCAAAGTTAAGCATCCGATCAATGCAGGTAAGTGCTTTACGGCTAATGTCGGCATCAACTTGAACTTCGTTGCTGCTTGACTCCAATACGTCAGCCAGATTTTGCAGGCTATTCATCGCCATCCACGGACAGTGTGCGCAACTTTTGCAGGTTGCACTATTGCCCGCCGTCGGCGCCTCAATGAAACGTTTGCCGGGTGCGGCCAATTTCATCTTGTACAGAATGCCAATGTCAGTTGCAACAATGAACTCATCGGCATCAAGCGATTGTGTTGCCGCAATCAAGCCGGAGGTCGAGCCAACCACGTCAGCCAGTGCCACTACGGCTTCTGGCGACTCCGGGTGGACCAGCACCTTAGCGTGTGGATGATCCCGTTTCAATAACTCCAATTCGATTGCTTTGAACTCATCGTGCACCAAACAGGAACCCTGCCAGATCAACATGTCAGCACCGGTTTCTTTCTGTATATAGTTGCCCAGATGTTTGTCGGGAGCCCATAAGATTTTTTTGCCCTGCGCATGAAGATGCGCAACGATTTTTAGACCAATGGAAGACGTCACCATCCAATCGGCGCGCGCCTTCACCGCTGCACTGGTGTTGGCATAGACCACAACTGTACGGTCAGGATGCGCATCGCAAAACGCCGTGAACTCGTCCACAGGACAGCCCAAATCGAGAGAGCAAGTTGCGTCGAGATCCGGCATCAAGATACGCTTATGCGGACTGAGTATTTTCGCTGTCTCACCCATAAACTTTACGCCAGCCACCACTACTGTATTAGCGGGGTGATCACGGCCAAAACGCGCCATCTCGAGTGAATCCGACACGCAACCACCCGTCTCATCCGCTAATTCTTGTAAGTCAGCATCGACATAATAGTGCGCGACCAGAACCGCTTGTTGCTCTTTTAGCAGGTGTTTGATGCGCATTTTGAGCGCTGCTTTTTCACCCAAAGACAGCTCGACAGGGACACGCGCCCAAGCATTGGCGGTGCAACTGCTGGCCTCGTTCATTGTCGCATCCATTTGCGGACGCTCAAATTCAACGGTTTTGATGGATATAGGATTCATAAATAATTATTACTTAATAAGTTGTTAAATGATTCAAGCAACTGTTGATACAAGCGTTGATGCCGCCAAGATCAATCATACTAGTGGGTAAATTCAAGTTTAGTTAGATGAAAGCATCAACCGCCAATAAAAGACATCTCAACTTTCTTACTGCGCGCAGTTTCTTCTGTTCGAATTTCAGAATAGTTGTCGTCTCGTTGGTTCCAGATTAAACCAATAGCGCTAGTAATTTCCTGGTCGCTTTTGCCCGACCGCATGAGTGCGCGCAAATCATGGCCAGACTGCGAAAATAGGCAAGTATAAAGGCTGCCATCAGTCGATAGTCGGGCGCGCGTACAGGTGGAGCAAAAGGCTTGCGTCACGCTGGAGATAACACCGATTTCGCCGCTGCCATCCGCATAAGCCCAACGTTCGGCGACTTCGCCGGTGTAGTTGGATTCCGCTTCGATGATCGGCATCTCTGCATTGATCATTCGCACGATCTCAGCTGAAGGCACAACATCGTCCATACGCCAGCCGTTTGAGGAACCCACGTCCATGAATTCGATAAAGCGCACGATGTGTCCACTTCCCTTGAAATGCCGCGCCATTGCAACGACATCCTGATCGTTGACACCTTTCTGGACCACCATGTTGATTTTAATGGGCGTAAGACCGACATGACTCGCGGCGTCGATGCCATTCAATACTTCGGCCACTGAATAGTCGACATCGTTCATAGCGCGGAACGTGGCTTCATCGAGCGAATCGAGCGAAACGGTGACGCGCTTTAAGCCAGCGTCCTTGAGCACCTGAGCTTTCTTGTACAATAACGAGGCGTTTGTTGTGAGGGCTATATCCAATGGTTTACCGTCAAGTGTACTAATGTTGGTGAGCATCCCAATCAATACATCGATGTTTTTACGCAGCAAGGGTTCGCCGCCAGTGAGACGAATTTTCTCAACACCATGAGCAACGAACAGTTGTGCCATACGGGTGATTTCATCGAAGTTGAGCAATGCGGATTGTGGTAAAAAGACGTAGTCCTTGTTGAATACTGATTTCGGCATGCAGTAGGTGCAGCGGAAGTTACAGCGATCTGTAACCGAAATACGTAAATCGCGCAAAACTCGGCCACGCGTGTCACTGAAGAAGGGCGTGTGGGTCGAAATCTTCGGCACATCACTGGCGACACGTGGATCAACAATAGTCTCTATCTTAGTAGTCATAGAATCCTCTAATTAACTTTTTAAATAACGTATTTGGCGGTGCAAAAGTCTTTTGCCAAAGTCCACGCGATTAAATGCATTGTGACATGAGTTTGAAGATCTGTTTACCAGAGATTCGACCAATGCCATAGTCATTGCTTTCTGTTTTATCCAAGCTACCGATGTAAACGTCAGGATACTTACTTGTTTTCATAATGAATTGTACGCTGACAAGGCCTGCACGTCCCTCGCCGATTTAAGTTTGAAAAATTACGATGAACAGCTCACATACGATAATCCAGCAATATCAAAAAATTCAACCGGTTTCAGCCTATAGTACTTCCCTTCCATGTCTTCCGACTGCTCGGTGTATGGCTGGGTCATGACTGCCTGTAGTTCTCGAACTAGAGAGTGGTTCTCCTCCGCTGCTTGCTGATAAGCCGGCACAACGAACCACTCTCGCATGGTGTATTTTGGATTGACCAGTTTCATCTGCCTGGACAGTTCCTCACGGGAACGAGGCTGGATAGTGTTCACCTCAGTCGTGCTGCCACTTGAACTGGTGATGAGTGATTTCCATTTTATAAGCCACTCTGACCAGCGTTTGTCGATCCCTTCTGGGTCTGTCCCAACTTTGGAACGCATTGAAGCAAAGGTGGACGTTGAATTCTTGTAGAAGCTTTTTTTAAGCGGCTCAATGTCGTCAGGCAGCATCGACAGCTCGCGAAAGAAAATAGTGTAATCGACAGGCGTTTGCACCATGAGCGCTTCGAGCTCGCTGAATAGCCCCGCGTGAAAAGTGTCAAGTCCCAGTTTGGCAGTCCACATTTTCTCCATTTGCACTTGCATCACTTCCGCAAAGCCACTTCGAATCTCGTCAAACTGTTGCAAAGAGTCTGAATGTGACGTTAGCAATGGCCGCAACGCGGTCCAAAACGAGTGAAAGTTGCGTTCCGCTGCCTCTGGTTGGTTCAGGAACGCGAAATGATGTCCACCACCCGTCCACGGCTGGTAATTGGGGTCGAACACATCGCAGAAACCAAACGGACCATAGTCAAGTGTGAAACCACCGGCCGCGCAGTTGTCGCTATTGAAGTTGCCCTGACAGTAACCGACGCGGATCCAGTTCGCCACAAGCGACGTAAGGCGGCTACGGAACTCGCGCGCAAGCAACACTACTTTTTCAGCCGTTGTTAGTTTGTTATCGATGACGTCATCGTACTCACGATCGATCAAATGCAACACAATTTTCTCAAGCTCCTCCATCGCTTTCGGATGTTCCATTTTGCGGGCACGGCGACTGAACAGTTCGAGCTGGCCGACCCGAATGAACGACGGTGCAACACGCGTTGATATAGCGACTGCCTCCGAAATAAGCCTATCGGGATCCTTTGAGCGCGAGCCCTCCGAGTACCAAGGCCGTTTGACCTTTTCAGTTTTCGAAACGTACAAACTCAAAGACCGTGAGGTTGGAACTCCGAGCGCGTGCATATGTTCTTGTGCCAAGAATTCGCGGATACTCGACCGCAGCACAGCACGACCGTCCGCACCTCGACAGTATGGCGTTCGGCCGCCACCTTTCAATTGCATTTCCCAGCGTCGACCATTAATAACGGCCTCAAGCACAGAAACTGCGCGACCATCACCATAGCCGTTGCCGGTTTGAAACGGGCACTGCTGGTTGTATTCGGTGCCGAAAATGGAAAGTGCGTATCCACACGACCAACCAACCTTGCGCATCGGCTCCGGAACCTGCGACATGTCGCCAGAAAACATGCGAACGAAGTCATTCAGCTGTGCTATATCGTCGGAGAAGCCAAGTTCATGAAAAAAGTTTTTGCTGTGTGCGACGTACACAGGATCTTTAATTGGCGTGGGATTGACGGGAACATAGTGGCCCGTAAAAACTTGACGCGGTGCGTGGTCAGCGCCGTTTGCTTTTGCGTCTGGATCACAGTTAAGTGTATCCATGAGCGAGTAGCTTGCCAGCGGTGCGAGATCGTCGAGCGTCGCAACAGTTGGCGAAGTTTCTTGGGTCATTCGATTTGTCATAAAGTACTCATGGGGCAATTAGAACTACGCTTCACAGCTGACCTCTGTATTAGTGCCTAAAAAAGGAAGCACCAATATATTAAGGTGCGGCTCATTATAGATTTTACCAGTGTGGGCAATCATCAAGCTCACGGTAATATGACAGACTTGCAACAACTTCTCAGCGCAAACGGTAGACTGGGTGATAAACCCGGTACGTAATGTCGATTAAGGTTCTGGCCAGTGGTCTGCATGTCAAGGTTATTTTTTTCCACTATTATCAGAGCTTATTTGTTGTGTGCTATGCGGCTTCCGAAGAAAGTTCGTTTTGGTATCTGCCGCTATGCTGCTGGCTCTCTCACCACTAACGGAACCAGCAATGCCAACAATCGCTTGATATTGAAATATCATAAAAACGTCATGACAATAGAATATGTTTCTAAAAAATGTATTGTTTAGTTTTTATGCTGCTCTGAGAGACGTTCTTTCATCCAGTTAATCAACCCACCGCGGAGCAAGAACTGCACTTGTCGAGGCGACATGTCGTGGCGCATCTGAAATTTACGCTGGCGGGTAACGTTCTCAACAAACAGTTCGCCACCCTCTGTCAGTACGCGCCGTAGATCGGTCAAACGTAGCACGTCGTCGGCCTGAATCGAATCGTAGTCATCGAGGTTGATAAAGGTCAACGGAAGCACACCAAAGTTGATCAGGTTTTGCGCGTGAATCCGAGCAAAACCCTTGGTTAAGACTGCTCGCAGCCCAAGATACTGCGGACCAAGTGCGGCGTGCTCACGACTCGAGCCCTGCCCATAATTGCTCCCGCCAACCA
>CAWVZP010000167.1:0-7195 GCA_963934675.1 uncultured Gammaproteobacteria bacterium | reverse complement strand
GTCGCCTGCTGATAACATAACTCTGTGGCCTTCAGATTTTAACTTGTGAGCGAGCTTACCTGCTGTTGTAGTTTTTCCCGCGCCATTAATCCCCACCATTAATATGACATAAGGCTTATGCTGGGTGTCGATGTTAAGTGGAATAGCGCAAGGTCGAAGCACATCAGCCATTGTCTGTTTGAGCACTGATAATACCGTTTCCCCATCCTTCAATTGCTTACGGTTAAGTGATTCGGTTAGGCTCGAAGTTATCTTTTGGGTGGTTGGTAAACCGATATCCGCCAGCAGAAGCTGATCTTCGAGTTGTTCGAGTAAGTCATCATCAATCTGTTTCTTACCCAATAAAATATTGGCCAGGCCTGATGAAAGGTTAGATCGAGTCTTAGTCAGTTTTTCACGTAGAGATGCTAGCAAACCTTTGCTTTTTTTAGGCTCAGAGTCCTGTTTTTTATTACCAGATTTAAAGCCGAACATCTATTTTCCTGCGGAAGGGATTTCAGGCACAATATGCTAACAGAAAGCGACCAATTCTGTTTACTCTGATTCATCTTCTTATACACATTCTGCGATACCCATAAATGAATAGCGGCAAATCACAACAGGTACGAATTATTGGTGGACGGTGGCGTAGTCGTAAGCTTCAGGTAGCCGATATTGATGGGCTACGGCCCACCACAAGTCGAATACGTGAAACCTTGTTTAACTGGGTTGCGCACGACTGTCCGGGTGCTCATGTTCTCGACTGTTTTGCCGGTAGCGGTGCCCTGGGTTTTGAGGCCTTATCCCGAGAGGCCAAACAAGTCACCCTGCTTGAAAAGAACTCTCGGGCCCACAAAAGCTTGGTGTTGCAGGCTGACCGTCTGGCGCATGAATCGATGGAGATGGGTCAATTTAATATACAACAGGGAGATGCCTTGCAATTAATCCCTTATCTGCCTTTAAAGTACGATTTGGTGTTCATTGATCCACCTTTTTCCGAGGGTCATTTGAAGCAAGCCGTCCTAGATTCTCTAGTGCAGTCAGAGCGACTCAACCCTGGCGCAAAACTCTATCTCGAATGGCCGAAATACGAAAAATTTGAATTGCGCTCAAACGAATTTAGTTGGCTCAAACAGAAAAAAGCTGGGCAGGTTAATTATGCTATGGTCGAATGGTTAGGAAATCGTTAAAATACGCTATTAATATTAATTGTCGACTTAACTGATTTTTGTTGGCTAACTTTGCTGGCTGATTTCCTGTGAGATGAAAATGGAAAAAATTGCGATTTATCCCGGTACTTTTGACCCGGTCACCAAAGGTCATATCGATATTTGTGAGCGTGCAACCAAGATGTTCGATCACGTTGTGATAGGGGTTGCGGATAGTCTTGCCAAGCAACCGTTCTTTGATATTGAGGAGCGCACTGAAATGCTTGAAATGGTATTCTCTAGTAATCCGAAGATATCGGTTAGACCTTTTTCTGGGTTGCTAATAGATTTTGCACGCGATTGTCAATCCAAAATCATTATCAGAGGGTTGAGAGCAATATCAGATTTTGAGTATGAGGTTCAACTAGCGGGTATGAATCGTTCTCTTGCCCATGAAATCGAAACCGTTTTCCTCACCGCTGCGCAACATTATGCTTTTGTTTCGTCTAGTTTGGTGCGTGAAATTGCTCGCCTTGAAGGCGATGTGTCAGAATTTTTACATCCTCTAATTTTGCAGCGTTTGACCTCAAAATTAGAAAAGTCTAAAAGCTAAATTGATTCATTTCAGGAGAAAACCAGAATGGCATTAATGATCACAGATGAGTGTATCAATTGTGATGTTTGTGAACCCGAATGTCCAAACGACGCTATTTATCCCGGCGAAGAGATTTATGAAATCAATCCGGATTTGTGTACTGAATGCGTTGGGCATTTTGGAGAGTCGCAATGTGTTGTTGTTTGCCCTGTCGATTGTATCCCGCTTAATCCTAATATCGTTGAAACTCAAGACCAGCTAATGGATAAATATAAAAAGCTCACGGGTAACGATTAGGCTTGGTGACTCACTTTAATAACTCGCTTCACTAATTTGTTTTAATAACTAACTCCTTCAATGTTGCAATCTATTGAGGGTGGGGATGTTGAGGCTATTATATTTAAATCTCAGTTTTACCATCAGTTTCTCTTGCACAAGTTTTCTTATGTATCGAGTGCTTTTGATTAGGACACAATCTCGGCCCTTAAAGGGCATGGACGTCAACTCTTGGGAATGAAGTATCAATTAGATAATATGCAAGAGATTGTACTTAATCATGGTAACTGTCAGCTGGACATTGCCCCTGACTCATTTGAAATGGCAGAATCGACTGTTTCGGGTGAGACACCCTGTTATAAGTCTTTGCCTTCGAGTAAACGAGTAGCTAGTGTTAGCAACTAAAGGCAATACCACGGCATTTTGTCTTCATTGACTTATTTAACCTACTAATGAAATGGCAAGCGTTAATAATTTTTGGTTAATAGCAAAAGATAACTTGAAATTGAAAAAAACATCCCAATACTGGACGAACTGTCTAAAAAGCTAGGTATAAACACAGCAATTACTTTTTGCACAAAGTATTTATACCGACAAGCATTGATAATATTTACGCTTGTTAAATGAAGCTCGACATCACATTGATAGACTAATAATTAGAGAATAATTTGAAAACTGATGCACTTTCTCGGTTAAGAACCGAGTGGCTAGGCAATATACGCCCCGATATTTTGGCTGGATTGGTTGTCGCGCTGGCACTCATACCTGAGGCCATTGCATTTTCGATCATTGCTGGTGTTGACCCCAAGGTGGGTTTGTATGCTTCCTTCTCGATTGCCGTCATAGTTTCGATAACCGGTGGCCGACCCGGCATGATTTCAGCAGCGACTGCGGCCACTGCCGTGCTAATGGTGACTCTGGTCAAGGATTATGGACTTGAATATTTGCTCGCTGCGACTGTATTAGCGGGTCTATTGCAGGTTGTTGCAGGCCTTTTTAAGCTGGGATATGTTATGAAGTTCGTTTCCAGGTCGGTAATGACTGGCTTTGTGAATGCTCTCGCTATACTCATCTTTATGGCACAGCTACCTGAGTTGATACATGTACCTTCACTCACCTACATTTTAGTGGCTGCAGGGCTAGCTATTATTTATCTTCTACCTCTCGTGACAAAAACGATTCCATCACCTTTAGTCTGTATTTTGGTTTTAACTGGATTGTCGATCTGGCTAGGTTGGGATATTCGAACTGTTGGTGACATGGGTGATTTACCTTCGACGCTACCTATTTTTCTGATCCCACAAATTCCTTTTAACCTAGAAACGCTGATGATTATTTTGCCTTATTCGGCGGCTGTTGCTGCTGTTGGACTTTTAGAATCATTAATGACTGCGTCGATAGTGGATGAGTTGACCGATACTTCGAGTGATAAAAACCGAGAATGTATTGGTCAGGGCATAGCCAATACGGCCACTGGTTTCATTGGTGGGATGGCAGGTTGTGCGATGATTGGTCAATCGATGATCAATGTTAAGTCCGGTGGTCGAGGCCGTTTATCGACTTTCTCTGCGGGCATCTTTTTGCTCATCATGATTGTTTTTCTGGGTGACTGGGTTAAGCAAATCCCAATGGCGGCGCTCGTTGCGATTATGATAATGGTGTCTATTGGTACTTTTAGTTGGTCATCTATTCGTGACCTGAAACACCATCCACGGAGTTCTTCGATAGTCATGATAGTGACTGTGGGCGTCGTTGTAACGACTCATAATTTGGCGCTAGGTGTTCTCGCCGGAGTCTTGTTTTCGGGTCTTTTCTTTGCTTGGAAAATTGCACAAATATTTCGAATTACATCGACACTTGCAGATGACGGTATGTCACGTAGATATTTAGTTGAAGGTCAATTGTTTTTTGCCTCAGCCAATGAGTTTTCAGAATCATTTGATTTTAAAGAAGCACTCGAAAATGTCACAATCGATGTGAGTAATGCTCATATCTGGGATATATCCAGTGTCACCGCGTTGGATATGGTGGTTTTGAAATTCCGTCGAGAAGGTGCGGAAGTTGAAATAGTCGGGCTAAACGAAGCCAGTGAAACCATCGTCGATAAGTTAGGCGAACACGATAAACCAGGCGCTTTAGAGCGTTTATTGGGGCACTAAGCAATGTATTCTATAAATAAAATAATGGCTATGGTCGATGGCTCAGTCTATGCGCAAAGTGTCTGTGATCACACGGCTTGGCTTGCCCAAAAGACTAATGCGTCAGTTGATCTAGTGCATGTATTAGCGCGGCAGCAAAGCGCTGGTGATGATGCATCCAATCTAAGTGGTAGTATTGGGTTCGGTGCCAGAACAGCCTTAATGGAAGAGCTAGTTGAACTTGATGCTCAAAAAGCCAAATTGTCGCATAAGATAGGGCGAGAGATTCTCGATGTAGCGAAAATCAGAATGCATGAAGATGGCATTGAGGCCATCACCACTCGTTTGCGCCATGGTGAAATCGTGGAGACAGTCGAAGAAAGTGACCAGGGTGCCGACCTGCTTGTTATTGGAAAACGAGGTATTTCTGCCGAACATAATATGCCACATCTGGGCATGAATCTTGAACATGTTGTGCGTTCTAGTAAAAAGCCAGTGCTGGTTGCCTCACGTGTGTTTAAGCCTATTAATCGACTATTGGTTGCTTTTGATGGTGGCAATAGTGTCAACAAGGCAATCGATCATCTAGCCCATAGTCCTGTCTTCAAAGATATCGAATGCCAATTATTAGCGGTTGGTCCTGAGTCATCTAAAGGTGGACAGAGGATTAAGCAAGCTGCTGATCAGCTGCGTAGCGCAGGTTTGTCTGTTGATTTTCGTACCGAGCAAGGGCAGCCGGAAGAAGTGATATCACGGCATGTCGAAACCGATGGGTTCGACCTGTTGGTAATGGGTGGCTATGGTCATTCACATATTCGCAACTTGTTTGTTGGGTCAACAACATCAGCAATGCTTGCATCGTGTAAAATCCCAGTTTTATTGTTCCACTAAATACGATTAGTCTCAAAGACTAAAAGGCAGTATTGCGTTATTTCTGCTTTAAGTGTTATCCATCAGAGTTAGCTCATTGATGTCAAAACCAATCTATCTGTCTTATGCCTTAATTATTGTTGCGGGTGCTATTTGGGGCGGCGTTTTTTCACTGATTTTGCTTGCAACATCAGAGGGTGCTCATCCAATAGGCATAGCAATCTGGCAGGCGGTAATCACAGCCGTTCTATTTGTTGTTTATCGAGTGATTTCAAAGCAGGCGGTTTTTCAACGGGCTAATTTGGTTCACTACGCAGTACTCGCCGTTGTCGGTATTTCCTTTCCTAATTTGGCTTATTATTATGCAGCATTTCATCTGACGGCTGGAATTCTGTCAATTAGCATTTCGGCTATACCGCTGTTCAGCTATATGATTATGTTGGTTTTGAAACTTGAAAAAGTCGTTATAAGGCGAGTTTTTGGTATTGTTTTTGGCATGATTGCTATCTTGTTGTTGGTGCTTCCCGATCAAGGGTTCGCCAGCGAAGATGCTAATCTGTGGATTTTACTGGCTGTTTCTTGTGCCTTTAGCTATGCAATCGAAGGTGTTTATATCGAACATAAAGTCGATCCAAAGATCGATGTTACCGAGTTGCTGTGTGGCTCAAACATTGTTGCAGCCTTTGTTATGTTGCCGGTTGGTTTATGGTTGGGCGTGTCTGAACCAGTTACATGGCTTTTAACACCAGCGGGCTATGGCGTCATTGGGGCGTCAATTGGCAGTGGTTTCGCATACGCGCTGTATTTTTACACGATTAAAATCGCAGGGGCAGTATTCACTAGTCAATGTGCTTATATAATCACCATTTCGGGTGTGGTTTTGGGTATTATATTTTATGGCGAGCAACATAGCATCTGGATCTGGATTGCTGTTGCTGTGTCGTTAGTTGGACTTGCGTTGGTGAAGCCAGTCGTTATGGCCATTAGTCATGCTCGTTAAGTAATACAAACTGGTACCTTCTATATGAACAAAAAAGTCCTTAAGCGTATTTCACCAATTATTGTAGTTGCTATGCTGGGAACTGCAGCACTTATTTATTTTGTTCTCATTTCATCGAATGATAAAGTGATTGCGAAGCAGAGCTTGACTCCGCTCTATGGAACTTTAGCCGATATTGGCTGTAAAAAAAATCGCAAGGTGCATAGTTTGAAAACCGTCGAATCGACTGTGTGGTTAAGCTTTGGTGTGGAAGGTATCGACTGTAGTGACGCTAAAAAAGATTGGACACTGGGTCTCCCTGTACAAATTTTATTCCATGGTCGACTAGAGCAAGAGCCAGTTATTTACGATCTCAGTATTGGCGGTCGGCCAATATTTAGTTACAAGGATTCGGTCAATGCAGGTTATGAAATCCAGAAGAATCTTTTGTACTTTGTCTTGTTGCAATGGTTTTTTGTTGTCGGAATGTATGTCAAAGGCGTCTTCGACAGTCGAAAATTGATCTAAGTTGACAGATTAGTTAGGGTGTCAGCATATTGAATTCGGCAAAAATAATTTTATAAACTTCCGCTTTAAATCGCGTTGTGTTGTCGATTAGCCACTCAGGCGTTACCCAGTCAAACTGGGTAAACTCCTTATCCTGAGTTTTATCTGCATCTGGCAATGGTCCGTTATATTCCAGTAAAAACCACTTTTGTCGTTGGCCTATATATAAAATGCCGTCTTTTTTCAAAGGTTCCCTAAACCGATAGCTCAACCACTTGTCATGCTCTTTAACTACTCGGGCCTGCTCTGGTAACAGGCTAGTTTCTTCAAATAATTCACGTTGCATTGCCTGTAGCGTGGTTTCGCCATCATCAATTCCGCCTTGGGGCATCATCCATTCGTCACGATAATGGAACGCCTCACCAGCCAGTACTCGGCGATTGTCATCGACCAACATAATACCAACGTTGGGTCGATAGCCGGGGTCATTAATTAGGTTGAATTGAGTACTCACCACATTAAATCATCAGGAATTTGATAGTCAGAATAGGCATCGTCTTCGATCTCGCTGAAGGACTCTTTGTCATTTAACTGAACGATATAGTCACTATCACGCTGGGCAATTTTTTCAGCGATGGCAGCAGGCACTACTTCAAATTTTTCAGTTTTATTGCCTAATAAGGTGACAATGGCCAGTCGCCCT
>CAWVZP010000166.1:0-7222 GCA_963934675.1 uncultured Gammaproteobacteria bacterium | reverse complement strand
AGATGTCGCGGCTTACATGAGGTATTACAACCTTGAAAGGCTGCATACTAAGAACAGTGATCAATCACTTATTAACTATGAAAGTTCTCTGAAGAAAGTGTCCGGTTAGAGTTGACCAGAATATCATACCATAATATTCTGCCGATTAAATAGATCAGCTCTAGGTAATCGGAGTGCTTGAATAGGACAGGCAATCTTTAATTACGGTCAATTTTTTCCTTTAATGGCGGTCACCCCAACGTCAGAGATGTTGTCATAGCAGTCATTCACATGTTGGTGTTTAATTGAAGATTGAGTGCATAGCCACCGCGCCATACCCGAGCTGCTACAAGAGCGTACTCGCCCAATTTCAACAGCCAAGTAAGTTAGCTTTAATAAGGCTTCCGTGCCCTCCAAGAATCATCAGCTTTCCAGCTAGATACCCATTTTGGAATGTCAGAGGCTGGCATGGGTTTAGCAATGCCATACCCCTGCGCCAACTCACAACCCAGTTCCAACAGTGCAACTCCATGTTCGATAGTTTCTACACCCTCGGCAATCACCTCACGATGGAATGCCTTGGCTAAGCCTATGACACCTTCAATAATCGCTAAGTCGTCAGCGTCTTCTAACATATCTCGCACGAAACTCTGATCGATTTTTATCATGTGCACTGGCAAGCGTCTGAGATAAGTGAGCGATGAATAGCCTGTACCAAAATCATCTAAGGCAAAGCGTACGCCGAGGTCGTGGCAAGCACTCATAGTGTCTGACACTTGGCTGATGTCACTTAACGCACTGGTTTCTAATATTTCCAATTCTAAAGAGTGTGGGTTAACTTCAGTATGGGCTGCCAACAATGCCGCTAAACGAGATGTAAATTTAACTTGCTGTAATTGATAAGCACTGATATTGACACTGATAGGTAGATTTACGCCCTTGCTTTGCCATTGGCTTATTTGCATCAATACGGAGTCGATTACCCATTCACCTAGATCCAGACTAAGATCATGACCTTCTATCGTCGGTAAGAACGCTAAAGGTGGAACTAAACCACGTTCAGGATGCTGCCAGCGTATTAAGGCTTCTAAGCCTATCACTTCCCCTGTGTGCATATTCACTTTGGGTTGATAGTGCAGCACAAACTCTCGTCGTTCTAAGGCTGAACAAATATCTGATATACCTTCCCGCTGAATTGCTATCTGGTTATCTTGTACAGTATCAAACAGATGATAACGGTTTTTGCCTGCATGCTTAGCAACATACATCGCTTGGTCTGCGTGACGTATAAGTTGGTCTGCGTCTACACCGTCTTGTGGATAAATGGTGACACCAATGCTCGCTGAAACCTGCAATAAGGCATCACCCACGGTAACAGGTTCAGCAGCAGCCTTTAGTAGTCGCTTTAATACAGATTCACCGTCTCTTATGTTTTCCAAATCAACCATGACAGCAATAAATTCATCACCACCAATACGGGCTAGCGTATCACCTTTACATAAAGCCTCCTTCATGCGTTGTGATAGTGTAGCGAGCAGTTTATCCCCTACATCATGGCCATAGGTATCATTAATGATTTTAAAGCCATCTAAGTCCAGGTAGGCTACTGCTAATGATTGATTGGGACGTTGACACTGCATCATGGCACGGCTTAAGCGATCTGCCAGCAATACGCGGTTAGGCAGATCAGTCAGTAAGTCATAATGGGCAATGCGTTTCAGTTTTTCGTGGGCTCGCAGCACTTCATTTTGAGATTCCTTAATCTTGGTCACGTCCCGGCCTACCGATTGAACTTCAACCAGAACTTGGTTTGAATCAAATAGCCCGTGATTAATCCACTCAAATATTCTGATCTCCCCAGCAGTGTTAACCAGCGAATTCTCGTGCGTTTGTCTGGGTGTTTCAACACTGAGTTGAGACAGGGCCGCTTTGACAGATTCGCACTCCTTGAGTGGTATACCTTGATAGATAGAGCGTCCTAACAGTTCAGATTTGCCGTTACTCATGAATGAAATGTACGAGTCATTAACAAAAGTTAATATCCCATCTGGGGTTAACCGACAGATTAAGTCCGATTGGGAATGCACTAGAGAGCTAAATCTCTGTTCACTCGCATAAAGCATTTCTTCGGCTTTTTTACGCTCTGTGATGTCCACAACGGTTCCGAATGACTTTGATGGCGTCCCATCTTTATCAAGCACTAGCTCACTGCGCTCATGGATGTGGCGTGTATTACCTGAAGAGGTGATAATCCTATATTCAACATCAAATCCTTTAGCTTTCTCGTGACTATCAACTAAGGCTTGCCTGTAGGACTCCTTGTCGTCAGAGTGAACTAAATCTATTACTGCTTCAGTGCTAAAGGAATAGCCGAGAATTTCGGGTACAGTCTTACCAAATATCTGCGCAAACTGCTCTGAGCAGAATATCAACTTATCTTCGGCGAGGTCCCAAGTCCAGTGTCCCATGTTGCCCATGGCTTCTGCCTGTTGGAAGAGATCGTAACTTTGTTGCAACGCTCCTTCCACCCGTTTTGACTCTGTAATGTCCTGAAAAATCCCAGTCAATTTTACCGTTTCACCATTCTTCTGGGTAACCCGACAAGTTGTTCGGACATTGATTTCACGACCCTTTGTGGTGTAAGTTACTAACTCTAAATCGTAACCAACACCTTGATTAATAGCTTCCTCTAAAGCCCGTGAAATTTGTTCGCGAGAGTCGGGTAGGAAGTATCTAACACCAGCGTCAACCGTTAGATTAAGCTCTTCAGGTGAGGTGTCGTGAATACGATAAGTCTCGTCAGTCCAATACAGTACATTTGTTTTAAGATCTAGCTCCCAGCCACCAACTTTTGCAATTTTCTGAGACTCATGTAAGAGTTGGCTCGCTACAAGAAGTTTTTGTTCACTCTCCTTACGCAAGGTAATGTCCAAGTGGGTACCTAACATTCGCTTTGGTTGCCCGTCATCCAGCCATTCAACTGTTTTTCCAGAGGCTAAAACCCAAATATAATGTCCTTTTTTATGCTTCATGCGAACTTCTATTTCGTAAAGCTCCAACTCTCCACGCCAGTGTTTCTCAAGTAGATCTTTAGCCAGGATAAAATCGTCAGGGTGAAGGTTTTTGGCCCAAGTATCGAATTGAATCGGTTGTAATTCATCAACGGAATAGCCAATAATTTCTGCCCAACATCGATTAAATGTCAATACATTCGATTGTATTTGCCAATCCCATATGCCAACGCCTGTCGCATCAATGACTACCATTAAGCGCTTGCTATCGTCACTGCCCGTAATATTCAACGGTGCACTCATAATCTTCTGTACTCGTTTGTTTTTGTCATGATATTAACTGTTCTGGTCAACCTTTACTTCATTCTTCTCTCGAAGAAGGTGCTGGTCTTTTTCAAAATTTCTTTCTCCATGTGTAAGTTCTTTGCTTTTTTACGCAGTCGGTTAAGTTTCTCTCGTTCATCAGTTAACAATGATTTGCCTTCGGTATTCGATACAAGTTGACCTTTCCAACGATAGAACATATTGCTGGTTGTACCCAATAATATCAGGACTATCGAGACTGAAAAACCTTGGTCGCAAACCAAAGCAGCCGCTTCTTCCTTAATTTTTTAGGTGATTAGCAAGAATGTTCAGTAAGCCTGTATCAAACCCCACTTGAACATGATAAAGACATCATATAAATCCTGGAAATCTGATTTTTAGTTCCATTAGTTGAATAATTTGTTATTTAGAAACCATTTTTAGTAGGTAACTAATCACTTTTTTATATTTCATATTCGTTTTTTGCCCCATGTCACACCTTATAAAGCTGATTAATTTTTTCCTTTATTAAAGTGCCCTGTGTCATTAAACCAGAACATACCCTGCTGGTGTGTTAAAGCTCAAAGTGATAAAAATATCAAAAGGCAGTTCTAAAATTAGTATATTTCATTATATTATGGCAGAAATTTAAGATTTCACATTATCAGTTTAATTAGAGAGAAATTGTGGGTTAATTCCAATTACTAAGCAGTCATTTAGTCAATAATCACGAGAAGAATAGCTATCCTTTTTAATATAGTGAATAGCGTTTTGAGATAATCAAGAGTCGGCCTTCCTTACTGTCTGGAACGCTAATTTGTCCATATTAGTCATTGTCAATAACCAACAAGTAATGGCGTTGAAGATGCTTGATGGATATCAATGATCACCCAGTAAATGACCGGTTTAAGGAAATGTCGCGCGATTCAATTCAGTGCCGGACCAACGACGCTATTAACAATAGACCCAAATCTGCGCGGCAAAACCTGTTTCCGCAGTTCGGAGTAGCGTCTTTTCGAACTCGTGAAAGCAAAGTTGGCAAAGATGGTAAAAGGGCGAAACCCCCGACTTTACCACCTTCATTTCGGCACATCGAAAAATATGCCCGACGATGTCCAAATGGCTATTTTCAGGCTGACCATTGACCTTTACTCGGTGGAACTATATGACATTCGTCAGGTTGTTCTGCCGTCAGGCTCTTTCAATAAGAGGAATTGATCATTAATTGAACTTTTTAACAGTGGTGAGTTTTTCGCTTTTAAACTTCTCAGATATTTTGACTCATTAAACAGCGTGTGGCTCTTCTAGGGTTTAGTTGACGTGAAGCATTGAGTCTAATTAAACCAAAAATTAGCAGCGTTAGAGCTTCAGGTTCCGGATTAACCGAGTCTGGTACTTCTGTCAACCCAAAAGTATGCTTGGCATCGCCGGTCGAAATACCAACACTTGTAATGTAACCAGTGTCACTCATATCATATTTAACTAAACTGGTTGGACACGGTTATCCTAAACAAAATTATATTTTGAATCTATCCAATCCCTGATAATCTAACAAAAAATTAACTTTAAATTAAGGAAAACTACATGAAACTCTTTTTCGGTATACTATTTGCTGTTCTTTCATTCAATGCACTTTCTGCCGATCTGTATTGGAAGCAAGGCAGTACTAAGGATCGACATGAAATTATGGTGTATAGCAGTGAAACCTGTGGATGCTGTAAAGGATGGATATCACATCTAAAAGAACATAATTTTAATGTTAAGGATATCAAGGTTAAAACGGTCGAAGAATACAAGCTAAATTTAGACGTTCCACAGAAAGCAGCTTCTTGTCATACTGCCGTTGTGGATGGTGTTGTTATTGAAGGCCATGTACCGGCGCAGGATATCAAACGTCTACTAGCTAACAGAGATGACACTCGCTTATTGACTGTACCGTCTATGCCTTCAGGCACCCCGGGAATGGATACACCCGGTGCCCCGAAACACAACTTCAAGGTGTATGCTATCAGCAATGACAACGAGGTCAGTGTTTTTAAAAGCTACTCTAATTATTAAATTATCAAGAGCCAATTATTTATCGATAAGCTTCGACGAAAAACACTTGGACATTTTCAGGTTACACAACGGCTAGCTGATTAGGTAGTTATGGGAAATGATGCCCTGAGGTGGAATAAAATCATCGGCTCGGAGTTTCAATCGTCGAATTATCCGGATTTAACCCATTGATATCCAGACCTAAAAGACTAATTCCCTATGGGTCTCGTGGCAAAAATGGACATATCTGACTGGCTTGTAAGAGAGGGCAGGCTTTAACCCATTGATTTAATGTTAATTTTAACGCAAAAAAAAAGCCGCTTCGAGTAATCTCAAAAGCGGCTTTCATTTTATTTGGCTCCCCGACCCGGGCTCGAACCAGGGACCCATTGATTAACAGTCAATTGCTCTACCAACTGAGCTATCGGGGAATTGAAGATGCGCATAGTAAAGTAATCGAGTTGTTACGGCAAACGGAATGTGATGTTTTTTTGCATTATTTTGAGGATTAATTTTGAACCGATGAAAGTCACCGATTTATTGTGTTTAAAGCGATTATATTTGGCTCTTAAACGTTGATTGTGAGGAAGGTGGCTCCATATCCTATACTGAACTTGAACCACTTTTTGATCGGCAGTGTCGCACCACTAAAATATAGACCTTTTGACCTTTTAATTGCATTAATTCCGATCAAAACTTGGCTTTTAAATTATCTCCACTCAGACCATTTTCTAGCGCAATAAATAGATACCCTAATTAATGAGTAAACCCTTTCAACTCGTTACTGATTACACACCTGCCGGTGATCAGCCAAAAGCCATAGCTGATTTAATTGCCGGCATTAATGATGGCCTGACACACCAAACATTGTTGGGTGTTACTGGTTCAGGAAAGACCTTTACCGCCGCCAATATCATTCAGCAACTGGGGCGACCAGCCATTATTATGGCACATAACAAAACCCTCGCGGCGCAGCTATATGGGGAAATGAAAGAGTTTTTCCCTCATAATTCGGTTCAATACTTTGTTTCTTACTATGACTATTATCAGCCTGAAGCCTATGTGCCTGCGTCCGATACTTTTATAGAAAAAGATGCATCGGTGAATGAACACATTGAACAAATGCGATTATCTGCCACCAAGTCGTTATTTGAACGACGTGATACCATTATTGTGGCTTCAGTTTCGGCGATCTACGGTTTGGGCGATCCTAAGGCTTATTTGAAAATGTTATTACATGTCGTGGTTGGCGACGAAATCGATCAGCGTAAAATTTTGCGTCGATTGGCTGAACTACAATATAAGCGCAATGATATTGAGTTAAAGCGTGGTACTTACCGAGTACGTGGTGAGGTTATTGATGTTCACCCGGCTGATTCTGACCGTGATGCCATTCGCATTGAACTGTTTGATGCAGAAGTCGAACGAATCAGTATCTTTGACCCACTCACGGGTGAAATTTTAAAAACAGTCAAACGTGTCTCGATTTATCCAAAGACCCATTACGCCACACCGCGCGAAACCATCCTTAATTCAATCGAGCATATTCGAGAAGAGTTAAAAGAGCGACTGGTCGTTTTGAATGGAAACAACAAGCTGGTCGAAGCACAGCGGCTTGAACAACGCGTCAACTACGATACTGAAATGATGCGTGAGCTAGGTTACTGTAATGGCATTGAAAACTATTCACGATATCTATCAGGTCGCCAGACGAACGAAGCGCCCCCAACGTTGTTTGATTATCTACCCGATGATTGCCTTTTATTCATCGACGAAAGTCATGTATCCGTCCCTCAGATAGGCGGCATGTATAAAGGTGATCGCTCACGTAAAGAAACATTAGTCGAGTATGGTTTTCGATTACCCTCAGCGCTCGATAATCGCCCCCTGCG
>CAWVZP010000165.1:0-7237 GCA_963934675.1 uncultured Gammaproteobacteria bacterium | reverse complement strand
AATAACATTGCCTACGGCCTGTCCGATGCTGTTAGTGATGAAGAAATTATCGACGCCGCCAAACAAGCCTATGCCTGGGAGTTCATCGAGGCACTGCCTGAAGAGCTAGACACCGAGGTCGGTGAACGAGGCGTACTACTATCCGGAGGACAGCGCCAACGTATTGCGATCGCCCGTGCGTTACTAAAAGATGCGCCAATATTAATACTGGATGAGGCAACCTCGGCGCTAGATACCGAATCAGAACGTAACATTCAGAACGCGGTTGAAACCTTAATGACGAATCGCACCACGCTGGTCATTGCGCATCGTTTATCAACCATCGAACATGCGGATAGAATCTTGGTGCTTGATCAAGGTAAGTTGTTAGAGCAGGGTGATCATAAGAGTTTGCTAGAATCAAACGGTACCTATGCTAAGTTGCATTCCATGCAATTTCGGGATGTTGATACCAGTGTGACAAAGCAAACGAACATTACCAATCAACCAACAGATCAGCCAATTACTCTAGACAAGTCAATTATGAGCCACTGGATGATGGCTTCAACCCATAAACGTCAAGGTTGGTGGTTATGGTCTATGAATCCACTTTCGATATCTCTTATGCCCTTGTCCTTGCTCTATTATCTGTTGTCTCGCATCAGACGACTGTGCTATCACATCGGTTTATTACGATCTACTCGACTACCAGTCACCACCATTGTCGTTGGTAACGTTACACTCGGTGGTAATGGTAAAACACCGGTCGTCATTGCTTTATTTCAATTGCTAAAAAGCAAGGGGTATCACCCCGCTATCGTGACTCGAGGATACAAAAGTGGCAACGAAAATAAAGTACAGATATTAAGTGATGGTCTAATAAATATTGGGGCCGGTGACGAAGCCAATATGATTTCCGAAATCTGCCAGTGCCCGGTTGGTGTTGGTTCGAATCGTATCCAATCGTCAAAACAAATATTAGCGCAATTCCCTGACATCAATATCATTTTATCAGATGATGGTCTGCAGCATTATAGAATGAAGCGTGACATCGAAATTGCAGTATGCCGACTAGTCGCCTTCGGTAATGGTTTAATGATTCCAGCTGGCCCACTCAGAGAATCACGTAGCCGCTTAGATAAAGCCGATATAAACATTAATCGCGATGGTAATCAGATAGTTGAATCTTTGGATGAAGTCTGGAACTTAAATGATCCATCGAACAAGGTTCATATTACTCAGTTCAAAGGGCAACAAGTTCATGCGCTGGCCGGTATTGGTTTTCCTGAAATATTTTTTGCCAGTCTTGTACAGGTGGGTATCGATCCTATTTCTCATGAATTCCCAGATCATCATGTCTTCATACCAAGTAACCTCGAACTTAAGCCAGAGCTGCCTATTTTGGTTACTCACAAAGATGCCGTAAAGCTCAAAGGTGTCGTCAACGACAATATTTGGGTAGTACCATTGAGTATCGATTTTTCTACTGATCTTGAAAGCAAAATATTACATTTATTGGAGACTAAACATCATGGATAAGCACTTACTAGATATTCTTGTCGATCCTATTTCTAAAGGACCGTTGGTTTATGATAAAAAGGCACAAGAGCTATTATCACGAACCTCGCGCTTGGCCTACCCGATCAGAGACGGGATTCCGGTCATGCTGCCTGAAGAAGCACGTGAGCTCAGCAGCGAAGAACTTGAACACATATAAGTGCACCTCTTAAGTGCACCTCTAAAAATGCATTTTTTCCGCAATTGCGGCGGCAGCTCGGCGCTCTAATCCCCATGTACTATCGTACACTCCGGTTTTCTGCGCGGTGCTTTTTTGCACTAGCGAAAAAAGCATTATTTTTAGAGGCACCCTTGGCCTGTAAATTAGGCCATTAATTTAGTTCAAAAACTTAGATTAGTAACTTTAGATCAATAACTAGGTCAGTTTAGCCATATGTTGCCAGAATTTAATGTCGTCATTCCAGCACGATTTGCTTCTACCCGTTTGGAAGGAAAACCGCTCCGGACTATTTTAAATAAACCGATGATTCAATGGGTTTATGAAGCCGCTATTCTCAGCGAAGCGCAAAGTGTGGTAGTGGCAACCGACGATCGAAGAATAGCTGATTGCGTCATCGATTTTGGTGGTGATGTTTGTATGACCAGCGATCAACACCAAACAGGGTCGGATCGATTAGTTGAGGTCGCTCAAACGAGGAATTGGAGCGATGATCTTATTCTTGTCAATTTACAAGGCGATGAGCCATTAATGCCTGCCGTTAATATGACACAGGTAGCCTCAAACCTAGCGCAATCGAATTGCGATATGGCTACCTTGCATAAGATAATTGACCATAGACGTGCACTCGACCCAAACCAAGTTAAGCTGGTGCATGATAGTCGCGGCATCACCAGTTACTTCAGTCGGGCTCTGATTCCATTTGACCGTGATAAAAAAACGCAACAATTCTGCGGACACATTGGCATTTACGCTTACCGAGTTGGTTTCCTCAAAACATTCACAAAACTATCAGTCTGCGAACTTGAAACACGAGAAAAACTAGAACAACTAAGAACGCTTTGGCATGGCTACACCATTCACACTGAGCTAGCCACAGAATTGCCGGGGCCTGGGGTGGATACCGAACATGACTTACAACAAGTTATTCAAATCCTAGAAAATTCTCAGAACACCTAATAGAGGGGGTAAAGCTATGAATTATAAATGGCATCTCGAAAATCACGAACTATTATTCAAAAAATACTTTCGGTTGGAGGAATATGCTGTTTCACATGAATTGTTTGGAGGCGGTACTAGCAACATATTCACCCGAGAAATATTCGAACGCGGGTCAGTTGTTGCCTTATTACCCTATGACCCCAAGCTCAGAAAAGTCGTTTTAATAGAACAATTTAGAGCTGGTGCCATTCATGATGAAACGTCGCCTTGGTTAGTGGAATGTGTCGCTGGAGTGATTGATCAAGGTGAAACAGTAGAAGATGTTGCTATTCGGGAAAGCAGGGAAGAGGCCAACTGTGAAATAACAGAGTTAGAAAAAATATGTCGTTATTATGTTAGTCCAGGCGGCACGACAGAAGAGTGCACTTTATTTTGTGGCATAGTCGATAGCAATGGCATTGGCGGCATACATGGACTAGCCGAAGAAAATGAAGATATTCGAGTCGAAGTTGTTGATGTTGATACCGCTTATCAGTGGTTAGCCGATGGCATTATTAAATCTTCCGCAACTATTATTGCTCTGCAATGGCTGCAATTAAATGAGAGTCGACTGAGACAAGATTAAGTCTTCGACCTCGTCAGCAAAAAAACGATGAATATCTTCGTCTATTTGTAATTTTCAAGCGCCATCTTTAATCCAGCTTCAGTTTGCCGACTTTAGAGTTTTTGATTTAAATACTTTCCTATTTTTTTCTTGCTGATGTTCGAGTTGATCGTAAATTAAGACAAAAAATCATATCAGAATCATTATGTAGGCCAGATATTGACACTCGAATCTAATAGTGAAGTACAATCTAGCTCATCTGTTTATTAAGCCATATTAATTAAGGTTAACCCGCATGTCAGATAGAACACCTATCATCTCTTCGGTCAAGAATTGGCTGAAGCACACTGTCATTGGGCTACAGCTTTGTCCCTTTGCAAAAAGCGTCTTCGACGCCGATAAAATCAGCTACACCGTTTCGGACACTGAGAATGCAGAGGCTCTTATGCTACAACTGCATGAAGAGTTCAAACGGTTAGATGACACGCCAGAGATAGAAACAACACTGGTAATCGTTCCTCAACAGCTGTTTGATTTTGAATCTTTCAATCAAACGTTGGACGCTATCGATGATATGCTCGAGCAGTATGGCTGGTCTGGCGTTTTTCAAGTCGCTAGCTTTCATCCTCAGTACCAATTTTCTGATACCCAAATTGATGATCGAGAGAACTGGACGAACCGCTCGCCTTATCCCATTTTCCAAATTCTTCGTGAGTCGAGTATTGAGTTAGCGATTGAAAATTTCCCCACGATCGCTGATCTTCCTCAAGAAAATATTAAAAGAATGAATGCATTAAGTAGCCAGGTTTTTGCCCAGGTTTTGGAGGCCAGTCGCATTTGATAAACTCAGGCTCTACCTACTTGCAAATCTCATATATTACTTCTAAAATCTTCCGTAATGCTTTAAAAATGTAACTTTAACTTGAATAATAAATTACTAGTTCCCCGTTACGGTTTAGGTATCTTTCGATGCCTGTTAATACTTTGCGCTTTATTTGTTACTAGCCAAGTTCAAGCCAGTATCGAACTTCAGCGCGAACTGTTTAAAGATGCTTCAACCGCTCTAAGCAATAATAAGATGGAGCAATTTGCTAATTTATTAACGCAGTTAGAAGGTTATCCAGTAACGCCTTATCTCAAATATGACCATTTTGTAAAAAGACTTCAACAGGCAAAAGCTAGTGAAGTTAAATCGTTTCTTGACAAGTATAAAGATTACCCATTCGCGTTCGCATTTCGAGGGAAGTGGTTATCAGTATTAGCGGCTCGTCAGGATTGGGGAAACTACTTACAATTTTTCGATAATCGAAACTACACGAGATTAAAATGCATTGCATTTCAAGCACGATTAAAACTTGGAAAACTGGAAAATATCGAACAGGATATTCAAAAGATTTGGTTACGGGGGTATTCTCAACCCAATGAATGCAATCAGCCTTTTAAGTATTTTCTCAGTCGTCATGCTGAACCCAATAAAGTAGTCTGGTTACGCATTGAGAAAGCATTTAAAGCAAGGAGGCCAGCGCTTGCTAAATATCTGGGTAAGAAGCTCGATAAAACGGGACAAATATCGTTAAACCTGTGGTATAAAGCACACCAAAGTCCCGAAAAAGTCCTTAAACAGCTAGCTGGATTCAATAATTCAGACATTAATAGTAAAATTATAACTCATACCATTATTCGTTTGGCACGTAAAAAAGCTTTAAGTGCAAGACAGTTCTGGCTCGATATGTCGTCCAAATTTATTTTTTCTCAACAACAACGAAATTTAATATCGAAAAGTATAGCTTTGTCATCAGCTTATCAAAAGTTAGACGTTGCTAGCGAATTATTAAATGACCTGCCCGCAGAGTTGAAAGACGAACAAGTTTTCTTGTTATTAGCCAGAATTCATCTTAAACAGCAGAACTGGGCAGAGCTGGAAAGCATTATTAGCCAAATGCCAAAAGACTTGAATGAAGAAAATGAATGGCAGTATTGGTTAGCACGAGCAACTGAGGCTCTTGGCGATCAGACAAGGTCAGAACTTATATTTTTAGCCTTGGCTAAAAAATCAACCTACTACGGTTTTTTGGCCGCAGACAAACTTAACCAACCTTATATAATTGTTCAAGAGAGTGCGAACGAACTAGTAGGCTTGGATGACGCTACCCTACTTAGTGAAAACAAACACTTGTTGCGTGCTAGGGAGCTATTTTTTCTCAATCGGGTTACCGACGCTAATCGAGAGTGGTTCAAGGCACTTCGCACCTTAGACTCCTCAGGTATCAAACGAGCGGCTGTCTTGGCATCCAGTTGGAAGTGGCATGACAGGGCAATAAGAACTGTCGCCAAAACAAGCCACCGCCGAGATTATAGCTTACGTTTTCCGATGCCTTATCGTGAAAATGTAATGATGCATGCTAGTGACAAGCAGCTCGATCCTTCAATAATTTATGGCGTCATGCGGCGTGAAAGTCTCTATGACCCTAAAGCAAAGTCAAGGGTTGGTGCACTCGGGTTAATGCAGTTAATGCCAGCTACTGCTCGGGGTGTTGCGAAGGGCTTAGGGTTAAAAGAGCCCAAGCAAGCCGATATTCTTAAAATCGAAAATAACATTAATTTTGGAACACAGTATTTTCGAACTGTTTTAAATCGATTTGGCAATAATGTGTCATTGGCAGCTGCTGCCTATAATGCTGGACCGTCAAATGTAAAGCGATGGCTACCTTCAACCAAAACAATGCCCGCCGATTTATGGGTGGCAATAGTGCCTTACAGGGAAACGCGAAACTACGTTCAAGCTGTGCTCGCTTATGCCACTGTCTTTGATAAAATCCTTGATAAGGATGTCCGCATTTCAAGCCGTATGATGGATATTAAAACGGACTATTAATTTGCCAGTAGTTCAATGGCAGAAGCCTGTTGGACTTATTTTGTATTTAAAAAAAACAGTGTTTATAATTTTACTAATCCATCTCGGTAAAATATCTACGTCAAAATTAATGAGGAAATGTAAATGATATCTAAGCATCTTTTGGTCCTACTCACCATAGGTAGTCTATTCGTAACGGGTTGTGCCACCATCAAATTATCTGAGAATGGTGAAAAAGTTCGCGTGCTAGCACCAGTAGAGGTATCAACTTGTAAAAAATTGGGAAAATCAAACGTTTCCGTTACTGCAAAGGCCTTAGGTATTTCTAGACCTATCGAAACATTAACCATGGAACTCGCCAATATTGCTCGCAATAGCGCTGCAAACATGGGTGGAGACACAATAGTACCGTTAACCGTTATCGAAGAAGGGAATCAATCGTTTGTTGTTTACAAATGTGTTGCGCCTGAAGGCTAGTTTAAGTCTTGGAACAAGCTTAGTAATTCGCCTTTTAGGAACATCGAAAAAAAATGTCAGATTTAATTTAAATAGGTGATTAGCAACATCACTCAGTAGGCTCATCTAGTGAGCCGGTTGGCAGTTAAACTATACCTCAAGTCAATTGAGGTTGAACCTGAAATGTCACAGAATAAAGGGACGTCTTTGGATCAATTGATTGAACGTTATGGTACTGATTCGAAGTGAGAACAGGCACTAGAAGAAGCCCGCTGGGGCCGTGGCTATGTTTGCCCTAAGTGTGGTTGTAAAAACCATTCCAGGTTCTATAGAAACGGCATAAAGCATTGGCATTGCAGTGATCAAAAGCATTAGGTCACTGTAAAATCAGGTACTATGGTACCGCCAGAGTTACACGTGGGGAAGATGTATTTTTACTGACTGAAAATCAATCAACTTATATTTCTATTGGTCAAAAACATCGATTAGAAAACCCAGGTAGAATCCCACTAGAGATGATTGAAGTTCAATCAGGCGGTTATCTTCAAGAAGATGATATTGTGCGCTTAGAGGACGTCTATAACAGAGATACCGACTCATAAGCCCTTATTTGGACTGAAAATTAAAATATATCAATTGTTAAACTCAATCAAAGGATAGAGCTTAT
>CAWVZP010000164.1:0-7237 GCA_963934675.1 uncultured Gammaproteobacteria bacterium | reverse complement strand
AATTGAATCGAATTAATAAAAGCGATGTTAGTAACAAAAAACATAAAGCCATTAAGAATGCCAATCCAACCAATCCCTAAAACCACAGATAAAAAATTTTTGCGGTAGTAAAGCAGGAGCAAAGCAGTGATAGCAATAGCTGAAAATGTGCCCCTGTAGAAAAGCAGAGTGGCATTATCCAGACCTAGAATCCGGATAATTAATCCATCGGGACTGAGCATGAAAACACCTAGTAAAGACATCAAAATACCCTTACTACGATCAGTTTTAGTTAAGTGAAAAAACATGTGGGATTAGAACTTTAAAGGCGAAGCGTAAACTAGATAATTCTGGCCATCAACGATGATAATGGGAAAAATATTTGTAATGTAGCCTAAATAAACTCTGACTAATTGGAACTCATTTAGCCATCCTATTTAAGTAACTCACCAACAGGAACACCTGATTTCACCCATCGCCATTGACCTCCTTGGTCTTTCGAAACCTCACCGATATCTTCTAATTTAGACATAGCTTCAAGGAACCCAGTTTCTAACCCTGTGATGTTTGTTTTAGTATTCTCAGTTTGGTCCTCGCTACTTCTCAAGCCATAAGCAATGTATTCATTTCGCGAGTTTCGACGTTCTTTAAGCCATAGAACCAAAAACAACAAAATCAATATGCCGGAGCCAATAATGACATCTACAATATTTATCAAATTCACACCTTAATAATAAATTATTCTGTATATTAGCCATTTCCGCGTCAGAATGAAATGGCTAAGTCGATGATTATTCAATCGCTTAAGCACTCAATCCAGTATATTGATACGATGCTTAAAATGCATTAGAAAAAACTTCAGGAGCTTCCATTATGCCACTATCTAAATCTATTACTCGTAATCTTGCTCATACTCGTGTTGTTACTTGTCACGGATACAGAAGAGAAGATGAGCTATGGGATATCGAAGGTCGAATAGTGGATACCAAACCGTACCGATTTGCCAATAGAGACCGGGGAGGATGGATTGAAGCAAATGAAGCGTTACACGACATTTCGATTCGAATCACTATTGATATTGAAATGAAGGTCATTGATGCTGAAGCTGTTATTGATAGCTCACCCTACACTTATTGCAAATCTGTTGTGGCAACCGCTAAAAACCTGATTGGTTTGAAAATCGCACCTGGTTGGACGTTAAAATCAAAAGCGGCCATGGGTAAAACTCGGGGTTGCACTCATTTGACCGAATTGTTAGGGCCCGTTGCAACAACCGCAATCCAAACCATTACTAGTGAAACAATGAAACGTTCAAATCAGGATGCCAGCGAATCATCATCGCTATTTTTGAATAGCTGCTACTCTCTCGCTGTTGATAGCCCTGTTGTTAAAGAACATTGGCCTGAACAATATCAGAAAGCAAAATAGCGGCTATGCAAGAGAAGCTAATTAATTCAGTGCTTTAGATAATCATAAAAATGATCAACTTGGCTTGGAACACTATTAAATAAAAAATAACCAAATTCAATGAAACTAAAAATATTACTGATTGCGTTAATGATTACGCTTCCCACAATTACTCAATCAGCAATTCCTGACTTTGACAGCATCAAAGATGTTAAGCAAAAGAAGAAAGCATTTTTCAATTATATGTATCCGTTAATATTGGCAGAAAATAAAAAGATATTGACCGAGCGAGCCATAGTACAAAGTAACAAAAAGTCGGCCCAATTGACCAAAATATGTGAAAAGTACAGTGAGAAATGCACCAACATCGATAACAAAAAAAGCAAAGACTTACTAAAGCTTATTGATGTCATTCCCCCTTCACTAGCGATGGCTCAGAGTGCAAACGAATCTGCTTGGGGTACTTCGCGTTTTGCTAAAAAAGGCAATAATTTCTTTGGCCAATGGTGCTACACAAAAAACTGCGGCATTATTCCCAAGAACCGTATAAAAGGCACCAAACACGAAGTACAACAATTTTCGAGCCCACAGCAATCGGTTGGAGCGTACATTTTTAATTTAAATACCGGGCCTGTCTACAGCCTGATTAGAAAACAACGCGTCGTGGCTAGAATTAAATCAATCAACCCGACTGGTTACGAATTAGCCAAAGGATTAATCAAATACTCGCAACGCAAAGAAGCTTACGTGAAAGAAATTCAGAGCATGATTTCCCATAACAAGTTGGTTAAAGAATATGATCAGAAATTCTGGCAAGAATTAAACCAGTCAATCTATTAATGCAAAGTCCTGTAGAAAGTTAAAAAACACCTAAAGTCATTTTAACGAGTAATGACCTCAGGTCGCGTCATCAAGGTTGCTGTCCAAACTTTACTGAACATCGGTGGGATGTTTGATAATTTGCGAGATTACCAACAACAGATCGTGTGGGTCACCGCTATGAACTTCTGATAACTTTTAGTTAAAAGTAACTTACTTGTTTGCTTTATGGCGACTATTGTTGGTAGTGAGCAGTCAGTTTGATTTTCATGCATTACCGCTAATAATGAGAAATAATCGATTCATAATTGGATTTCTCAGGTTAACATTGGTAAATAGGCCTTTTATACTGACATTACACTTATGAAACTAACCAATATATCTCTTAATGGCAAAGTTGCTCTAGTCACGGGAGGAGACTCAGGCATAGGGCGAATAACAGTCCGCAAGCTGGCCTTTAGTGGCTATCACGTTTTTTTGGCAGGTTTGCATCAGGAGCGAATGAAAGCTTTGGTTGATCAAATCGCTGATGAGACTGATGGCTCGGCACGAACGGAAAGCATTGAGCTAGATTTAGGCGATGTCGGTTCCATAAGGAATTGTGTAACCAAGTTCCTGCAGAAATCGTTGCGTCTTGACCTATTGATTAACAATGCTGGTGTTGTGGGTATTCGAGGAAAAACACAGTCTGGTTTTGAAATGACTTTTGGGATTTGTTATGTGGGTCATTTCTTACTGACGCAGCTTTTAATAGACACCCTTGTTTCGAGTGCGCCAGCACGCATTATTAATCTTACAAGCAAGGTCCATAAGGATGTTAAGCGTTTCGATTTTGATTCTGTGCACCGTTCGAATTGGTCGCCCGTTGGGTTCAAGCAATATCGGTTTGCAAAATTAGCGAATATTTTACACATCCGTGAATTAACTCGGCGGCTTGAGGGCACTGGAGTGACCGCCTGCGCTGTTCATCCAGGCACCGTCGCCACTCGCATTTGGCAAAATTTTCCAGCGCCCATAGTGAATTTCATCAAGCCCAATATGCTGACGCCTGAACAAGGAGCCGCCACTACTTTATTTTGTGCAACTGCAGACGATACAGAAGTACCACCGGGAAGCTATTTTGAGAAGTGTCGACTTAAAACTCCAAGTGCCCTCGCCCTGGATCCTGATCTGGCTAGAGAATTGTGGAGTCGCACTGAAACTTGGTTAGCAGAATGCTCCATGAATTCCTAGTGCTGTTAGAGGGTGTCAGGTTTCTGCTCTTTTTACTAATCACGAACTAACCATCACCAAAAGCAGCTTGACCAGAGCCCAAAGTATCGCTGATAGGTTTAATGATAAATAGTGAGACACTTCAAAAGAGGCGCTCTTTCTTCATTGCGTATTGGCTTTGGCTATGAATTCAAATAATCATGCCAACACTTTATTATTAAAATAACATGTCGTTGGTTTAAAGGCCTCTTAAGTTAAATCCGCTTTGTACTTCTAGATAGGTTTACCCAGATTTCAATGAATTCGCACAGAGAATTAGGTATAGTTGTCTAACTTTTATCACAACACACTCTGATGTTCTATTTGAGCCTTTCTAGTTAGCTGAACTAGAACCCTTTTAATAATAAAAGAACCCATTTAATATGTTAATGCCATGACAAATTTAATAATGATCTCCCTAGTCGTTTTCTGCGTTGGCTCAATAACTTATGCCTATTCAGTACGCGGCAATTCACGCTGGGCTAGTTTTGGAGAGTATATCCGCAAGGGTTGGCCAATATTTACACCTTTTAACTGTCTCCTGTATTTGTTTACCAAACCTCGGGCGCGTCCTGCGATCATGGATATCAACGACTTTCCTGAATTGGCAGAAATACAGAATAACTGGGAGGTTATTCGCGAAGAAGCCATGACTTTAATGGCCGACGGTGGTTTTGATACCATTAGTGACCCAGACTCGGCTTCATTCTATGACGTTGGATTTCGAACCTTCTACAAGTATGGATGGACTAAATTCTATGTTAACTGGTATGGCTATACGCACGAATCAGCCAAACGAACCTGTCCAAAAACAGTGGCGTTATTGAGCAAAATTCCATCGGTGAATGGCGCCATGTTTTCAGTACTGCCACCCGGTGGTCAATTGACTCGACATCTCGACCCAGTAGCATGTTCATTGCGTTACCACTTAGGCTTGGATACACCGAACCATGACGATTGTTATATCAGTGTCGACGATCAGACTTATTCTTGGCGTGACGGTGAACCCGTACTTTTCGATGTAACTTTTTTGCACTACGCCCATAACGATGCAGATAAATCGCGTTTAATATTAATGTGCGACATCGAACGTCCAATGTCTTGGTTTGGCCATATTCTGAACTTGCCCTATAAATGGTTAATGAGTGCTACCGTGGTGCCCAATACAGACGAGGATAAAAAAGGGTTTGCTAATCGCGTATTTAGCAGCACAGCGCCACTTTTAGAAAAGACTAAACGTCTTAAAGAAACCAACTTATTGGCGTATAAAATTATCAAATATACGGTTAACACCACCATTCTTCTCATGATTGCAGGGTTTATCTGGCTAACAATCAAATTTATAATCTGGCTTATTTAAAGGTTACGGTAGTTCAGGCCTCTCACTGTTTTAAATACGATCGCGCTATTTAAAGAAAACCATCTGTTACTGGCGTTCGATGATACTTTAACAGCGCCACTTGCTTGAGGAAACACGCACAAGTGTCGAGTTAGCGGAATAAACAACCGTTATATATCGAGTTATGAAAGCAAAAAATCAGTTGAAACCTACTCAAGTAATTCTTTAGTGATGATGTGGTCGATTTCAAATAAAGTCTGTCGGACTTAGTTGACCGAATCGGGGAAATCTATCCGAAATGGCTTTTCAAACAACTGTCGAACGCAGGAGTAAGAAAGGAAGACGCTCTAGTCGAGTAGTTTTATCTTAAGTCAGACAGGTTCCTAAGCGCTGAAAATTGATTAGTACTCGACATAAAAGTCCTGTTGATCAAGATGCTTAGCGAGTGACAGCAAGCATTTTTCAGAGGGAATGACAGACCAGTCACCTTCAGTTCTGAGGTCAAAATCGTAACCGTCTTTTTGCATATGAAACGCAATCGGCAACCCGTTATGCCCCTGATGCTGCTGCAACTCGCTGACCAGTTTATCGATCACCTGATCGGTGTTGCCGTTTAACTTAATGTGCAACTGCCGTGCGTTTTGTTGTCGATAATCATCGAGCAACTGGACTCGTTCGGCTTTAATTTTAATGCCATTATTAAAATCATCATAGGCTATGCCACCATCGACTACCCAGACTAAATCTTTTGCTACGATTGCTTCTATTTCCTGAAGTAATGCTGGCGAAACGCGAACATCAACTCGGCCACTGCGATCATCGAGCATGACAAATGCTTCGCGCCCATAAGAACCACTTTTAATCCGCACATCAACCACTAGACCACAAACCGTGGTAGGTTTGGCTTTTTGACGATATCGAGTAACCGAGGTATCGCCGGAATCCAATAGCGCCAGCCATTGCGATAAATTGGTTGATGATATCTGTTTGATTTCGGACGCGACAATAATTAATGGATGCCCAGTGAGGAACAAGCCGAGCGCTTCCTTTTCCTTCATTAAACGTTGTTTCTCATCCCAAGGATCGCAATCGGGCAAGGGTTTTACTGCCACCTCGGGTACTAACATGGCAAACATGTCGGTCATGCCTGCGTTTTGATTATTGTTTTGTTGCTCAGCTGATTGCAGTGCAAATTTCAGATGAGACATGAGCGCAGCACGATTTTTTGAGAAACAATCCATCGCCCCTGCCTTAATCAGTGCTTCGAGTAATTTTCGGCTTTTTCTGGCGCTATCAACACGTTCGCAAAACGCATCTAGCGAGGTGAAAGCGTCGTTGGCTCGGCTATCGATGATTGCCTCAATTGCACCCTGCCCCACCCCTTTTATCGCACCCAAACCGTAAAATACCAAACCATCTTTTGAGGGTGTAAATCGATAACTGGAGCGGTTAACATCGGGTGGTAAAACATCGAGTTTCATCTCTCGACACTCATCGATTAAGGTGACGATTTTATCGGTGTTGTCCATATCCGCCGATAAAACAGCCGCCATAAATTCAGCCGGATAGTGTGCTTTTAACCAGGCCGTTTGGTAGGACACCAACGCATAAGCAGCCGAGTGCGATTTGTTAAAACCATAACCGGCAAACTTTTCCATCAAGTCGAATATGTAGGTTGCCGTTTCTGCTTTAACATCATTGGCGACCGCACCATCGGTAAAAATAACTCGCTGCTTTTCCATTTCCTCGAGTTTCTTCTTACCCATCGCTTTACGCAATATATCGGCACTACCCAGTGTATAACCCGCCAGCACCTGGGCTATTTGCATCACCTGCTCTTGATACAGGATGACACCGTAGGTGGGTTTCAAAATAGGTTCTAACGCGGGATGAGGATATTCAACTCGTGAGCGGCCGTGCTTACGTTCGATAAAGTCGTCGACCATGCCTGATTGCAGTGGTCCAGGCCGAAATAACGCGACCAAAGCGATAATATCTTCAAAGCTATCTGGCTGAAGTTTACGAATCAAGTCTTTCATACCACGAGATTCTAGCTGGAATACGGCCGTGGTTTGATAAGACCTCAATAACTCGAAAGTCTTTTTGTCATCTAGCGGAATTCGCTCTATTTCAAGTGGGTCTCCACCGTTGTTATTAGCTCTATTCAGGTTGATTGAATTAACTGCCCAGTCAATGATGGTAAGCGTGCGTAAACCCAAAAAGTCAAACTTAACCAGGCCGATGGCTTCGACATCATCTTTATCAAATTGTGATACCAGCCCAGCGCCACCTTGCTCGCTGTAAGTCGGTGTAAAGTCGGTTAAGTCGCTCGGCGCGATAACAACGCCACCAGCATGTTTTCCAACATTTCGGGTTAAGCCTTCTAACGACAATGCCATGTCGATGAGCATGGTGACGTCTTCATCTTGCTGATATAGCGCG
>CAWVZP010000163.1:0-7297 GCA_963934675.1 uncultured Gammaproteobacteria bacterium | reverse complement strand
CAAAGATCATGAGTAAAGATAAACTAATCATATTTGACACGACACTGCGTGATGGCGAGCAAAGCCCAGGCGCGTCGATGACTAAAGATGAAAAGATCCGCATCGCGAAAGCACTCGAAGTAATGAGGGTGGATATAATCGAAGCGGGTTTTCCGATAGCCAGTAATGGTGATTTTGAATCAGTTCATGCTATATCAGGCATCATTAAAGACAGCACAATCTGTGCGCTTGCACGCGCTAAAGAAATTGATATCGTACGCGCTGGTGAAGCGATTAAACCAGCCAACTCTGGGCGCATTCATACCTTTCTCGCGACGTCACCCATCCATATGGAACACAAGCTCCGTATGTCGCCCGATCAGGTCGTCGATGCTGCCGTCAATGCTGTCAAAACTGCTCGGCGTTATACTGATAACATCGAGTTTTCACCTGAAGATGCTGGGCGATCTGATCCCGATTTTTTATGTCGCGTAATAGAGGCGGTTATTGCAGAAGGTGCTACCACTATTAACATCCCCGATACCGTTGGCTACAACATTCCCTATCAGTTTGGTGAGTTAATAAAAGACTTAATCGAGAGAGTACCTAATGCTGACAAGGCCGTTTTTTCAGTTCATTGTCACAACGATTTAGGGCTAGCTGTGAGCAATTCACTGCAAGCGGTGCTTAATGGTGCTCGACAAGTCGAATGCACCATCAATGGTCTGGGGGAACGTGCGGGCAACGCATCACTGGAAGAAATTGTTATGGCTATTCGCACTCGCCAGGACGTTTTTCCTTGCGATACCACGCTTGATGCGACGCAGATTATGACTTGTTCAAAACTGGTATCTGCAATTACAGGCTTCAACGTGCAGCCGAATAAAGCCATCGTCGGTGCCAACGCTTTCGCACACGAATCGGGCATTCATCAGGACGGTATTTTAAAGGCACGCGAAACCTATGAAATTATGCGCGCACAGGATGTTGGCTGGACAACTAACAAGCTAGTACTGGGTAAACACTCAGGACGAAACGCATTCAAGAGTCGCATGGCTGAATTGAATATCGAATTCGCATCAGACGATGAGTTAAACGAAGTGTTCGCCCGTTTTAAAACACTGGCAGATAAAAAACACGATATCTTTGACGAAGATTTGCAGTCACTGGTAAGCGAACCATTACTCGACTCCGAAACCGAAACCGAAACCATCAAACTCATCAGTCTACGGGTTTGCAGCGAGACCAACAGCTCGCCCAATGCCAGTATCACCTTAACAATTAATGGTGAGGAGCAAAAGGCTGAGGCAATAGGCGATGGACCTGTCGATGCGAGCTTTAAGGCCATTGAAAAACTGACCAAAACTGGCGTAAACCTCCAGCTATATTCCGTTAATGCAATTACCACGGGCACTGATTCTCAAGGCGAAGTGACCGTCCGTGTCGAAAAGGATGGCTATATTGTCAATGGCCAGGGTGCCGATACCGATATTATTATTGCCTCTGCCAAGTCTTATATTAATGCACTGAATAAAGTCATCAATCGCTCTGGCAAAACACACCCACAAATGGGGGCAGTGTAACTTACGATGAATTTAACATGTTAACCCCTCGCCAAAAACATTGCCTGCAGGGCATAGGCATTCGTCAATGGGTCGACCGTTCGTCTGTGCCACAACGGTCACTCAATCAGGAACCAGCGGCCGAAATAGAAGCGGTTAGTGAGCCCATAAAACCAGCATCAATAGCCGTAACAGCAACGGTAAAAGCGCCGGTATCGAGGTTCAGGCCCGAGCTAGAGCCAGTTGCTAATATTATTCCTAAAATCGAATTCAATCTCGATAGCTGGGACAATATCAATCAATCCATAGTCCAATGTAAAAACTGCAATCTTGCCAACGGCTGCACTCAGAAAGTACTCGGCGTCGGTAACAGGCAAGCAGATTTAATGATTATTGGTGAAGGCCCGGGCCAAGAAGAAGACATTAAAGGTGAACCTTTTGTCGGCCGTTCTGGCGCATTGTTAGACAAAATTTTACTTTCAATTGGCATTGCGCGATCCCAGATATTCATTACCAATATAGTTAAATGCCGCCCACCCAATAATCGTGATCCACACAAAGACGAAATCAAAGCCTGTGATGCTTTTTTGAGTGCTCAGATAAAGCAAATAGCACCCAAGGTTATCTTATCAGTTGGAAGGATATCAGCTCATAGTTTGCTAAAAACCAACGAACCTGTCTCTAACTTGATCACACAAAGTCATCAACTGACTGAATTAAACATACCGATTAAAGTCACCTATCACCCAGCCTATCTGCTACGCAACCCCTCGGCCAAATCCGTTGTTTGGCAAGACATGAAATTACTACATCAGATGCTAAACTCGTGAGTAAAGTCAATTTGAAACCAACCTTAAGCTACCGCCCGATGACACTAAATGATGTTGCTTATGTACTTACTGTAGAAAATGAAGTCTACCCTTACCCTTGGAGTGAACGCATTCTACAAGACTGTATTAGAGTGGGTTATGACTGCTGGTTAGCGCTTGAGAATGATGCCATTGTCGCCCATGCCGTTGTTAGCGTGGCAGCTGGAGAGAGTCACCTCCTGAACTTATCGGTGTCGGAAAAGCATCAAAGTAAGGGAATCGGTAGAACTTTTATCGATTTTTTGATAGAAACTGCTCGTAGTAAAAATGCTACCGTGATGTTGCTCGAAGTTCGCCCAAGTAACTTACAGGCAATTAGTTGCTATGACGCAGTTGGATTTAACGAAATAGGCTGTCGAAAGGACTATTACCCGGCTGCCGATGGTAAGGAAGACGCATTATTATATGCAAAAGAAATTTACTAATTCTATGCTTCAATACAATTTGAAACGTTGAAAAGGTTTTTCCCAACGATAATTCAAAAGTAATACATTACCTGTTTAATAAAACGATGAAGCCACTTAATACCACCATCCCTGAGCGATCTAGCATTTGCACTATGCTATTTAAACGGTGAATCCTGCTTCAATAAAACCGATTACCATATAAACTATTCCCTAACCGTCAATAGTTAAATCAAGTGAATGACTCTTTATTCTTGAAATTCATTCTCTTAACTTAAAATATTTATTCACTTTATAGCTCGTCAAAATAACAAACAAGCCTAGCTAAAGAGTCTAGGCATCGATCTAGCCTAGCTAACAACTAGTCAAAGGTGGACTCTTAGTGTTTCATCAGTTTTTCTGAATGGCTAAAAAATAACTGTTATTATCGGTAGATATTAAATTGAACCGATGAGTTAAGCAGAAGGTAGAGTTGTATGAAGATGAATAGGCCAATCAAATACTCGAAAGGTTACCTGACTGGGGTCACGCTCCCACTTATAATTATTACGGCAATTGTGGGCGTAGGTTCGTACTTATTTTATGACGAACACAAGAGCAATCAGTCTATTAACCTCTTCAACCAGAAAGAGAAAAAAGATCTCCAGGCCAATCTCAAACGAAGCCAGTCCAACATTGACCTACTCGAATCTCGCCAGCAACAACTAGATAACCAGAATAGATCACTCAACTTACAAGTTAATAATCATCAGCAAGCAACCGACAATCTAAACCAACGCATTTTGCAACTTGAAAGTAGTGTGACTGAGTTACAAGATGAACAGACATTAGTTCAGAGCAGAAACACGGTGCTTGAAAGTAACCTAGTCGAGTTTGGCAATGAGCTTATCGCGGCTGATGACCGAAGTGGGATGCTCGAAACCGCTTTAACAGAGGAGCAGACAAAACTCCAGCTTGCCGTCGGAAATACTGTAAGACTCAAAAATGAAATGCAGCAAATGATTGCTCAGGAATCCGTTAAATCTAGCGAAATGAAAAAAAAGCTCAATGATCAAAATAGATCGCTCAACGAACAAATTAATAATCATCAGCTCAGAGCTGATAACCTGAACCGACGCATTTTTCAACTTAAAAGTAATTTGACCGAGTTACAAAATGAACAGACATTGGTTCAGGACAGAAACACTGTACTTGAAAATAACCTGATCGAGTTTGGCAATAAGCTTACCGCAGCTGATAATCGAAGTGAAATGCTCCAAGCTGCCTTAACAGAAAAGCAGACAAAGCTCCAGCTTGCGATGAAAAATACCGCAAGAATCAAAAACGACATGCAGACAATGATTGCCCAAGTGTCGGTTCAATCCAACGAAATGGAAAAAGAACTCGGACAACGCCAAGCCCAACAGGCATCATTAAACTCCCAAATTGACACTGTCAGTGAAGAAAAACAAGCGCTGTTCCATGAACTACAGAAAGAACAGCAACGTCGACTGCTGATCCAGAATCAGGTAGCACAGGTCAATCAGAGCATCGATAACAAAACTGAAGCGCTATCGAACGCCACACAGGGGTTTCAAAAATTGCAGTCGACACTCGATCAAATACGAGTTCAAAAAGAACGTGAGGCTGCCGAGTTCGCGGCTCTGAAAAAACGACTCGAACAAGAATTAAATCAAACGCAGGTAAAGGTTACCCAGCTAAAAAATCAAATGCGGGTTATTAACCTGTCCAGCGAAGTTTTATTTAACTCAGGCTCAGCAGAAATAAAACCCGCAGGCCAAAAAGTACTTGCACTCATTGCGTCCACATTGAATAATTATTCAAATCGACAAGTTTTTATTGAGGGGCATACCGATGATATCCCTATGAGTCAAAACTCAACCTATGGCTCAAACTGGGAGTTATCATCCGCCCGAGCAATATCAGCGGTTAAAATACTTCAGGAAAATAATCAGGTTGCCCCCGAACGACTCAAAGTGGTTGGTCACGGAGAATTTAAACCCGTTACCAGCAATGAAACCGAAGAAGGTCGTCGACTTAATCGAAGAATAGAAATTAAATTATTACCTGAAACAGCGGGATCATCCGGTTAAATGACCAAAATTTAACTCGCCAGTTTCGATGATATTTCTGGCTAAATTCATGGCCGTCAAGAAAATCAGAGATTACTCACACGCCTGAGAACAGAATCAAACTGTCATTTTTAAAGTAACTCGGGTTTATTTCCCCCGCAAATAATCAGGCTAACAATCGATTGTCTTGCTCGGATTCATAATATTATCGGGGTCGATCGCCTTTTGAATGGTGCGCATCATATTCACAGCGCCATCACCGTGTTCAGCTCGCATGTGTTTGAGTTTGCTCAACCCAATGCCGTGCTCCTCGGTGTAGCTGCCACCCATGTCATTCGGATCGATAAAAATCGTGAGATGGAAATTACCGTCACCAACATGGCCAAGAATCGGTGAATACAATCCGCTGATTTTCAGATCTTATTGGGTTTGGTCGATACAATTAGCCAATTGCGATATTGGCACACAGACGTCAGTGACATAACCTCGGCTACCCGGTCGCATCGCCAGTCCAGCATAATAGGCGTTGTGGCGTGCACTCCAAAGCCGAACTCTGTCTGCCTCTTTTGCGGCCCATTCGAATCCGCTGACACCATGCTGCTGTGAAATTCAACAAATAACGTATCGCGTTCGTCATAACTGGTTTTACTATAGCTGTTGATTGCCTTCATATAAGCACGATCGAGTAGTTCGATTCGAGTAATGGTGAAGTGCCAGCCCCGAAAGCAATAATCGGTACTTTATATGTATCATTAAACAACAAGGCTATACTTTTAGTTTTTAATTACCTGATATAATTAACAATGAATTACAAATAGAATATTGGGTACTCTTGTTGAAAAAGCTACCCGCCGACACAAACTCTTTGGTTTACCTGGTGTCGATCTTGTTAACACTATTTGAGCCATTCTGCTCATTGCTTATTTTCCTGTCAAAGTAGTCAGATAGCCTTTAATAATCTTTCGACAGGCATACTGCCAACGGAATTTCATGAAACTTACAAAAGACAATATCACTGCATTAAGTAGTCACGAAAGACCGCTCTTTATTAATTCACTGTCGGGATTTAAAAGTGCAAATTTGGTGGGTACTGCCGATGCTTCAGGCCATAGCAATTTATGCATCGTATCTTCGGTTGTGCATTTAGGTGCTAATCCTCCGCTGTTGGGAATGGTAATACGACCACATACCGTGCCGCGAGGCACTTTAGAAAACATTCTTGATACCGGTGTTTATACACTTAACCACGTGCATGAGGATATATATCAGCAAGCTCACCAGACTTCTGCTCGATATCCAGAAGATGTTTCTGAATTCGATGAGGTTGGTTTTACAGAGCAATGGGACGACAATTTTAATGCTCCTTTTGTTGAAGAAAGCCGCATCAAAATAGGCATGCAATTTCGTGAGAGACACACTTTAGGTATCAACGGCACTGAATTTATCATTGGTGAGATAATCAGTATTGAAATGGCAGATGAATTTGTCGCAGAGGATGGCTTCGTTTCCCTCGAAAAAGCAGGCACAGTAGCGATTAGCAGTTTAGATACTTATCATTCAACTAACACACTTGCTAGCCTAAGTTACGCTCAACCAGAAAAAGAAATCACCCTATTAAATCGTCATAATGTCACTTCACCATCAATTATTGACAATCGACAACCAACTGATTCAGATCCCAAATGTGTGCTAGTAATAGCGGCTAGTGGCGGTATTGGACAGGCTTACTGCGAAAATATTATTGAACAGTTCCCCGATGTGCAACTGATCAGAATGGCTCGTAATATCAAAAAATTACCGCCATTAGCGGCTGATGTCTTAGACTACGAAGTCGACCTCAGTAATGATGAAAGCATCGATAATGCAATTTCAGCGTTATCTCAGCCCTGCCCTATTGATTGGGTTTTTGTCGCCTCCGGCTGGTTGCATGATGACCAAATGAAGCCTGAGAAAACCTACCGACGCTTAACGCGGGAGCAACTAATTCACGCTTACGATATCAATGCTGTCGGCCCAACTTTATTCATCACTCGCTTATTGGCCAAAGTTGATAAAAAACATTTACTTAAAATAGGAGTTTTGTCTGCCCGAGTCGGCAGTGTTAGTGATAACCGCTTAGGTGGTTGGCACTCTTACCGTGCCAGTAAGTCAGCACTGAATATGTTAATCAAAAATATTGCAATTGAATGTAACAACACCCGAAAGCCAATAACTATTGTTGGTCTACAACCGGGCACTACTGACACAGCATTGTCAGCGCCATTTCAAAAAAACTTAACTTCAGCACAGTTACAAACGCCTGGATTTACGGCCAAACAGCTCATCAAAGTAATGCATGTCTTAGAAAAGGATGATTCAGGTGAGCTGTTCGATTTCGAAGGTTTTAGGTTCGAGCCTTAATCAGCTATAGC
>CAWVZP010000162.1:0-7329 GCA_963934675.1 uncultured Gammaproteobacteria bacterium | reverse complement strand
ATGAATGGTTATCGCGCCCTTCCTGCTACATGGCGATAGTACGTAAACCTCAGGATCGTATAATTTCTCTTTACTATTACTCGATTCAGTTCCGCGATATTACTCGTAATGCTCGAAAGGAAACCGGGTTGTCATATCAAGCGCTTTTCGACAATCGCACTATTCCTGATTTCTATGTTGATTTTTTGCCTTGGATAAAAGGAGAGCAGACGCAGACCAAATTTCTCCGTTGCCTCTCAGCAGAACTTGATAATGGTATGGTTCGACGTTTTAGCGGTATCGGTTTGCATGCAAAACGATGCCCTAAAGAAGCGCTCGATAAAGCCAAGGAAAATATTGAAAAATACTTTTCACTGGTGGGTGTTCAGGAACGTTTCCAGGATACCGTGCATCTGGCGAGTGCTATGTTCGGGGTAAACTTTACCGAATATCATATCAACAAAGGCGTTGATAAAAAGAATACTGAACAAAAACTTAGCCTCAAAATGCGTCAACGAATTAATGAAATGAACCGACTTGATAATGATTTATACCAATGGGTAGTCGATCGTTTTGATAAAAAAATGCTCAACCCAAGCAAGCCCATCATAATTCCCGGAGGCAGTCGTACAGACTATGGTGAAGTGAAACTCTGGCATGCTATTGGCAGCTCGCCGAAGCGACAGGGTGCGATGGAGCTAAGCCCCGCTAATCAATAGATTACTGCTCTAATCTTGAAAAGAGAGCGTCAGTTTATGGATGACCTATCCATTCTATGGTCGTTACCGAGAATCCCTTTAGGCGTAATATTGTTTAAAACTGATATTCGTACGACCCTAGGCCGACAGAAAATATCGAGATACTTTCGTTCAATGGAAGTCGCTGAAGCTTTCTGTCTGATACGCGGTTATTTGTTAACCTGTCGAAAACAAACTCTAGGCACTTTAGTAGTGACGAGATTCTTTTCAATAATTGAAAGATGAAATACTTACAGCGTTAAATATTTGATAGAATAATTTGATTTGAATTTCACCTAACCATATGATTTCGACAAGCCTCGAACAAATAGCCAAACTTGAAATGCTCTTTTCTGAACAAGAACACACCCTGCAAACACTCAACGATATAATAACTCGGCAGGACCGGGACATAACAAAACTAATGTTAGATTTCGAATCCCTTAAGCTACAATATATCGATTTAAAATCACAGCTTCCTGACCAACAAACGACGTCGGAAGTCCCACCCCACTACTAGGCTATTTCCGGACACGTGGCGTGATGACTTTATCTTCAAAAATCAACGAAGCGTTAGAAAAGCTGCGCCATCAGAACCCAAGCGCTGATACTGACTTTCATGTCGAACTTAGCACAGACGGCGTTATTGTTTGTGGCAATCAGTTTAAATTTAGACATTCTTTTTCAGAACCGCAATTTTTAAAGCGCTTAATTCAACCCAATCAATTGCTAATTAAGGCCTGTACCAATAAACAACGGAGCATCCGCACAGTTCTGGATTTAACTGGGGGTTGGGGCATGGATAGCTTCATGATTGCTCACAACGGGCGAGAAGTCACCATGCTCGAACAAAATCAGCTGGTTTACGCTATTACGGCACATTCTTTAAAGTGCATTGAAACAAACCCTAAGCTTGCTCAGGTTGCTCGTCGAATTACCTCGCTTCACTCCAACGGTCAGGCATTTTTAACCGACTCCGTCAATAATGATCAGTTTGACTGTATTTACTTAGACCCAATGTTTCCGAGCCATAAATCGAGCGCAAAGCCGTCGAAAGAAATGCAACTATTGCAGAAGATGACAACCAATGTAGACATAGAGTCAGTATTTAAACTCGCATTAGGACGAGCTAAAAACCGGGTCGTTATGAAACGGCCTTTAAAGTCGCCTGCCTTTTCTGATATTCAACCCGATCTGGTTTATCGCGAAAAAACAATACGTTTTGACATTTACCTGACAACTTAAAAAGGCTTTCGCTCTAGTCTCGGAAGTTATTGAATTGCAGTGGGATGCCTAAGTTAGCCTCTCGCAATAATTGCATCACCTGTTGCAACTCATCCCGCTTCTTTCCAGTCACCCTCACCTGTTCGTCTTGAATTGCAGCCTGAACTTTAATTTTTGATTCTTTGATCAACTTAACAATTTTACGCGCGATATCTTTATCTAATCCTTCTTTGACGGTGACCTGTTGCTTTGCTTTTTTATTCATCTCGATGATGTCGGCAAAATCTAGGCAACTAACATCGATGCCTCTTTTAGCCATTTTTTCTCTTAAGATAGGCGCCATTTGCTTAATTTGAAATTCAGATTCAGATATCAAAGTCAGCTCGTTAGCCGTCTGTTCAATTTTCGAATCAGATCCTTTAAAGTCATAGCGAGTTCCAATCTCTTTATTGGCTTGATCGATAGCATTACTGAGTTCGTGATGGTCGACTTCGGAAACCGCGTCAAATGTGGGCATATTGTTTACTTCAGTTAGTTGAGGCTTGGTTAGAAGAAATTAGATTAATAGATAGAAATGGTTAAACGGCTATAATCATGGTTGAAATTATAATCTGGAATTGACAGGTTTTGAAATTGATTATCCCCTGACAGTGCTCTACCGGCAAAATCGTAACTCGCAGTGCCACATATTTCTTTTAATATCTGCTTCTCTATTAATTCGATTGGGCAAGTAAAGTCGGTTCCCAAGGCGTATGAAACAAAATATGTTTCGCCTCTCGATCGAAGAGCATTTTTTGCGTAAGCTGGCTGGCGGCTCGAATCACTTTCAATGTCCTGCAGGTTATTTTTGGTATTTCTGAGTTGATCTTTAAGATTAATCGATCGCTTTATTAGCAGGATACTCAAGTTATCCTGCTGTAACCAGACTGGATTATCAAACGCAATCTCACTTTGAGTTATCGTAAAATAGTAGCTCGCCTGCACATTTTTGGGGCGAAGGTCGATTGAAAAATCAGCCAACACAAATAATAAACTGAATATCATTATGCCAATTAGATATTTCATTAACCGTGATAGTAGCGCTCTTTTAGTTAGAACCATTGTTATAGCTGGCGCTTTCAGGCGGCCAAGGTGAAGAGCATTAGGCGCGGGGTAGTCAATTAGCGCTCGCTATTCAGTTCGATTGCTTCACCCAATTGCTCCGAGCAATAAAGACTTAACTGGGCAAACAGTTCTTTTTCAGTACTGGTATTAAGACACCAAACACTGTTTTTCTCGTCATAGTCGAAATGATAACCGCCTGACTTAGCCGCTACCCATATCTGGCTTAGCGGTGTTTGTTTATTAATAATAATTCGACTTCGATTTGGGAATTCTAGGGTTAAAATATCCGCTACATTGTCGTAATCGATGTCAGCATTCGATGCTTCGATGGCTTCTTCGATTGCAATCATGGTCTCTTCTGCTAACTGATTAAATTTTGATTCATTCATGGTTTAATTGCCTAAAAATTAGTGATTATTCATCATTGTGTTACTCGGTATAGCTCTTTGCCATCAACCAGATAAATCCATCCTTTTGCTATTCGATAAATAAGCCAGATGGGAACAAAAAACAAGACCGCATATCCTATCATTATGGCGGTTGTGAGCATGCCCAGGCTGAGCCAGAGCAAACCAAACCAAACCAAAATGTATTCTTTTGCCAGATAAAATGCGACTGCAGCCAGCTACCTATTACATCATCACCTTTTATATAGTTAATCATCACGCCGATAATAGCGGGTACAAATATCAAAAAGGGAATAAAAGAAACCGCCTGTAATATGTAAACAGCATAGATGTATTTTTTAATATCAACACTAGAGCCGTCATTGCTCATGCTTATTTCTCATACATGGCCGTTGCTGAAATTAAAGCTTCAAACTGTTCCTGACTCAGTACATCAACACCCAGTGAATCGGCCTTAGTCACTTTCGACCCGGGCTTTTCACCGGCAATGACTGCCGTTGTTTTTGCCGACACACTAGTAGACACCTTCGCGCCGCGTTGTTTTAGCATGAGCGCTGCCTGATCGCGACCTAAGCCCTCTAGCGTTCCGGTAATGACAAAGGTTTGGCCTAATAACGGTAACGCGTTGACGGGGTCGGGCGCTATTACTTTAGGCCAATGAATGCCTTGTTCTATTAAATCAGTCACCACTGCAATATTATTGGGTTGTTCAAAAAAACGAATGATATTTTCGGCTACCACTGGCCCAACATCATCTACCTGTTGCAAGGTTTCGAAATCCGTCGTCATTAACGTTTTAATATCTCTGAAAAACAGGGCCAGCGCTTCGGCCGTTGCCTGCCCTACTTCACGAATACCTAATGCATAGATAAACCGAGGTAACGTCGTTAATTTACTCACTTCGATACTCTTTAATAAATTAGTCGCTGACTTTTCAGCCATTCGCTCTAATGCAGACAACTGTGACATTTTTAGATGATAGAGATCGCCTACCGACTGGATCATTTCCAGTTCGACCATTTTTTCGATTAACTTATCGCCTAGTCCGTCAATATCGAGTGCCTTGCGCGAAGCAAAGTGTTTTATGCCCTCTTTACGCTGCGCTGCACAAACTAAACCGCCGGTACAGCGATAGGCCGCCTGGCCTTCAGGCTTGATAACTTCTGACCGGCACACTGGACAATGTGCCGGCATTTCCGGTAGTTGAAGTTCGGATTGTCGCTGTTCGGTCACTGGTATGACGACTTCAGGAATGACATCACCCGCACGGCGAACAATTACAACATCACCAATCCGAACATCTTTACGGGCTATTTCACCCATGTTGTGAAGCGTTGCATTACTCACCATCACACCGCCAACAAAAACAGGCTCTAACCTGGCAACAGGAGTAATGGCACCGGTTCGGCCGACTTGAAAGTTGACATCAAGTAACCGTGTCATTACTTCTTGTGCTGGAAACTTATACGCAATCGCCCATCGTGGTGCGCGTGAAACATAACCCGCTTGCTGCTGCTGGGTGATGTCATCTAGTTTAAACACGACACCGTCGATTTCAAACGCTAGTTGATCACGTTGCTCAAGTATCTGTTGTCGATAATCGAGGCAACCTTGAACCGCCATAACACGCTGGATAAAAGGACTGATAGGCAAGCCAATGGTGGTTAAATACTGCATTCGTTCAAATTGGCTGTCGGGCAAACTATATTTATCATCTACCCAGCCAATCGCGTAACTGCAAAAAGTCAATGGTCGGCTCGCTGTAATGCGCGAATCAAGCAATCTTAAGCTCCCAGCGGCTGCGTTCCGCGGGTTGGCAAAAACCTTGCCGTCTTTTCGACGTTGATCATTGTTGAGTTTTTCGAATCCGGCATGATCCATATACACCTCACCCCGCACTTCAATCTGGCTAGGTAAATGACTGCCTTTTAGCACCAGTGGAATTGATTTAAGGGTTCGCGCATTGGCCGTGATGTTTTCACCTGTCTTGCCATCACCTCTGGTCGCGGCACGAATTAAAGTGCCATTGTGATAGAGCAAACTAACCGCCAATCCGTCGAGCTTGGGTTCTGCAGTGAAATGTAGGGGCGCTTCTTTGGTAATCACTCTGTCACTTAACCGTTTCTCAAAAGCCTGCATTTCTGATGCGTCAAAGGCATTATCTAAAGACAGCATGGCAACTTCGTGGTCGACGCTTTCAAAGTGAGTTGATGGCGCAGTACCGACCCTTTGAGTAGGTGATTCGGCAGACTCTAGTTCGGGATATTGTTGTTCGAACTGTTGCAATTGACGATAAAGTTGATCATAAGCCTGATCCGTAATACTGGCATCATCTAGACCATAATAACGATAGTTATATAGGTTTATTTTTTGCCTTAGTGCTTCGACTTCAAGGCGGATGTTATCTGTAAGAACTGCCATAATTATCGTTTAAGGTATCAATTAAGCTAAATGTTAAGAATCGAGTTTTGATCGAATTTGAGTAACATCGCTAATAGTGAGCAGGTTGTGATTGGGCTGATATACTTTTACCTTAAGCAAGCGAACCAGCTCATCAATTTTCTTCAGCATAATTTCATACGACTCGGCTGGATTGCTGTTGGATTGTAGGTCAATAAAGCAATTAAAGCCTTGCGAAGAAAACTCAGGATTACCGATCTCAATAAAATGGCCAGGGGCTGAAAGATTAGTCATCGTAAAGCTGAGCTCATTTTCATGGCGATACTCCATATAGCCAGCGTTGTTCGCCTCTAACCCTACCTGACACAACACACTTTCGACTGCTTCACTAGTCATCAGGTGAAAATCCGTGTGATAAAGCAAATAATTAACCAATTGCTCGGGTGCCATGCTAGCGAGGATGTCTGCAATAAACCATTGGGGGGGGGGTAACTTAAATGGCGTTAAGTCGGCCTCAATTGTGGGGTTAATTTGAATATCGTCATAACTTTCAGGTTCATCTGTTTCGGTCATTATTTGGCTAATATAGTCCAGTTCAGTTCGTAGCTCTTCATCTTCGATGAAAGCAGAATCATCTTCTTCGCGAGTCAAGGTTTCCATTGCAATACGCTTACGCAGGCGATTCTGGTACAAACCATGTAAATAAATACCGACTAGCAGCACAACGCCTATGATTGCTAATGTCCAGCGTAATGCTGATGCATCCATTTTTTTGATCCCTAAACCGAATGTCTTGTTTTAAAGATACTACTGTACGCCAACTAATTCCACTGCGGCGCTGACATCGACTGACACTAATCTCGATACGCCAGGCTCATGCATAGTCACCCCGTTAAGATTTTGCGCTAATTCCATGGTGATTTTATTATGCGAAATCATTATAAACTGAACCTGCTCTGACATTTCGCCCACCATCGCACAAAAACGAGCAACGTTGGCATCATCAAGTGGTGCATCGACTTCATCAAGCATACAAAAAGGCGAAGGATTTAGTTCAAAAATGGCAAAAATTAATGCGACAGCCGTTAATGCTTTTTCCCCACCTGAAAGTAATTGCAAGTTAGTCACTCGCTTGCCGGGTGGTCTCGCCATAATAACAACACCAGTGTTGAGTAGGTCGTCTTCAGTCAGTTCCAACCTGGCTTCACCACCACCAAATAGCTTAGGAAAACGCTCTCCCATACGACTGTTAACATGATCAAATGTCTCTTTAAAGCGCTCTCTGGTCTCTTTATCAATTTTTTTAATCGCATTTTCCAGCGTGGTTAAGGCTGAGGTTAAATCATCATTTTGAGCATCAAGGTACAGCTTGCGCTCAGATTGCTCTTGATACTCATGAATGGCAGCCAAATTGATGGGGCCAAGGCGATCGATACGAACCACTATCTCATTGAGTTGTTGCTGCCATTGCTCTGGCG
>CAWVZP010000161.1:0-7363 GCA_963934675.1 uncultured Gammaproteobacteria bacterium | reverse complement strand
GGTTTTGATCTAACCCCTTATTATGCTTATACGGAAGATTGCGTGCACTGGCATCAAGTGGCTAAACAGGCTTGTGCAGACTTTGGCTCAGTTACGAATTCAGATATCTATAATAAATATAAACAATGGTGTGACGATTATTTTCACCTCAAACATCGCAATGAAGCACGCGGCATTGGCGGCCTGTTTTTTGATGACCTCAATCAACCTGGCTTCGAACAGTCGTTCGAATTCATGCGTAGTGTGGGTGACCACTATCTCGAGGCTTATCTACCCATCGTAGAGAAACGAAAAGATACCGCCTACACCAACCAACAAAAGCAATTTCAACTCTACCGCCGCGGGCGTTATGTCGAGTTTAATTTAGTATATGACCGAGGTACTTTATTCGGATTACAATCCGGTGGCCGAACCGAGTCAATCTTAATGTCATTACCTCCCGTCGTTAACTGGCAGTATAATTATCAGGCAGAATCCGGCAGTGACGAAGCATTACTCACTGACTACTATCTAAAACCACGCGACTGGATTAATTTTTCAAAATGAGTCACCTCGACTTCCCTCTTATTGAAGTGGCTAGTGCTACACCAACAACATCTAAATGTGACCTTTGCACTAATTCAACCTGCTGCACCTACATTACTCAGCAAATCGACACGCCTCGCTCAAAGTACGATTTTGAAATTTTACTATGGCAAGTATCACATAAAAATATCGCCATTTATAAAGATTCAGCCGACTGGTTTCTGATGATCAACTCAACTTGCTCTCATCTTGAAATGGATGGGCGATGTGGCATATATAATGATCGCCCGACTATTTGTCGGACCCATGATAATGACTTTTGCGAATACGATGCACCCGCCGAAGATGGCTTCGAACTCTACTTTCAAACTTACAGCGAGCTTCTAGAACACTGCGAATCTCGTTTCAAAAAATGGACAACAGGCAATCCTGCACCAAAATAATGATTGTACTGTCAATTAACGACCCAACGCTATTGGCGTTTTTTCAGTCACTATATTCATTCGGCCTATACATCAGAAGCTTTTTAGAGGAACGACAAAGGATTGAGGCTACTTTTAGGAATTTTTTATTACACCCTAATGAATTAATGGTACAGAAAGTCCCAGATAGCATGGAACCAAAATTGATGCCTTGCTATCCAGAACAATTTAAACCTCATTAACACCTTAAAAAGTAACCAACAAGATTACAAGCCAGCCTTAAGAACCGACTACTATCTTACCCTTCATACCGGCATCGAAATGACCTGGGATAAGACAACCGAAGGAGAATTCCCCTGCCTCTGAAAACTGCCAAATGACTTCGCCCTTTTTACCCGGTGCAACGTGCGTCATGTAGGGATCAGAGTGCTCCATACCAGGGAACTTCTTCATCATGTCGGCATGCATAACCAATGAATCAGAAGTGCCTAGTACAAACTCGTGCATCATTTGCCCCGTATTTTCATGAACAAATTTAATCACATCGCCTTTTTCCACTTGAATAACACTGGGGTTAAAACGCATTTCATCACTCATTACGATTTCAATCGTTTTAGTAACGTGCATTTTAGGTTTATAACGACCAAACTCAGTCTCTATTGGATCAAACACCATCAATTCATCATCATGCCCAGCACCGGCATAAACCGCTATTGATGACAAGGCTACAGCAATGGCCAATAGCGAAGTGGCTAGGGTATTTTCTATTTTTTTCATCTTTAGTTTTCCTTTGTGGTTGATTTATTTAGATATTATTTTAAAACTAAGTGTTACGACAAATCGACTTCATAGGCAACAGTGCCTGCGGGAAAGTCATACCAGCCAGGGTCGGTGTAATCGTTTGCCTTTTGATCGGCACGAATTTTAAGCACAGTAAACATGCCACCCATTTCGATCGGGCCAAACTGACCTTCACCCGTCATCATCGGCAAAGTGTTAGCAGGGAGTGGCATCGTCATTTCACCCATATCCGCCATGCCACGCTCACCCATGACCATGTATCCTGGCAGCAGTTTAGAAATACTCTGCTGCACCTCACGTTGATCAACACCGATCATATTCGGCACACTATGTCCCATCGGATTCATTGTATGGTGTGACTTATGGCAGTGCATTGCCCAGTCGCCCGGTGCGTCAGCATCGAACTCGATGGCACGCATTTGGCCTATGGCAACATCACTGGTTACCTCGGGCCATCTCGCCTCTGGTCTGACCCAGCCACCATCGGTACCCGCCACCTCAAAGTTTAATCCGTGAAGGTGTATTGGGTGATTGGTCATTGTCAAATTACCCATACGCACACGCACCCTGTCCCCTTCACGACAGACTAGATGATCAATACCCGGAAATACGCGACTATTCCAAGTCCACAGATTAAAGTCGAGCATGGTATTGACCTTAGCCGTCATCGTACCCGGATCAATATCATAAGCACTCATCAAAAAACAAAAATCGCGGTCAACCTTATGCAACTCGGGGTCTTTGGGGTGAACCACCAACGATCCCATCATGCCCATGGCCATCTGCACCATTTCGTCAGCATGTGGATGGTACATAAATGTACCCGATTGCTTGAGTTCAAATTCGTAGGCAAAAGTTTTTCCTGGGGGTATATGAGGCTGACTCAACCCGCCAACACCATCCATTCCTGCGGCTAAAAATATGCCGTGCCAGTGCACTGTGGTGTGTTCTGGCAAACGGTTAGTCACAAAAATACGCACTTTGTCACCTTCCACACATTCAATGGTCGGTCCAGGTGACTGGCCGTTATAGCCCCATAGACGCGCAGTCATACCGGGCGCAATTTCTCGCTCTACGGCTTCGGCAGTAAGATGAAACTCCTTCCAGCCGTTTTTCATACGCCATGGGAGTGACCAGCCGTTAAGTGTTACAACGGGGTTGTACCAACGACCACTAGTCGGTTCAGGCGGCGGCTCCATTGTCGCACTCATAGAGCTCGGTGATTCAGGTAAAGCTGCTAAAGAGACCCGTGAAATCATTCCTGCCCCTAAGGCCGCTGCTCCTGCACCCTTTAAAAACTGTCTTCTATTGGTCATTTTATCTTGCTCATCTTTATTTAAATTACTGTTCATATTAGTGTCCTCCCCCGTCAGCTGCTGAGGATGGCATCATTGAAGCTGCTTCAAAATTCATGCCCGGCATTCCTGAGCCTGTCAGCGCCTGCTGCAAGTCTGCATCGGCTATCCAAAAGTCTTTTATAGAATCAACATAGCTAGATTCCATATTCATTGATGAACGTAAATCATCAAGCAGGTCAAACACGCTGATCAACATGCCATTAAACATCAGTAACTGCTCTTGACTGACACGCTCTCGTAACGGTAAAACGATATCGCGATAGTGCTTCGCAATTTCTAAATTACTGCGATAGCTTTTTAGGGCCTGCCTAGCACTTGAAGCTGCAGAAATCGCAGTGACTTCCGCTTGAGCTTGCGCCTGATCATAAATGGCTTTTGCTTTCTGCGTTTTAATGTCACCAGTATCGAATATCGGGATTCGGAATTCGAGTTCATAGCCTCGATTTATTTCACCCTCACCTTTTTCCATTACAGGACCTAATTCAATTGCAGAGAAAAATGGATTGAGCCGCGTCAGCTTAAGGTTTTTAGCTAGACCTTCGATATTCATATTAGCCATTCGAACATCAAGTCGATTTTCGATGGCCTGCCCCTCTACGGATTCAATGTCTATCGAGTTCGACGGTAGCTCAGGTAACCGATCAGGTAGTTTGAGAGATCTAGCCTGCTGGCCCCATAATCCTAACTGACGAATCAAACCCTCTCTCGCAGCAGACTCTGCCAGTCGTTGACGAGTCAAAGAAGTCCGCATACCACTCAAAAATATCTCCGAATCAGCTGCCTCAATTACACTACTATGCCCAAGTGCAGACATTTGTCGGGTTAGGTTATTACCCGCTTCAGCAGACTCTAGCGCCTTAAGCATTAATGCTGTTTGCTGTTTAGCGGCAACCGCATTGATCCAACCTCTGCGGGTATTCGCAATATGTTCTAACACATCACTGGCCGCTTGGTATCTAGCGGATTGTAATCGACGTTTCTCTAGTTGCCTTTTAAGCGGCATTAAAATTACCCCCCCCATATCAAACAAAAGAGAAGCTTCATAAGCCTGACCTGAGACCCGGGCATAAGAAAACCCAGGGTTTTCCATGCGCCCAGCTTGGGCATAATCAGCCTCAGCTAGACCCACTTTGAATAGCTTGACCTTCATCATTGGATTGAACTCAACGGCCAGTTTTTCTGCATCCGCAATTGATAAAGGTTGTGCCAGCAGGCTCAACATTGCGTCAGCTGTCAACTGATTGTTATGTGACAGACTGGGCAATTGAACCCCAGCACTGAGTTTAGTCTCAACCAATGAATTGACGTTGGACAAACCACCGTCCTTCGGTATCGAGGTACAGGCTGATAGCGACAAAGCAAAAAGAGCGCTGACTATTTTTTTAGTCTTTAATTGATTCATTTCTGGCTCCTACTCTTCAACTGAGACAATGTTGGTGATGACAAAACCACCGGAAGAATTATCGATGTTAAAATCGACCTGAGACCCTTTCTGTAAGCCTTTAAGCAGCGTAGCATCAGCGACCTTGAACATCATCGTCATGCCTGGCATGCCATATTTGGCGATTGGCCCGTGTTTAATTTTGACCTTACCCTGTGACTCTCGGACCGTTTGAACGACACCCCGCACATCCATTTTGATCGATGCTTGCTGATCTTCAGTCTTACCTTCTGCAACCACTGGCATGATATGAGTGACCACAAATCCTCCAGAAGAATTATCAACATTAAAACCAATTTGCTGATTTTTTTCGAGACCATCGAGCATCCCAGGATCTTCAACCTTAAACACCATGGTCATCGCAGGCATACCGTATTTATCGATCGCGCCATGTGATATTTTGATTTTACCCTGCGCCAGCTTCAATGCCTTAATAGCACCTTGCCCGTCCATTTTCATGGCCATCACCGGCTCTGATTTCATCTTCAGCACTTGGTTTGAACCAACCGTGGTAATCGATGCGCCAGACACAAGGCTAACTTCGGCATTAAATGTTTCATCGCCATTGAAGCGTTCGGTCCAAGACAGTTTGCTGTCCAACGGAACCACAGCATCATTAAGGACAGATTGATATTCAGGCGATTGAGGGTGCTGTTCAGGATCAAGCACAGACGATAATTCGGCTGCACCAACGCTCAAACATCCGCCTAAGAGAGGAATTATGATGAAGGCTCGAGTGAACCCATTTAAATGATTTTTGTACAAAGTAAGTAACCTCTAAAATTCAAGTTTAAAACTCGTCCATAACAATAAAGATCAAAAAGATCCTTCGGTATACGGACTTCAATAAATTGATTTGAGACATCGGTAGGGATGCCCACAGAGTACGACCACAGGTCGCTGGGTTAAGCCGTGGGAGGTTTGTCTAAACGATTAAGAAAGGAGGGTTTTAAAAATAAATAGTCCATTGAGGACCAGCAAATGATTTTTTCTAGGCGAGTGAAAGAGTTACTAAGGGATAGTTCAACTGCAATAGAACAATGCAGGCTGCATGAAGGGCTATAATCACAGTTATGGTTCTGCTCGCTGACGGAAATGGACGGCGCTAAATCTTTAGCCATGTGATGACATTGATGTTCAACATCAATACTGACTTGGCTATCGGTTGTTTCAGTGCTAAATGAGCTATCCAACAACATTACGCCACTGGCGATAGGGGAAAGCAATAAGCATAGAATGACCAAAAGACAGGTCATTCTATTTAATTGCTTTTGGATCGCACCGGTCATAAACAAGTTATTTGTAAAATTCTTAATAAAGTTTGAGGTTGAAACTACGTAAGCATTCTAAAAAGATATAGCTCAGTTTAGTTTCATTAGTTCAAAGAAAAAAATTTGCTCAAGAACTATATAATAACCGTTTTAAAAAAACTATGGCTCTATGTCATGTTTTTAGTTATTTCAGCAAAGATAGTTAGTTTTTTCAGGATTGATTTGGCTATTTTGTGGTTATTGGGTATTTCAGAATTGATTCGTTTTGGCCATTTCGAGCAATCTTTAATCTACTCTATATTCACAAGCAACAACTCAAATACTTTTGATTGCAACCATCATTATTATTAATCGATTTACTAATGTCACTATCTGCATCAATAGGTATACTCAATTTTTAACCTGTCTCAACCATCAAATTTAAATGGGGCTACCTTTTGAATAAAAACGAATTGACCAGAGACAACATTGTTGACTTTATTCTCGATTTATTTGCACACCGAGGAGCCGAGGAATACATGGGAGAAGCCGTCAGTATGGCTCAGCACATGGAGCAATCAGCCGCCTGTGCTGTCGCAGATGGCGCCAACAAAGAATTAGTCATAGCCCTACTGCTGCACGACATTGGTCATTTTATGGGTGACTTCCCAGTTGAAGCCTTAGAAAATGGCATCGATAACTGTCACGAAAACGCGGGGGCTAATTTCCTTGCGCCCTACTTCTCTAAAGCGGTCACTGAACCGATTCGCTTGCATGTAGCAGCCAAGAAATACCTGTGTGCGGTTGATGATGAATACATCAAACGATTATCCAACGCTTCGATTGACTCACTTAATGTTCAGGGTGGTCCAATGACAGCAGCAGAGGTAGAAATGTTCGAGTCGAACCCTCACCATCTGGCCGCGGTCAAAGCACGACATTACGACGATGATGGCAAAGTGACCGGGCTAGATATCAGGCCCATAAAAGACTATCGCAGCCTATTAGAATCATTACTTCGCCCTTAAGCCAGACAGTCTCCTAGACAATGACTATGAAACGAATCGATCGATATCAATTCGATGCCAATGAACTAACCATTGACTGGAAAGGTGGCCAGCAAAGCCAGCTAGCTGCAATATGGCTGCGCGATCATTGCCAAATGCCCGACAGCAGAGACCCAGTCAGTGGTCAGCGGTTGCTCAACATTACCGATTTTCCGTTGAACGTGACTATCATTGGCGTAAGCCATACCGATGATTTACTCATCATTGATTTTGCGCCTGAACATCGATCAGAGTTTTCTGTCAGCTGGTTAATCAAAAACTGTTATTGCATTAACGATCAGGCCGATGACCGTAGCGAGTCGAACAAAAGCCTGTGGCAAAAAAGTTCATTTGAAGCCGGCATTCCCAAGCATAATTACTCCGACTTTTGCGCCTTGCCGGAAACTAAGATAGCAGCGCTGCAATCGATTAAAGACTATGGTTTCTCTATCCTTAAAGCTGTACCTTGCGACGAAGGCGAGGTTCTGCGTGTTATTTCCGAATTCGGATTTGAACGTAA
>CAWVZP010000160.1:0-7395 GCA_963934675.1 uncultured Gammaproteobacteria bacterium | reverse complement strand
TTCTATTTGAGCGCAATGAGGATGGCCAGTGGGCTAGCGAGCGTTTATCACCCTAGGTCAGACAGGTTCTTAACTATTCCAAGCTATAAAGACCTATTGACGACCGTGATTGTTACGATCCAGATAATTAGGGTAAAATTTTACGCACAGTACGATTTTTAAAAGATCATCATTTACTCAGGAACAATCCGATGAGAAATCACCAGTTACCCGGCCGATCGCCCGTAATGAGCACCGAAGCCATGGCAGCAACGAGCCAGCCCATGGCAACTGAGGTTGCCTTACAAATACTACGAGAGGGTGGCAATGCAATGGATGCTGCTATTGCTGCTAGTGCTACTTTATCGGTCGTAGAAAGTTATTCATCCGGTATTGGCGGGGATTGTTTTATTCTCTATCACGAAGCGGCAACTGGAAAACTTCATGCTTTAAACGGAAGCGGGCGTTCACCTGCTGCGGCCTCGATAGATGAGATGCACAAACGCGGGCATGAGACTATGCCCGAAACAGGCATTTTGCCGGTGACTATACCTGGGGCAATCGACGCTTGGCACAGTGCGAGCCAATCACTAGGAAAACTAGATTTTGCAGAGTTATTAAAACCAGCCATTAATTACGCCCAAAATGGTTATGTTGTGAGCCCGGTGGTTGCTCATAATTGGGCTGACAGTGAGGAATTACTTGCCGCGACGCCAGAGGCAAGTGCTGCCTATCTAATTAACGGCAAAGCCCCTAAAGTCGGCACTATTCATAAACAACAGGACTTAGCCCGTAGCCTTAGGCTTATTGCAGAACAGGGACGCGATGTGTTCTATCAGGGTGAAATTGCTGAAGAAATCATTCGGTTTAGTGATCGGCATAATGGCTTATTAAAGCTTGAAGATTTTAAGTCGCACCGAAGCGAATGGGTAGAGCCGATCAGTTCTGATTATCGAGGCTATCGAGTCTGCGAAATTCCGCCTAACGGTCAAGGCATAACAACTCTGATGGCACTTAACATCATGGCGCAAACACAAGTTAAGGATTATTCGCACCTCAGTACTCAGCATGTTCATCTGCTGAGTGAGGCTTTTAGTCTTGCAATGGCCGAACGAGACCGATTTATTTGTGATTCAAAGTTTAATCAACTTCCGATCGAGCAAATGCTTTCCAACGAATTCGCTGCGCAGCAATATGGCAGAATATCGATGGATAGTGCGTTAAGCCAGCCAGTGACTTCTGCGCTACCCAACCATAAAGATACGGTTTACCTAACCGTAGTGGATAAAGATCGAAACGTTTGCTCATTCATCAATAGCGTTTTCCATTCTTGGGGTAGCGGTTTGGTTGCAGGTTCTACGGGTATCAATTTACAAAATAGAGGGGCAGGATTCTCGCTAGACTCAGGTCACTTCAACCAATTGGAGCCGAATAAGCGACCCATGCATACGATAATTCCTGCGATGGTTTACCAAGGTGATAAACCTGTACTTGGTTTTGGGGTCATGGGTGGTCAGTATCAGGCAATGGGGCAGGCATATGTACTGTCGAACTGGATTGACTATGGCATGGATGTTCAGGCGTCGTTAGATGCTGCCAGGTTCTTTCTTTACGACGGTGAGTTATCTGTCGAGCAGGGTATTCCACAAACTATTCGAGATGGGCTTTCAAAAATGGGCCACAGGATTGTCGAAGCAGACTCCCCACATGGCGGTGGCCAAGCGATTTATATCGACTGGGAAAATGGAGTCCTTCAGGGTGGTTCAGACTCACGTAAAGATGGTCATGCAGCTGGGTTTTAATTCGATGTATTCAGGTATGGTAGGGCACTAAACTGATTCGATCACTATAGGTATGAATAAATGAAGGCGATTACATTAAAAGATTTCGGCGACGCTGATAGGTTGCAATATTCCGAAGTGGAAACACCGGCACCAGCAGAAGGTCAGATCCTGATCCAGGTGAAATCAACTTCGGTAAACAGGCCCGATATTATTCAGCGCCAGGGAAACTACCCGGCACCTCCGGGCGACTCTGAAATCCTCGGCTTGGAAGTGGCTGGTATTGTCGAGTCGGTTGGAGCAAATACTAGCCTTTACAAAAAAGGAGATCGAGTTTTCGCGCTTGTGGGAGGCGGTGGCTATGCTGAATATGCCGTTGCACATGAAAGCCATTGTATGCGGATTCCTGAGGCTCTTAGTTTTGAACAAGCTGCGTGTATTTGCGAGACCTATATTACGGCCTATTTAAATTTATTTATGCTTGGGGGATTGTTGGGGAAACAATCTGTATTAATCCATGGTGGCGGTGGTGGGGTCGCGACGGCAGCAATACAGTTGTGTAAAGCGCTGAGTCCAGAGACCGAGATTTTTGTTACTGCATCTGAATCCAAAATCGACCGGATTAAACAGCAGGGTGCTAATCATGTTTTTGATTATCGAAGTCAGGAGTTTGCTGCAGAAATAAAGATATTAACCAAAAAGCGAGGAGTGGATGTCATTCTCGATCACATCGGAGCCAAATATCTGGAACCCAATCTTAAGTCATTGGCTGTTTATGGACGCCTTGTTTTGATTGGCGTCATGGGTGGCATCAAAGCTGAAGTTAACTTGGCGATGATAATGGTTAAGCGCCAGCAACTGATTGGTTCTGTTCTCCGGTCACGTTCAATTAACGAAAAAGCAGAAACTATTCAACAATTTGAGACAACTGTCATGCCATTGTTTGCGACTGGTGTGATTGAACCGCTTATAGCGGCAAGTTATCCATTGAGCGAAGCGTCAAAAGCCCATCAGTTAATGGAAAAGGGCGGTCATTTTGGCAAGATCGTGTTGTTAACGTAAATGCTTTATAATCTGGTATACTGTATTCCAGACCACCGGTGTCAGATGTGATTCGACCTTAATTATTACAACTTAAGCGCTTCTTTGATGGATTTTAACTATGGCTTTTAAAACAATCTTACTACCCATCCGCGAAAGCAGCACAGCAGACTCTTTAATGGAAACAGCAATCAGTATGGCCGTAAGGAATGATGGTCATCTGGATTTGTTATATGTGAAAAAAGAAACAGAGCACATGATCCCATTTAGCAACATGGGGATATCGGCCAGTATGCGTAAAACCATTATTGAATCTGCTAACGCAACCGCTGAGAAAGAAAGCGAAGCGCTTAAGCAACGGTTCGCTGAAATCTGTCAAAGATATAATGTTCCTATACAACCGCGCGATGCTGGATATGGAAACGTTTCTGCCGATTTTCTGGAACGCACTGGCCAACGCGACGAATTAATTGGTCGGTATGGCCGTCTTGCAGACCTGATCATTGTGCCGCAGCCTGTTAAAACGACGCCGCCTCCAAGCTCTTTCGAAGCCGCACTACGAGAGAGTGGTCGACCTGTTTTAATGACGCAACGCAATGTAGTACTTGATATTCCCGGTAAACGCCTCGCCATTGGCTGGAATAGCAGCAAGGAGGCAGCGCAGGCAATTTCATCGATGCTAGGTAATTTAAAAAGGGCCGACAAGGTGTTTGTTTTGAGTTCGGAAGATCGTATGAAGCAACCGGTGAATGCAGAAGATGCCTGTATCTACCTGCGACGTCATGGAGTATCGGCTGAGCCGATACTTTTTAATTCGAAAAATATGTCGGCAGGTGAAGCCTTGCTAGCTAAAGCGGGTGAGATGGAATGTGACAGGCTAGTTGTGGGTGGTTATAGTCGTCCGAAGCTTAGAAATATCATCATGGGGAGTGCTACGGGACATTTGCTAGCACACGCTAAGATTCCGGTTATTTTTGTTCACTAGTCCAATCTTTATTCAGAGGTGGGGACCTGTGCAATTGTCCCGATATAGTTATTCTTAGGCGGCTTCTGCTTTGTATCGATGATCATCTGCATCTACATGCGCTGGCAGTGATAGAGAATCAATCAGGTTGTCGATGAGTATAAGCCTCGTAATGCATAATCTAAGTTATACCCACTTTTTTTAGAAATCTGATTAGCATCTGTTTAAATACAGTAGTTTTATCGAAAGTATCTTAGATTTTGCTTGGAGTAGTTGCCGTCCTAAGTCTAATAGATTCCTAGAGCTTCTAAACGGCAACCAATGATCAACATCAATATGTTGGAACAAAGGAAGAGAGCGGTGATAGAAGGTCTACCTAGAACTTAAATTGTAACAATTCTAGGGCCAGCAACGCAGTCAAACGAAGCACTCGATGCACTAATAAAGGTTGTAGTTGATGTGGTGTGGCTAAGTTTTTCATATGAAAGTTCAGAAGAGCACCTAGCACGAGCGAAAAAAGTGCGTGAACTAGCTAGAAATAATCATCGGCACATATCGATTTTAGTCGATCTACAAGGCCTAAAGATTCGAATTAAACATTTTAAAAATAACGCCATCAAACTAAAAATTTGGGTGACTTTTGCCTGAATGTCGATTAATGCGTTACCTGCACTATTAATGAGGGCACTAAGCTACCTTGTTTAGCATTTTTAAAATATAGCTTATTCGCTAACTGACAAGTTTGTAGCGCGCTGTTGCAATTTCATAAATTTTTTTAATGTCGTTCTTGCTAGCCCACCAGAGGTTGAGGACTTTCTCCTTTTCTTTGCCATCTTTATTAAACTTAATCCTTAGTGCCCGCATATAGGGTTGAATAGCAATAATGGACTCTGCTGAGTAAGTGACTCCACCACAGTGAATACCTTCGTTGTCAAAAATCAACCGAGGTTTTTTGACGCTACGCTTAATAAATTGAACAGCGACAATGGCCGTTAATACAAAAACCGCCATGTGCAAAGTCGTTGGTGGCCAGGGCCAGGCACCTGAGAAATAAAGTAACATTGGCACGACAGCAATGTTGAGTGCGATCGGAATAAGCTTGGCTTTTCCGGGATAAAAAACGACTGATTCCTGTTCACTCATTATCAATTACCATTACTTTTTTTAGGGTAGCTTGATAGCTGATCTTCAATTTCATTTAAATTAATTGGAGTCGCTATGCTCTTCCTTATTGTATCAATTCGTAAGGGGAAGGGCATGTCGAAAGTTCAAATAGTGTCATGGTCTAGGAAAAGAGCTCTCTACTGTGAGGGTATAAAAATTACCAGAGCTTGAGCTTTTATCAGTTTTGTCAACACAGGCTATTGTCGATAGCTAGTTGGCATAAGCCATGTTAATTAGAGAGATTGATAACGCTTCGATCTCAAAGTAGGGCGACAAGATGTGTTAAAAGATTAAGATCGATTGTATCGCTACAGCTATCAATTAACACGACCATTATAACTTGTGTGAATAACAGATATAACCGGCATTTATTTCAATTATAAAGAATAAGATTCTATTATAGCCTTACTGTATTTCTATTCTCCCTAGCCAGAGGCTTACCATGACTCAATATAAAAAAGACATCGCTGACGTCGCCGCATTGTGCGGTGCGCAAGGCGATAGCTGGAATGCAATTAATCCCGAATCTGTAGCCCGTATGCGTGCTCAAAACAAATTTCAAACGGGTATCGATATTGCGACATATACTGCAAAAATTATGCGTGAGGATATGGTCGCTTACGATCGCGATTCATCGAAATATACTCAGTCACTGGGTTGCTGGCACGGATTTATTGCACAACAAAAAATGATTGCGATAAAGAAACACATGGGAACTACAAAGAGTTCTTATATATACCTTTCAGGCTGGATGATTGCTGCGTTGCGCTCTGAATTTGGGCCACTTCCCGATCAGTCGATGCATGAAAAAACGACGGTACCAGAATTGATTGCAGAAATTTACACCTACCTGCGTCAGGCCGATGCACGTGAGCTAGGTGGATTATTTCGTGAGCTTGATGCCGCCCGTGAATCTGGCGATAGCGTAAAGGAAAAAGGAATTCAAAACCAAATTGATAACCATGAAACCCATGTCGTACCTATTATTGCCGACATCGATGCTGGTTTTGGTAACGAAGAGGCAACCTACCTGTTAGCGAAGAAGATTATAGAGGCGGGTGCCTGCTGTATTCAAATTGAAAATCAAGTTTCAGACGTAAAGCAATGTGGTCATCAGGATGGTAAGGTTACCGTTCCTCATGAAGACTTCATTGCTAAGATTAATGCGATTCGTTATGCATTCTTGGAGTTGGGCGTCGATGATGGTGTTATTGTTGCTCGTACCGATTCATTAGGTGCTGGTCTGACCCAAAAAATTCCGGTATCTACCGCTGAAGGAGACCTTGCTTCTCAATATAACGCTTTCCTCGAAACCACACCCGTTAACTCTGTCGACGATATTTCTGATGGTGACATGGTGATCAAACAAAATGGTCAGCTAGTTAAACCGGTTCGACTACCGAATGGTCTCGTGCGTTTTAAGGAAGGTAGCGGTGAAGCACGTTGCGTACTAGACGGTATTACTGCCCTTAGAAACGGTGCTGACATGTTGTGGATCGAAACTGAAAAGCCCCATCTGGACCAGATCGGTGGCATGATTAACAGCATCCGCGAAGTCATCCCGAATGCCAAACTGCTTTATAACAACAGTCCATCATTCAACTGGACACTTAACTTTCGCCAACAGGTGTTCGACGCATGGAGTAAAGAAGGTAGAGATGTATCAACTTATGACCGTGACGGTTTGATGAGTGTTGATTATGACGATACTGAGTTGGGAACTGCAGCTGATGACAGAATCCGTTCGTTCCAAGCTGATGCCGCTCGTGTTGCAGGTGTTTTCCATCACTTGATCACACTTCCGACCTATCATACGGCTGCATTGTCGACTGATACCTTGGCTAAAGATTATTTTGGTGATGAAGGTATGCTTGGTTATGTCTCTAAAGTTCAGCGCCAGGAAATTCGATTAGGTGTCGCCTGCGTTAAACATCAGAACATGGCGGGTTCCGACATGGGTGATGATCACAAAGGGTATTTCTCAGGTGCCCAGGCACTGAAAGCATCGGGTAAAGATAACACCATGAACCAGTTCTGATGGTCTAAATCTATGCGTTTATAAACGACTAGTGACGGTGCCTTGCACCGTCACTTTATTGGGAGATTTCTCCCGACTTTTAAAAAAATAACCGATCTAAACTCACCTTACTTTCTAAGTACTTGAATCAATAGATTAAGGCTCTTCTTCATATCATGAATAACGTGTGCAACTATTCTCAAACGAATTCAGACTATCGACTTCAGCATAGTCCAGCGTGTATTGTGTTTAACTAAAAATTTTGAAACGCTTCTCTAGAGTGCAAATGTCATTATAACTAATAAAGGTTTGAAAATCTGGACGCTCAAAATACAGCGTCCGATTGTTTCAACAAAGGCTATTGTTCAGAATTATTAAACGAGGAAGATTAAATTACCAACCAGTGGCCTGCTGAACACCTTTGCCTAATTCGGCAGGTGAACGAACCG